>PLEY01000095.1 GCA_003136595.1 Burkholderiales bacterium
CGGGCTGGTGCTGCTCGCAGCCGGTGCAAACAGCGCGCCCGGGGCGCCCGCCACGCCATCTGCCGACGCCGCGAAGCCTGCGCTCCACAAGAACCGGGCCAAGCCGGCGACGAAGGGCGCTGCGGCCCCCGCCCGCAACGGCGCCGGGCCGCCGCGCGCTGTGCACCGCTCGAGCAAGGTGCCTGCCCGGCCTCCAGCTGAGAACGCGCTGCCAAGCGATCCCGAACAGGCGCGTATCCTGCAGCAGGAGCAGGCCGCGCAGCGCCTGCAGCTGCAGCAGAAGCTCGACGCGCTGCGGCGCGACATCGCGGCGGGTGAGGCAACGCGCTCTGAGGTCGCCGATGCCCTGGCCACTTCGGAGCGCGCGATTTCCGAGGCCAATCGGCGCCTGCGCAACCTGAACCAGCAAGAAACGCTCATCCAGGCACAGCTTGCGGATATTGAGCAACGCCGCCTGCGCGCCACCCAGAGCATCGCAAGCCAGCAGCATCAGCTGGCCCGGATGCTGCACGACCAGTACCTGGCCGGCAATCAGGACCCGTTTCGGCTGCTGCTCTCGGGCGACAACCCAAACCGTATCCAGCGGGATTTCGAATATGAAGGCTATGTCTCGGCGGCCGTGACAGGCATGCTCCACGATCTCGAGGGCAGCCTCACCGAGCTCATGGACCTCTCGAAACAGGCCCAGGCGCGCAAGGATGAGCTGGCAAGCAACGCCCAGAGCCAGCAGGCCGAGCGCGCCGATCTGCTCAAGGACGAGGAACTGCGCCGCACCACGCTCGCCCAGATCTCAGAGAAACTGGCGGCACAGCGCGCCGAGGCCGGCGCGCTGGAACGCGACGAGCGGCGGCTCTCCCAGGTCGTCGAGCAGCTCGGCAAGCTGATAGAACGCCAGGCGCGCGAGGCGCGCGAGCGGGAGCGCGAACGCCAGCGTGCCGCAGCGCGCGAGAAGCAGCAGCAGGACCGGCTGGCGGAGAAGCACGCCGACAAGCCCATCCCGGACGCCGAGCACCGGCGCGAGCCGTCCGGGACTGGCGAGGAGGCCGCGACGGCCGCCCAGTCTGGGGGGGCGTCGCACGCGCAAGCCGCGCCCGAACCGGCCTTTGCGGGCAACCTGGTGGCCACGCGCGGCAAACTGCACCTGCCCGTCCAGGGCGAACTGGCCGGCCGGTTTGGCGCCACTCGCGCTGAGGGCGGGCCCTCCTGGAAGGGCCTGTTCATCCGGGCGCCGGCGGGCGCCGAAGTGCACGCCCTCGCTCCCGGCCGGGTGGTCTTTGCCGAATGGCTGCGCGGCTTCGGAAACCTGCTCATCATCGACCACGGCGATCAGTATCTGTCGATCTACGGTAACAATGAGTCACTCTTGAAACAACCTGGTGACATTGTGAAAATGGGCGATGTTGTCGCGACCGTCGGCAACAGCGGAGGCAACCCGGAAACCGGGCTATACTTTGAAATGAGGTACCAGGGCAAACCGTTCGATCCCTTGACATGGATCGCGGGGCGATGACGGCAGGCAGGATCGCGGTGGGACGGCGAAGAGGATTTCCATGCAGATATCGTTGAAGAACGTCGGATTGGTGGCCACCGGGATCGTCGGGGGCGTGGCGCTAAGCCTTGCCATCAGCGCGACGGCCCAGCGCATTGCCGATGCCCGCAGCCCCCTGCCCGTCGACGAGATCCGCCAGTTTGCTGACGTATTTGGCGTCATCAAGAGCAACTACGTCGAGCCGGTCGACGACCGCAAGCTGCTCACTGGTGCGATCAACGGCATGGTCGCCGACCTTGATCCGCACTCGGCCTATCTGGATGAGAAGGCCTACAAGGAACTCAAGGAACAGACAGTGGGGCGCTTCGGTGGCCTCGGAATCGAGGTCGGCAGCGAGAACGGTTACCTGAAGGTGATCTCGCCGATCGAGGATACCCCGGCATTTCGCGCAGGCATCAAGTCTGGAGATCTGATCGTGAAGATCGACGACGCCGACGTCAAGGGCATGTCGGTCTCCGACGCGGTGCTCAGGCTGCGCGGCGCGCCGAAGACCAAGGTGACCCTGACGATCCAACGCCAGGGCGAGGCGAAGCCGCTCATCGTCCCCCTCATCCGCGAGGAAATCCGGGTGCAAAGCGTGCGTGCCAAGCTGATCGAGCCGGGTGTGGCCTACGTGCGCATCATCCAGTTCCAGGACCCGACCGTCGAGGACCTCGAAAAGCAGCTCGAGACGCTCGAGAAGTCCGGGCCCCTGAAATCGATCGTGCTTGACCTGCGCAACAATCCCGGGGGCGTGCTGCCCGGGGCGATTGGGGTCTCTGCAGCCTTCTTGCCTCCCGAAAGCCTGATTGTTTCCACCAAGGGTCAGATGGCTGAGGCGCAGATGAAGTACCTCGCAACCAAGGAGGAGTACCAGCGCGGTGGCGAGGATGTGCTGCGCGGCCTGCCGAGCGAGGTCAAGACCATCCCGATGGTGGTTCTGGTCAATGGGGGCTCGGCGTCCGCCTCGGAAATCGTCGCTGGAGCCCTGCAGGATTACAAGCGCGCAACCATCCTTGGCACCCAGACTTTCGGCAAGGGCTCGGTCCAGACGATCCTGCCGCTGCCGCCGGACCGCAAGACCGGCATCAAGCTCACCATCTCGCGCTACTACACGCCAAACGGCCGCTCGATCCAGAACACGGGTGTCACGCCCGATCTGGTCGTCGACGACACCGCACAGGGCAATGTGTTCGACTTCCCGCGCGAATCCGACCTCGAGCGCCACCTGGCCAATCCGCTCGTCCAGAACAGCCCGGAATCGGCAAAGAAGGCAGCGGATGGTTCAGGCAAGGCCAATGAAGCCGGCGAGGGAGCCGAAGGCGCCAAGAAGGCACCGATCAAGCCGATTGAATTCGGCTCGAAGGACGACTTTCAGCTGCAGCAGGCCCTGCACTTCCTGAAGGGAGAGCCGGTCGAGACCGCAAAAATGACCGCGGACGCCTCCCCTGCCACCTTCGGCAGCGCGCCTGCAGCGCCGGTCGCGAAATAGGCCACTACCCGGATCACGCCAAGGCTGTGCCCAAGGCCCGGGGTGGCCGCAACGCCCACCTTGCGGCAGCCTTAGCCCTCCCGGCAGGCAAGTCATGGCCCTAGAACCAGGCGAGTTCGGGGACGAGCAGTTGCTGCGCTACTCGCGCCACATCCTGCTCAACGAACTCGGCATCGAGGCTCAGCGGCGATTCAATGCTGCGCAAGTCCTGATCGCGGGTGCGGGCGGCCTTGGCTGCCCGACCGCCCTCTACCTGGCTGCAGCGGGGGTCGGCCGGCTCCTCAT
This sequence comes from Burkholderiales bacterium, assembly GCA_003136595.1. Lineage (GTDB taxonomy): Bacteria > Pseudomonadota > Gammaproteobacteria > Burkholderiales > Burkholderiaceae_D > BOG-994. The sequence goes on from PLEY01000095.1 coordinate 3,306, forward strand.
CGCCGACCCGGACCAGATCGAGATTACCAATCTGCAGCGCCAGATCCTGTACCAGACCCGCGACGTGGGTGCAGCGAAGGTCCGAAGCGCGCGTGATCATCTGCACGACCTGAATCCAGAAACGAGGGTCGACGTCATCGAGGCGCGGCTCGCCGGGGACGCGCTCGAGGAGGCGGTGAGCCAGGTCGACCTGGTCGTCGATTGCACCGACAATTTCTCGACGCGGCACGCCTTGAACCGCGCCTGCGTGGCCCATGCCCGCCCGCTGGTGTCCGGGGCGGCATCCCGCTTCGATGGTCAGATCAGTGTCTTCGACCTGCGCCTGGCGAGCGCGCCCTGCTACGCCTGCCTGTTTCCCGAGAGTACGGAACCCGACCAGGAGGACTGCGCGACGATGGGGGTGTTTGCCCCCGTGACCGGGATCATTGGCACCATGCAGGCCGCCGAGGCACTGAAGTGCCTGGCCGGGCTGCCCGGGACGCTCAACGGGCGCCTCCTGCTCTTGGACGCACTCACCATGTCCTGGCAGTCGATCGGTATCGAACGCGACCCCGACTGTCCGGTGTGCCGCGCGCCTCGCTAAGGTGCGCTAGGACAAAAGGATGCGGCCCTGGGTCTCCCCATGCTCGAGACAGGACTTGCGAAAGCCGGTCTTGGCAAAGCGTGACCAGCGTCCGATGACGGCAGCCATGATGAGGCCGGCGCGCGCTGCCGGATCCTCCTCGGCGGGGTAGGCGCCCTGGGCGACGGCGACCTTCAGGCTCTGCTTGATCGATGCCTCGAGCCGGTCCATCAGTTGGTTCATCCTGTCCTGCAGGCGCTCGTCCTCGATGACCAGGGCGTCACCGATCAGAACACGTGTCATGCCCGGGTTGGTCTGCGCGAACTCAAGCAGCATCGCGATGATGCGCCGCGCCTGCTTCACGCCACTATCCTCGCTCTGGGTGATCTGGTTGACAAGACCAAAGACGGTCTCCTCGATGAACTCGATCAGGCCTTCGAACATCTGCGCCTTCGAGGCGAAGTGGCGGTAGAGGGCCGCTTCGGAAACGTCGAGCCGCTTGGCGAGGGCCGCCGTGGTGATGCGTTCGGCCTTGGGGTGCTGAAGCATCTCCGCCAAGGTCTGGAGGATCTGGAGCCTGCGCTCGCCCGGCCGCCGACCCGCGGGCTTGGTGGGCACGGCGCTTGGAATCGCTTCGGCGGGGGCAGGATCGTTGGGCATGGGTTAGAAGAGCAGGCGGTGGCGGCGAGCAAGTTCGGCAATTGATTTTACTTTAAGGTCGACATAGCCCGGACGGGTTTTTCGTGTCGGGCCGCTGGCCGGAGTATGCCCGTTTACGAGCACGGTTCTCATCCCGAGCACCCGGGCGCTCTTCAGATTCACCGCGCTGTCCTCGACAAGCACGGCGCGGCAGGGGGGCACGCCTTCGCGCGCGAGCAGCATGCGCAGCATAGCGCGCGAGGGCTTGGGGCGAAAGCGGCCGTGCACGCACATCTGCTCGATGGCATAGCGACGGGCGAAGTGCCGATGGATGCCAAGCGAGCGCACCACCACCTGGGCATAGCGCGCAGGCGCGTTGGTCAGAAGCACCTTGCGCCCGGGAAGCCGCGCCATCAGGCGCGCGAGGCCGCGTTCGCTGCGGATCAACCCATCCATCCCGGGGGCCTCGACGAAATCATGGGTTTCGTTCAGGAAATGATGCGGGTCGACGCCATGATGGCGCACGAGGCCCAGGAGCGTCGCCCCGTAGCGCAGCCAGTAACTGCGCCGCAGGTGGTCAGCCTGCCGGGCGCTGACGGCAAGATGACGCTCGATATAGGCGTTCATGGTGCCGTCGATGGTCGCAAAGATGCGATATGACGCGTCGTGGAGCGTGTTGTCCAGATCGAAGAACCACGTGAAACGCGGCGCCAAGGTGAGTGGCGCGCTAGTGGCTGCGAATCATCGTCCCCACGCCCTGGGAGGTGAGGATCTCGAGCAACAGACAGTGGGGCACGCGGCCGTCGATGATATGGACCGCATTCACGCCGCTGCGCGCAGCCTCGAGCGCCGAGGAGATCTTGGGCAGCATGCCTCCGGAGATCGTGCCATCGGCAAACAGTTCGTCGATCGCCTTGGCCGTCAGGCCTGTGAGGAGCTTGCCCTCCTTGTCGAGAACCCCGGGAGTGTTGGTCAAAAGCACCAGCTTCTCGGCCTTCAGGATCTCGGCGAGCTTGCCGGCAACCAGATCAGCGTTGATGTTGTAGCTCTCGTTGTTCTCGCCGAATCCGATGGGCGAGATCACCGGAATGAAGGCATCGTCCTGTAGCGCCCGGACCACGGCGGGATTGATCGAATCGATCTCGCCCACGAGGCCGACATCGTAGAATTTCTTGGGGTCGTTGATGTCCTGCATTTTCAGCTTGCGCGCCCGGATCAGGCCGCCGTCGCGCCCGGTCAGCCCGACGGCCTGGCCGCCGGCCGCGTTGATGTGGCCGACGATATCCTGCTGGACTTCACCCCCGAGGACCCACTCGACCACCTCCATGGTCTCTTCGTCGGTCACGCGCATGCCCTGGATGAACTCGCCCTTCTTGCCGAGCTTGCGCAGGGCGTCGTCGATCTGCGGCCCCCCTCCATGGACCACCACGGGATTCATGCCGATCAGCTTGAGCATCACAACGTCGTGGGCGAAGGCAGCCTGGAGCTTGACGTCAGTCATGGCGTTGCCGCCATACTTGACAACGATCGTCTTGCCGTGAAATCGCTTGATGTAGGGCAGAGCCTCGGAGAGAATGTCCGCCTTCATCAGTGCAGAAACCGATCCGACATCCGAGAACTGTTCCATGCTGTCTCCAGAAAAGAGTCCCGCATTTTAGCCCACGGACAAGGCCGCCGCGCGAGATTGCAAGCGCCGCCTCGGCCCGAGCGCGCCCTGTTCCGTCCTTGCCAGAACGACGCCGCATGAGCACCGAAGCGTCTGATCCGGACCGGGATGTTGCCGCCCAGCTGGGGGCGTTGCGTCCGCATCTCTTGCGTTTTGCGCGCTTGCAACTGCGTAATGATTCCTGGGCAGAGGACGTGGTCTCCGATACGCTTTTGGCGGTACTCGAGCGTCCCGCGGCATTCGGCGGGCAATCGACCCTGAAGACCTATGTCATAGGCATCCTCAAGCACAAGATCATCGACCAGCTACGCGCGAGCAAACGGGAGGTCCAGATCACCGGCGCCGACGACGAGTCCGACGAGCAGGCGTTTGACAACCTGTTCCAGCAAGACGGCCACTTCCGCGAGCCACCGCCTGACTGGGGCAATCCCGAGGGNNGAGGAGAGCTTCGCGCGCCAGGAATTCTTTGACATCCTGGAGGCTTGCGTGGCGCGGCTGCCGCCGGCGGTGGGCCGGGTTTTCATGATGCGGGAGTGGCTGGAGCTCGAAACCGAAGAAATCTGTAAGGACTTGGCGATCTCGACGTCTAATTGCTGGGTCATGCTCTACCGTGCGCGCATGCGGCTGCGTGAATGCCTGCAGCTCAACTGGTTTGGAGAACGTCCCCGGGCCCCAACGAAATGATCAATCTGCTTCGAACCTGCAAGGACATGCATCGGCTGGTTGCCGAATCGATGGACCGCAAGCTCGGTCCGGTGCAACGTATCCAGATGCGTCTGCACCTGTCGTTCTGCGACGCCTGCACCCATTTCAAAGAGCAGATGGACTGGCTGCGCGCGGCGGTGCGCCGCTTCGACGACCACTAGAAGGCGGGCGGCCGGCGACCCCACTCGCTTCTGTCCCCCACCCCTGTCTGCCCCCTGAATGCTCCCTCTGCGCCCGCGGTCGCTGCGCGCGGGGCGTTCCAGTATCATCGTCATCTGCCCGCACCGACCCGCGGACATCGGCCGAAGGACCAAGATGACCGCCCGTCCGTGTTGCGTCCATAGCACCCTGGACCGCGCCGCTCAGCGCCGCGCCACGCTGGAGCCCTTGCCCGAACCCCGCGCCAGAGGCTGCCACGCATGAGCGTCCCACCCCTCACCCATCACGAAATCCTGGGGTTGGTGGGTCCCTTCACGCGTGCGGGGCGCCATGTCGACCTGCACGCCAGCAATCGATTGGAGCGGCGCCTCATCTTTAAGCCGGCCGAGCATGCCAGCGTGCCGGGGGCAGTGCCCCGGATGTGCGAAGAGCTGGAACTGCACAGTTTCGGAACCGGCACCTGCCGGCTGACGCGCCGGGTGACGTTGCCGTGCGGCCTCTCGGCAACGCTCGAAGCGATGGGTCCGGAGCCCGGTGAATTGTTGCAGCGCATCGAGTCCATCCCCCTCGAGCATCACTTCCGGCTCGGCGAGGGGTTTGCGGTCGCGCGCAGCTATGCACTGGATCCCAAAGGCGCCCGAGGGATCGACGCGGTTGCAGCCCCAATCGTCCTGACCCGGGGCGTTGCCCGGGTCGAGGGGCTGGTACTGACCCTCTCGCTGTCCTCGACGCGCGGCATCTCGGCCGATCTGGGTCTCGAGCCTGCGGCCGGTGAAGCGCTCGCGCTACCGGAGGATCTTCTGGCCGTGCTCGGGTGGGATTGGGCGCGGCTGGTTCGTAATGGAGGTGGCTGGAAAACCCGCCTGCGGGTGCGCGGCGGGCCAGCGCGCCGCACCCGCAAGGCAGAGAACGCGCTCGATGTCGCGGCCGCCCATCTCGCGACGACCCTGGCCGAAGCCCCCGCACGCTTTCATGAGCGCTGGCTTGGGGCCCGCTGGGGGGTCGTGCTGCGCCGCTCGATACCGGTTCTCACCCTCGCTGCCATCCTGGCCGCTGTTCTCACGCTCTCGCGCTTTAAGGTCAAGCAGGACCCAGGCATGTGGATGCTGCTGTTTCACGTGCCGACCGTGCTGATTGCGGCGAGTTTTTGCCTGCAGGAGCTGGCTCAATACGAGATTCCCCCGCTGCCGCGGCCCTCGGGCATNNGCCGCCGAGCGCGTCGGAACCGGGGGGACTCGTTGGCCCTGGCACGGGCGTCGCGGGCTAGCGTTTTCCTCTTTGCTCCCCGGGTGGAGCGCGCCTGCCGCTAGGCGGGCGGAGCCACCTGGAACCGATAGACGCGATCGGCGCCGCGGGTGCGGACCACCCGGCCCTTGAACCACAGGGCGTGCAGGTGCGCGAGCGCCTCGCCAAATGCAAAGAACAACTGGTGTGTGTCGAGTTCGCGCTTGAACATGACGGGGACCACGTCCGCCGCCGACGTGGGCCGGGCGCATAACTCAAGCACTTCGGCGAGGCGCTCCTCGTGATGCTGGTGGAGCTGGGCAATCCGCTCATGGAGGTTGCGAAACGGCCGGCCATGCGAGGGCAGCACCAGCGTCTGCGCGGGCAGGGCAGCGAAGCGGTCGATGGAATCCAGAAACTGCTGCACCGGGTTGGCCTCGGGCTCCATCGCGTGCACGCTGATGTTCGTCGAGATGCGCGGCAGCAGCATGTCGCCCGAGATCAGGATCTCCACTCCCGGGGCGAACAGCGCGGCATGCTCGGGTGAGTGCCCAAAACCCGGGATCACCTGCCAGGTCTCATCACCGATCGGGATCGCATCCCCTGCGGCGATGCGGTGAAACGACAGGGGCATGGCAGGAACCAGCCGGGCAAAGTAGCTGGTGCGCAGCTTGAGCGTCTCGGCATGGGCCGCGTCAACAAGACCGTGGGCCATGAAGTGCTCGAGCGTGCTCGGACCATCGGTGCCCAGCAGGCCGCTTTGCAGCACGCGGCCCATCGCATACTCGCCCAAGGTCATCCAAAGGGGCGCGCCGAAGCGCTCGGTCAGCCACGCCGCATTGCCCAGATGGTCGGGGTGGGTATGGGTGCACAGCACGCGCACGATCGGCAGCCGCTCGAGCTCATGATCGATCACCTCATCCCACAAGGCGCGCGTCTCGTCGCTTGCGATGCCGCAATCGACCACGGTCCAGCCCTGCCGCCCCTCGAAATGGTCGCGCAGGAGCCACAGGTTGATGTGATTCAGGGCGAACGGCAGAGGCTTGCGGATCCAGTAGATACCGGGCGCGATCTCGAACTTCCGTCCGGGTGGAGGCAAAGTCTCGCCAAAGGGGTACGCAAGGCGGCTTTCGAGTGGATTCACGGGAGTGTGGCCCCATGCTGCCAGAGCGACCCGGCAGGCATGAATCGGGCTTAGAATTGACGTTTACGGAAACCCAAGTGTACCGTCAGCGCTGATTTGCTGCACAACCCCCGACAGGCCCGGCATGGCTATCTACTCGATCACTGAACTCGCCCGCGAATTCGACATCACGCCGCGCGCGATCCGGTTCTACGAGGATCAGGGGCTGCTCGCGCCGCGCCGCGAGGGTGCCAATGGACGCCAGCGCATCTATTCGCAGCGGGACCGCACGCGCCTCAAACTGACGCTGCGCGGCAAGCGTCTTGGCCTGTCGCTCTCGGAGATCAGGGAGCTCGTCGACATGTACGAGTCGCCCAAGGACACGAGCGCGCAGCTGACGCGTTTTCTGGCGGTGCTCGCACGTCACCGCCAGACCCTGGAGCAGCAGCGTGAGGATATCGAGGTGGCGCTCGCGGAGGTCGAAAGCCATGAAGCCCAATGCCGGCGTCTTCTGGCCGAAGTCGGTGGCGCGGCACTGGCTGCCCCGGCGCCGGTGCACGCCGCCCCGCGGCTGAGCAAGTCGACCCTCGAGGGCGGCAGCAAACCTGTGCGGCGCAGCGTCAAGGATGCCCTTTGAGCATGAACCCTCGGCCACGGTTACTTTACGTTTACGTAAACGTCAGTGTGGCGCTAGAATGCGGGGCAGCGACACCGCAGCGGAGGGGACGATGATGCAAGCGGGCGTGGAGGACGCGGTTCGGCGCAGCTTCCAAAGCCAGGGCGCCATGCTCGCCCTCGGGGCGTCCATGTCTGCCGTCGACGATGGGTTCTGCGAGCTGGAACTGGCGTTTTCGGAGGCGGTGGCGCAACAGCACGGCTACTTCCACGGCGGCATCATCGCCGCCGTGGGTGATTCCGCGGGCGGCTACGCAGCCAACAGCAAGCTCATGCCCGAGCGCGAATGCCTGACGGCGGAATACAAGATCAACCTCCTAAGACCCGCTCGGGGCGAGGCGCTGGTGGCGCGCGGCCGGGTGATTCGCGCCGGGCGCTCGCTGCTGGTTGCCACGGTCGAGCTCTGCGCGCGCGAGGGCGCAAGCCTCGCGCAGTGCGCCCTGATGCAGATGACCCTGTTCGCCAGCGACGCACGGGCGCCCCAGCACCCTTCTGCCTGACCCGGAGACCGCCGTGAATTCCTCGATCGGACTACAGTTCGCCCTGGGCGAAGACATCGACATGCTGCGCGACGCGGTCCGCACCTTCGCCGCCGCGGAGATTGCGCCGCGCGCGGCGGACATCGATGCGAGTGACCAGTTTCCGATGGATCTGTGGACCAAGCTCGGCGAGCTTGGCGTCTTGGGCATCACGGTCTCCGAGCAATATGGGGGCGCCGACATGGGCTATCTCGCGCACATGGTGGCCATGGAGGAGATCTCGCGGGCATCCGCGTCGGTCGGGCTGTCCTATGGCGCCCACTCGAACCTGTGCGTCAACCAGATCCACCGCAACGGCACACCGGCCCAGAAGGCGAAATATCTGCCCAAGCTGGTGTCGGGCGAGCACATCGGCGCGCTCGCGATGAGCGAGGCCGGCGCCGGCTCCGACGTCGTCAGCATGCGCCTGCGCGCCCAGCGCAGGGGCGATGGCTATGTTCTCAATGGCACCAAGATGTGGATCACGAACGGTCCGGACTGTGACACGCTCGTCGTCTATGCCAAGACCGATCCGGAACTCGGGGCCCGCGGCATGACCGCCTTTCTCGTCGAGAAGGGCATGCCGGGCTTTTCGGTGGCGCAGAAATTGAGCAAACTGGGCATGCGCGGCTCGCACACCGGCGAGCTGGTGTTCCATGACGTCGTGGTGCCCGAGGCGAACATCCTCGGCGCCGAGGGGGCAGGGGCCAGGATCCTCATGAGTGGACTCGATTACGAGCGCGCCGTGCTGGCGGCGGGCCCGATCGGCATCATGCAGGCCGCCATGGACGCGGTCGTGCCCTACATTCACGAACGCAAGCAGTTCGGCCAGAGCATCGGTGAATTCCAGCTCATTCAAGGCAAGATCGCGGACATGTACACAACCTTGCAGGCGTGCCGTGCCTATTGCTATACGGTCGGCAAGAACCTCGACGCCTTGGGTCGGGAGCACGTGCGCGAGGTGCGCAAGGACTGCGCCGGCGTCATCCTGTACTGCGCGGAGAAGGCCACCTGGATGGCGGGCGAAGCGATCCAGATCCTCGGTGGGAACGGCTACATCAACGACTATCCGACGGGACGCCTGTGGCGCGACGCCAAGCTCTATGAGATTGGCGCTGGCACGAGCGAGATCCGCCGCATGCTGATCGGCCGCGAGCTCTTCAGCGAGACCCTGTAAGGCGGCAGCCAGGAGCCACTTGCGCTGATATTCTAGATCGACGCAAAAAGGAGAAACACCATGCAAGCAGATCCGATCGTCATCGTCGCGGCGGCGCGCACCCCGATGGGTGCATTCCAGGGTGAATTCGCGTCGCTGAGCGCAACCCAGCTGGGCAGCGTCGCGATCCGGGCAGTGCTTGAGCGCGCGAGGCTCGAGCCGGACCAGATCGATGAACTCGTTTTTGGCTGCGTGCTGCCCGCAGGCCTTGGACAGGCGCCCGCGCGCCAGGCGGCGCTTGGAGCGGGTTTGCCGCTGGGCGTCGGAGCGACCACGGTCAACAAGATGTGCGGGTCGGGCATGAAAGCGGCGATGCTCGCCCATGACCTCTTGAGCGCCGGTTCCGCCGAGGTCGCGATCGCCGGCGGGATGGAGAGCATGACCAATGCGCCCTATCTCATTCCCAAGGCGCGCGGCGGCTACCGCATCGGACATGGCATGATCTACGACCACATGATGCTCGATGGGCTGGAGGACGCCTATGAGCGTGGCCGCTCGATGGGCACGTTCGGTGAAGACTGTGCAGCGCGCTACCAGTTCACCCGGGAGGCGCAGGACGCGTTCGCGATGGAATCCGTGCGCCGCGCGCAGCACGCGACGAACGCCGGGGATTTTCGCTGGGAGATCGCGCCCGTCACGGTCAAGGTGCGCGGCGAGGATGCTGTCATCGATAGCGACGAGGGTCCGCGCAAGATCAAGCTCGACAAGATTCCGGGCTTGAAGCCGGCCTTCAAGAAGGACGGTACGATCACCGCGGCCAGTTCCAGTTCGATCAATGACGGCGCGGCTGCCCTCGTGCTGATGCGCGCCTCGAAGGCTCAGTCCCTCGGGCTCACGCCGCTCGCGCGCATCCTGGGACATGCGAGTCACGCGCAGGAGCCGGGCTGGTTCACCACCGCACCGGTGGCCGCCATCGAGAAGCTCTACCAGAAGGTGGGCTGGTCGACCGAGCGCGTCGATCTGTTCGAGATCAATGAGGCTTTCGCGGTGGTGCCGATGGCCGCGATGGTCGAGCATCGTATCCCGCGCGAGCGCGTCAATATCCACGGTGGGGCATGCGCCCTCGGCCATCCGATCGGTGCATCAGGCGCCCGCATCCTCGTCACGCTCATCGGGGCGCTCAGAAAGACGGGCGGCCGGCGCGGCATCGCCTCCCTGTGCATCGGTGGCGGCGAAGCGACCGCGATCGCCATCGAACTGCCATGAAGCGCGCACCCTGCGCCGCTTCGCCCCGCACGGCCGCAAGTCCGTGCGCCAGGCCGCGTCACTGCGCCGGCCCGGTCAGCCTCGCCAGCGCGCCATCCGACCATGCTCCTCAGTGACGAGCAGGAGATGATCCGCGATGCCGTGCGCAATTTCGCGCAGGCCGAGATCGCGCCCCACGCGGCCCAATGGGACCGGGAGTCGACGTTTCCACGCGCCGCCCTCGCCGGCCTTGCGCGACTGGGCTGCTACGGCGTGACCGTTCCTGCGGAATTCGGTGGCGCCGGTCTCGATTCCTTGTCGCTCGCCGTGATTCTCGAGGAGATCGCGGCCGCCGACGGGGCGACCTCGACCATCGTCAGCGTCAACAACTGCCCGGTCTGCAGCATCCTGCAGAACTGGGGCAATGCCCAGCAGAAGGCGCGCTGGCTGCGGCCGCTCGCCCAGGGCGAGTATCTGGGCGCGTTCTGCCTCACCGAGCCCCAGGTCGGCTCGGACGCCTCGCAGCTGCTGACGACGGCGCGGCCTGCCGCGGACGGCTTCATCCTGAACGGCGTCAAGCAGTTCATCACCTCCGGCAAGAACGCGGATGTCGCGATCGTCCTCGCGGTGACCGATCGGCAGGCCGGCAAACGCGGCATCAGCGCTTTCATCGTTCCGACCGCAACGCCAGGCTACCAGGTCGCCCGGCTCGAGGAGAAGCTGGGTCAGCACGCCTCGGACACGGCCCAGATCCGCCTCGAGAACTGTCACGTCCCCGGCAGCCATCTGATCGGGGAGGTGGGACAGGGCTACAAGATCGCCCTGTCGGGACTCGAAGGCGGACGGATCGGCATCGCCGCGCAGTCCGTCGGGATGGCCCGCGCCGCATTCGAGGCCGCACTCCTCTACAGCAAGCAGCGCGAGAGCTTCGGCCAGCCGCTCTTTGGGCATCAGGCGGTCCAGTTCAGGCTGGCCGACATGGCCACCCAGCTCGAGGCCGCGCGCCAGCTCCTCTGGCACGCTGCGGCCCTGCGTGATGCCGGCCGGCCCTGCCTGAAGGAGGCCGCCATGGCGAAGCTGTTCGCCTCGGAGGTCGCCGAACGGATCTGCTCGGACGCGATCCAGGTCCATGGCGGGTATGGGTATGTGAGTGACTTCCCGGTCGAGCGCATCTACCGCGATGTGCGCGTCTGCCAGATCTACGAAGGCACGAGCGACATCCAGAAAATCCTGATCGGCCGCGCTCTCGCCTGATGGTCGAGGCCAGCCTGCCGCCGCACACTGAGGGCGTCACCACGCCACAGGCCGGCACGCCGTGCCCGTGCGGGCAGGGCGTGTTTGCGGCGTGCTGCGGACGCTTTCTGGAGGGCGAGTGCGACCCCGGCAGCGCGCTCGAGCTGATGCGCGCCCGCTACAGCGCCTATGTGCTCGGACGCGTCGCCTTCCTGCAGCGCACCTGGCATCCGGCCACGTGCCCGGCTGTGCTCGATGCCGCAGACCTCGCAACGCCACGCTGGCTCGGGCTTGAGATCCGCGCGGTGCAGACTCCTGACGAGCACAGCGCGAGCGTGGAATTCGTCGCGCGCTACCGTGTCGGGGGACGCGGCTTCCGGCTGCACGAGCGCAGTCACTTCGAGCGGCTGGCGGGCCGCTGGACCTATCGGGAAGGAGAGATGCTCAAGTGAACAAGGATCGACTCACACAACGCTATCGCCGCATGGCCCGCAACAACCGCTGGTCCAACTACCGCCTCCTCGGCGCCTGCGCCCAGCTCTCCCAGACGGATTTCGAGGCACCGCGCTCGGGATTCTTCCCTTCGATCCAGGCGACCCTGAACCACATTCTCGAAGTTGATTGCCACTATCTGAAACCCTTGCGGCAGATCGACCAACGCCCCGAGCCAGAGGGCATCAGCGGACCTTTCACCTCCATCGAGCCACTCGCCCGGGCGCAGCTTGCCGCCGATCTCGAACTCATCTCCCTGTGTGAAGCGCTAGACGATGCGCGCCTTCTGCAATCCATCGAATGGGTCCGTCCCGAGCTCGGGCGTATTGCCGAATCCGTCGAGGACGTCCTGTTGCACCTGTTCACGCACCAGATCCACCATCGCGGTCAGGTTCATGCCATGCTCTCGTCGACCCGCATCGCCCCGCCACAGCTCGATGAGTTCTACCTGGAGTGGGATCTGGCCCTGCGCCAGAATGATCTGGACGAGATGCTGACCCAAGCCCACTCCCACCATGCCGATTCTTGAATCGAAACTGAATTCCCGCTCACCCGAGTTCCAGGCCAACGCCCGGGCGATGCAGGCCCTGGTCGAAGACCTCGAGACGCGGGTGGCGCGCATTGCCCTGGGCGGCGGCGAGACGGCCCGGGCACGCCACACGGCGCGCGGCAAGCTCCTGCCGCGCGAACGCGTCGCGAGGCTGCTCGATCCGGGCACACCTTTTCTGGAACTGTCCCAGCTGGCTGCGTTCGGGCTCTACGATGACGAGGCACCCGCGGCCGGCCTCATCACGGGCGTGGGCCGCATTGCCGGGCGCGAGTGCGTCATCGTCTGCAACGATGCGACCGTCAAGGGAGGCACCTACTACCCGCTGACCGTCAAGAAGCACCTGCGCGCGCAGGAGATCGCCTGGCAGAATCGCCTGCCCTGCATCTATCTGGTCGATTCCGGGGGGGCGAACCTACCCAATCAGGACGGGGTGTTTCCGGACCGGGACCACTTCGGCCGGATTTTCTACAACCAGGCCAACCTGAGCGCGCAGGGCATCGCCCAGATCGCGATCGTGATGGGTTCCTGCACGGCAGGCGGCGCCTATGTCCCGGCGATGAGCGACGAGTCGATCATCGTGAAGGACCAGGGGACGATCTTTCTGGCGGGGCCACCACTGGTCAAGGCAGCCACCGGAGAGGTGGTCTCGGCCGAGGATCTGGGCGGCGGGGACGTGCACAGCCGTCTTTCCGGAGTGGTTGATCACCTCGCCCACAACGATGCGCATGCGCTTGCGATCGCCCGGCAGATCGTGGCGAACCTGAACACCGCAAAACGGCCCGACGTGGTGCTGCGCGAGCCGGTTGAGCCGCTCTATCCGGCGACCGAGATCCATGGCGTGATCCCGACCGACACGCGGCGGCCCTATGATGTCCGCGAGGTCATCGCGCGCCTCGTGGACGGCTCCGAGTTCGAGGAATTCAAGGCACGCTATGGCACCACGCTCGTGTGCGGCTTTGCGCATCTGTGGGGCATCCCGGTGGGCATCGTCGCCAACAACGGCATCCTGTTCTCAGAGTCGGCCCTGAAGGCTGCGCACTTCATCGAGCTGTGCGGGCAGCGCAAGATCCCCCTCATCTTCCTGCAGAACATCACCGGCTTCATGGTCGGGCGCCGGGTCGAGAACGAGGGCATCGCGCGTAACGGCGCAAAAATGGTCACGGCCGTCGCGTGTGTGCAGGTGCCCAAGTTCACCGTCATCATCGGCGGCTCGTTCGGTGCCGGCAATTACGGCATGTGCGGACGCGCCTACTCGCCGCGCTTTCTGTGGATGTGGCCCAACGCCCGGATCTCGGTGATGGGCTCGGAGCAGGCCGCGAGCGTTCTGGCGACTGTGCGCCGCGATGGCCTGGAGGCGCGCGGCGAATCCTGGAGCGCGAGCGAGGAGGCCGCCTTCAAGGAGCCGATCCGGCAGCAGTACGAGTCCCAGGGCCACCCCTACTACGCGAGCGCACGCCTGTGGGACGACGGGGTGATCGATCCGGCCGAGACGCGCAGCGTGCTCGCGCTCGGACTGTCGGCGAGCCTGAACGCCCCGATCGGTGAGACCCGCTTTGGCGTGTTCCGCATGTAAGCTGTCGCAGAACCCCGGGCGCCGGCGCGCCCAACCCCTTCCGGCCAGACGCTCATGACCTACCAGACCCTAGCCTTCGATCTTGAACCGGGCATCGCCCGGATCACCTTGAACCGGCCCGAACTGCGCAACGCCTTCAACGAGACCATGATCGCTGAGCTCACCGAGGCATTCGCCGCGTGTGGCAACGATGCGCGCGTGCGGGTGGTCGTGCTGGGTGCGGGTGGACGGGCCTTTTGCGCGGGAGCGGACCTGAACTGGATGCAGCGCATGGCGGGCTTCACGGCGGCCCAGAACCGCGCCGATGCGCTGGGACTCGCGCGCATGCTCGAGACCCTCTATACGCTGCCCAAGCCGGTCATCGCACGCGTGCAGGGCGACTGCTATGCGGGCGGCATCGGCCTCGTGGCCGCCTGCGACATCGCCATCGCCTCGCGCGCCGCCCACTTCTGCCTGTCCGAGACCCGCCTGGGTCTGATCCCGGCCACCATAGCGCCCTACGTGATCGAGGCGATCGGCGCGAGGGCTGCGCGGCGCTACATCCTTTCAGCCGAGCGCTTCGATGCCGGCCTTGCGCAGCGCATCGGCCTCATCCATGAGGCCGTCCCCGCGGAGCTGCTGGACGAGTCGATCGGCACGCTCGTCGCGGGCCTGCTTGCCAACTCACCGCACGCACTTGCTGAGGCCAAGCGCCTCGTGCGCGAGGTCGTCGCTCGGCCCATCGACCGGGCTCTGGTCGAAGATACCGCCGGGCGCATTGCCCTGATCCGCGCGTCGAAGGAGGGCCGCGAGGGCGTCGCGGCCTTTCTTGAAAAGCGCAGTCCGGACTGGCTGATCGTGCCTCCCCGGCACGAGTCGTGAGCATGTTCGACAAGCTCCTCATCGCCAATCGGGGCGAGATCGCCTGCCGGATCGCAGCCACTGCGGCGCGCCTGGGCATCGCCAGCGTGGCCGTGTTCTCCGAGGCGGACCGGCATGCCAAACACGTGCTGGCGTGCGACGAGGCGGTCGGGGTGGGGCCGCCTGCCGCGCGCGAGAGCTACCTTCAGGGTGGGCGCATCATCGCGGCGGCACTTGAAAGCGGCGCCCAGGCCATCCATCCGGGATATGGCTTTCTCTCCGAGAATGCGGCCTTTGCGCGCGCCTGCCAGGACGCGGGCCTGATCTTCATCGGGCCGCCGGCCGCAGCAATCGAAGCCATGGGGAGCAAGTCGGCCGCCAAGTCGCTGATGGAGGAGGCCGGCGTACCCCTCGTGCCGGGCTACCACGGCCACGATCAGGATCCCGTCGTGCTCGCTGCGGCCGCAGACGCGATCGGCTATCCGGTGCTCATCAAGGCCTCGGCGGGCGGCGGTGGCAAGGGCATGCGTATCGTCACCGCCCCAGCGGATTTCGGCGCGGCGCTCCATTCCTGCAAGCGCGAGGCGCGCGCCGCCTTCGGAGACGACGCGGTGCTGGTCGAGAAGTACCTGTTGCGCCCGCGGCACATCGAGATCCAGGTGTTTGCCGATCGCCACGGCCGCTGCATCTACCTGTTCGAGCGCGACTGCTCGGTGCAACGGCGCCACCAGAAGGTCCTCGAAGAGGCGCCCGCGCCGGGGATGACACGGGCGCGGCGCGAGGCGATGGGTGCGGCCGCAGTGGCCGCGGCACAGGCCGTGGGGTATGTCGGTGCCGGCACGGTCGAGTTCATCGTCAATCAGGACGAGTCGTTCTATTTCATGGAAATGAACACGCGGCTGCAGGTCGAGCATCCGGTGACAGAGATGATCACGGGCTTTGACCTGGTCGAGTGGCAGTTCCGCATCGCCGCGGGTGAGGCGTTGCCGGCCCGCCAGGACGAGCTCGTCATGCATGGGCACTCCCTCGAGGCCCGCCTTTATGCCGAGAACCCCGAGCGGGGCTTCCTGCCCGCCACCGGGTGCCTGGAGCGCCTGCGCTTTCCCGAAGCGGTGGAATTTGCCGTGGCGCGGGTGCTCGCAGCCGGTGCGAGCCGGGCGGCGCTGCGCATCGACAGCGGCATACGCGAGGGCGACAGCATCACCCCCTTCTACGATCCGATGATCGCCAAGCTGATCGTCTGGGGCAAGGACCGCCCCGAGGCACTCTCCCGCATGGTCACAGCCCTCGGCAAGACCCAGATCGTCGGCCTGCACACCAATCTCGCCTTCCTGTCGCGCCTCGTCGACTGCGCAGCATTTCGCTCGGCTGATCTCGACACCGGACTCATCGAGCGGCACCACGCGGCCCTGTTTCCCGCGCCGGCCCCGGTGGACTGGAACTCGGTCGCGCTCGCCGCGGCCGTCGTGCTCGCCACGGAACGCAGGGACGAGGGAGCGGATCCCTGGTCGCGCCGGGACGGCTGGCGACTGAACGGCCGCGCGACGCGCGAGCTGCGCTTTGCGCACGGCGATGACATGTGCGTGGCCGCGCTACGCTATGGCGCCCAGGGCTGCACGCTCACGCTGGGCGGCCAGTCAGGGTCATTCACACTGGGGGCGGTGACCCAGGGATCCATCGAGATCAGGCTGGGCGAGGGCGCACTCGAGGCAGAGTTCGAGTGGCAGGGTACGCTTCTCCACCTGTTTGGCCGTGACAGCCAGATCGTGCTCGACTGGCTCGATGCGCATCCACCCGACTTCGAGGCCTTCGTGGAGGAAGGCCGGCTCACGGCACCGATGCCGGGCAAGGTCGTCGCGATCATGACCGAGCCAGGCGCCGCAGTCGAGCGCGGCGCGCCGCTTCTGGTCATGGAGGCCATGAAGATGGAACACACGATCACCGCGCCGCGCGCCGGTGTCGTCGCCGAGATCCGCTTCGCCGTGGGCGAGCAGGTGGCAGAAGGTGCGGAACTCCTGGTCTTTGCGGCCGAGCCGGGCACGCCATGACCCGTATTGTGTTTTGCGCGAGCCACACTGACCCCAGGCGCTGGATCGAAGGACTCGCGCGCCATCTGCCGGACAGCAGCGTCACGGACTTCGATCCCGAGGATGCCACACCCGCGGACTATGCGGTGGTCTGGGCACCGCCCGCGGTCCTCTTCGAGAAGCAGACCCACCTGAAGGCGATCTTCAATCTGGGAGCGGGGGTCGATGCCCTCACGCGCATGCCGAACCTGCCAGCGGACGTGCCGGTGGTGCGCCTGGGCGACGCTGGCATGTCCGTGCAGATGGCCGAATACGTCTGCCACGCGGTCATCCGCCACAGCCGGGAACTCGATCGCTTCGAGGCCGATCTGCGCTGCCACGAGTGGCGTTTCCGCAAACCGACGATCCGCGCCCAGTTCCCGGTGGGTGTGATGGGGCTGGGCGCGATCGGCCGGCGCGTGGCGGGCGCCCTTGCAACGTTCGAGTTTCCCGTCTTCGGATGGTCGCTGGGCGCGCACGCCATACCCGGGGTGCAATGCTTTTGCGGCAGCGAGGGCTTGGCTCCCTTCCTGCGCTCGGTGCGCATCCTGGTGTGCATCCTGCCCCTGACGGCTGCGACCGATTCGATCCTGAACCGGCAGAACCTCTCGCAACTGAAGGATGACGCCTATCTGATCAACGTCGCGCGTGGCGCGCACCTCGTGGACCAGGACCTCGTCGACCTGCTCGCCGAGGGCAAGCTCGCCGGGGCAACCCTGGACGTGTTCCGCGAGGAGCCCCTGCCCGCCGGGCATCCCTTCTGGGGCGATGCGCGCATCGTCATGACGCCGCATATCGCGGCGCGCACACTGCGCGAGGACAGTCTCGCCCAGATCGCAGGCAAGATCCTGCAACTTGAGCGCGGCCTGCCGATTGACGGTATCGTAGACCGTGCGCGCGGCTACTGAATCTGCGCAGGAGGAATCAAGATGACGAACATGACGCTCCCGAGTCGGGTCAAGATCGTCGAAGTCGGTCCGCGTGACGGCCTGCAGAACGAGCGCTCGCTCGTGCCGCTTGAAGTGAAGGTCGAATTCTGCAACCGGCTCTCTGCAGCCGGTGTGCAGAACCTCGAGAGCGCATCCTTCGTTTCGCCGAAATGGGTACCGCAGATGGCCAGCAGTGGCGAGGTGATGCGGGCCATCACGCGCCGCCCGGGGACCATCTACTCGGTGCTCACGCCCAACATGAAAGGTTTCGAGGACGCCCTGGCCGCACAGGCCGACGAGGTGGTGATTTTCGCTGCGGCGAGCGAGGCCTTCTCGCAGAAGAACATCAACTGCAGCATTGCTGAGAGCATCGAGCGCTTTGTGCCCGTGGCCCGCGCCGCCAAGGCGGCGGGGCTCAGGCTCCGGGGTGCCGTCTCGTGCGCCCTTGGCTGCCCATATGAGGGTGAGGTGAGCGTGGGTGCCGTGGTCGAGGTCGCAGACCGGCTCGCCCAGTTGGGTTGCGACGAGATCGACATCGCCGACACGATCGGGGTGGCGACGCCGCGCAAGACCGCCGCTGTGATGGACGCCGTGAGCCGGAGACTCCCGATCGGACAGCTCTCCGGTCACTTTCACGACACCTACGGCCAGGCGGTCGCCAACATCTATGCGAGCCTTGAGGTCGGCATCTCGATCTTCCACAGCTCCACAGCCGGGCTGGGCGGCTGTCCCTATGCCAAGGGTGCGACGGGTAATGTCGCCACCGAGGACGTCCTGTTCCTCATGGAAGGATTGGGGATCGAGACGGGGATCGATCTGCCCGCGATCGTGGCGACCGGTCAGTGGATCAGCGGCTGGCTCGGCGCGCGCGCCGCCTCGCGTGCCGGCAACGCCCTGGCTGCCCGGGCGCGCGCGTGAGTCCCGTGTCCCGCAGACCCAACGCACCGAACGCACCCAGCGCACCGGGTGGGCGCAGCACCGAGGTCGCATCGCCTTGCATCAGCGTGTGCCGCATGGATGAGACCGTGCGCGGCGTGCCCGGCCAGCTGTGCAGCGGATGCCTGCGCACCCTCGACGAGATCATCGCGTGGGGCAACGCGTCCGACGCCTACAAGCGCTCGGTCTGGAGGGCGATTGCAGAGCGGCGCGCCCAGCGCGACCCGGATCCATCATGAAGACCGCCGCATGGTATTTTGATTTCGTCTCTCCCTATTCCTACTTCCAGGCGATGCGCCTGCCCGCGCTCGCGGCGCTCGCCTCCTGGCAGGCGCGCCCGGTGCTGTTCGGGGCGCTGCTGGGCCACTGGGGCACGCTGGGCCCGGCGGAACTGGCTCCGAAGAGACAGTGGACCTATGAACAGTGTCTGTGGATCGCAAGGCGCGAGCGGCTGCCGTTCCGGATGCCACGCGAACATCCCTTTAACCCCCTGCCCCTGTTGCGCCTTGCACTCGTGTTCGCAACCGAGGGCACCGTGCCTCTAGCGATCGTGAGCCGCTTGTTTGCATTCGTGTGGCAAGAGGGCCATGTGCCGGGCGATCCGGGGCCCTGGCAGGCACTGCTTGGCGAACTCGGGGTCGATCCCGCACAGCTTGATACGCCCGGGATCAAGGGCGCATTGCGTGCCAATGGCGAGCGCGCGCTGGCCGAAGGCGTATTCGGCGTACCGACCACGGTCATCGGCCAGCGCCGGTTCTTCGGCTTTGACGCAACCGAGATGCTGGTCGCCTTCCTTGAGGGGGATCCCTGGTTCGAATCCGCGGCGTTTCGCGGACTGGCGGCGGTACCGGTGGGCGTCGAACGCCGGCGGGGCTAGGCGCACGTGGTGCATAGCGCGGGTTCCCGCGACGAGACCGCCGGCTGGACCGCCATGCTTCCTGACACCATGCAGGTGCTCGAGCGGGGCTGGCTGTCCTCGAACAACATCCTCTTCACGGGGCCCCTCGAGACCGCGCTGGTCGATTCCGGCTATCACTCCCATGCCGAGCAGACTGTGGGTCTGGTGCGGGCATCGCTCGCTCATCGCAATCTGGACCGGATTGTCACGACCCATCTGCATTCCGACCATTGCGGGGGTAACGCCGCCCTGCAGCGCGTCTACCGCTGCCACACGGTGATTCCGCGCGCCGAAGCCGACCTGGTCGCACACTGGCGCGAGGCGGATTTCAGCTTCATCCAGACCGGACAGCGTCTTGAGCGTTTTGCTTTTCAGGGCACGCTTCTGCCCGGCGACTCCATCGAACTCGGGGGGCTGTCCTGGGAGGCGCTGGCCGCCCCCGGCCACGACCCGCACGCGCTCATGCTCTACTGCGCAAAGGAGGAGATCCTGATCTCGGCCGACGCGCTTTGGGAGCAGGGCTTTGGCGTGGTCTTTCCGGAACTCCAGGGGCGGCCGGGCTTTGCCGACACGCACAGAACACTCACAGCGATTGCCGCGCTGCGCATCCGGCTGGTCATTCCGGGTCATGGCGCGCCGTTCACCGGTGTCGACAAGGCGCTTCAGAACGCCTTCGCCCGGCTTGATTACCTCGCTGCCGATCCAAGGCGCAACGCGCGGCACGCCGTCAAGGTCCTGCTCAAGTTCCTGCTGCTCGAGTCCCAATCCCTGCCGCTCGCAGCACTCCCCGAGGGCTTCGCCCGCCTGCCGCTCGTAGCCGAGATCAACGCCCGCTTTCTGGGTCTTGCGCCCGGGGCTTTGTGCGAGTGGGCGAGCGGGGCGCTCATCGACAGCGGCGCGGCCGCCCGCGACGGCAGCTGGCTCGTCAATCGCGAACCCGGCAGTGCGGCGCGACCGCCCGGGCGGACATGAATCCCGATACCCCTGGCATCCATGCGCCGGGCCTCGCCGGGCTCGGGGCTCTTGAGCCCTGGCTCCTCGGGCTGCATCTGCTGGGGGTGGTGGTGGTGGTCGGCTCCGTCGTCGTCATGAATCTGCGCCTGCTGGGTCTTGGCCGGGTGCTCCCGGTCCGCGCCCTGCACGGCTTTCTCATCCCCCTGTGCCTTGTGGCCTTGCTGGCCGTGGTGCCAAGCGGGCTCGCCCTGTTCGCGCTCCATGCGCAAGCGCTCATCGGCCGTGGCGTATTTTTCTACAAGATGCTGCTGCTCTTCGCAGCCGCCATCAATGCCCTGATCTTCTATACCGGCTCGTTCCAGACGGTCGCAAGCTGGGATGCCGGGCGCTTGCCGCCGGCAGGCGCGCGACTTGCCGCCCTCGTGTCACTGTTGATCTGGATTGCAGTCATTGGCTGCGGACAGTCCCTCGTTCGGGACCTCGCCTAGGAACGCCTGGCGCAAGGAGTGGTCCCAGTAACACCTCGGCTCCCAACCCCAGAAGGACCAAGCCATGCTCGCCACGCGCTCGCGTCGCCGCAAGCCCCTGAAAATTGCCATCTCGCCGCGCCTGTTTCACCCCGAGCCGGGTGCGGTCGGACTGCGCTCCAAACCGATCATGTACCTGGAAGATTCGGTCGCCCACTGGGTCATGTCGCGCGACGTGATGGTCTTCATGCTGCCCATGGTTTCGCACGGTACGCTTCTCTCGCGCGGCAATCTGCGGCTGGGCGACTACGTCGCCCAGCTCGACGGTCTCGTGCTGCAGGGTGGCTCGGATCTCAGCCCGACGAGCTACAACGAGGAACCGTTGCGGCCGGACTGGCTCGGAGACAAGATCCGGGACGACTTCGAACGCGAGCTGCTGATGGAGTTCGTGGAGGCGAGCAAGCCGGTGCTTGGCATCTGCCGGGGCGCACAGCTCATCAATGTCGCCTTTGGCGGCACGCTCTACCAGGACATCGCGCTGCAGCATCCCGAGGCGATCAGTCACATCGACGACTCGTCTTTCGATCGGCATCACCACGAGATCCAGTTCGAGCCGGGTTCGCGCCTGGCCAAGCTGTACGCGGGCCAGGACACGGCCCATGTCTCCTCGATCCACCATCAGGCGGTCCGCACGCTCGCACGCGACGTCGTCGTCGAGGCTTGGTCGGTACCCGACCGCATTCCCGAAGCGTTGCGCGTCCAGGGTGCGGGCTACGTGTTCGGCGTCCAATGGCACCCCGAGTTCCACCGTGCCGGCGACCCACATCTGCTCGATTCCTCGCCGCTGCTCGAGGATTTCCTGGAGGCGGTTCGCAAGCGCGCCTAGTACGGGCCCGATGCAGCGCTTGAGCGCCGCCAGGCGGGGGGCGCCCGGCCCACTCTTCAGTGGGCGCCCCCGGCATCCACCGCGCGGGCGGTCTTCTCGGGCTTGGCGATCCAGATGCCGAACATGAGCACGATGAAGATCAGCCCGGACATCCAGAACACGTCGGCGGCCCCCAGCATGTGAGCCTGCCTGTCGAGGAGACGCTCGACATAGCCTACGGCCTGGGCGTTGGAGAGACCGCCTGCGACCAGTGAGCGCACGGCCTCGCCGGTGTTGCTGCTGTAGTTCGAGATGCTCTCGGTGAGATAGGCATGATGCATGGCCGAGCGGTTGTCCCACAGCGTCGTGACGACCGATGCGCCCATCGCCCCGGCCGTGATCCGCACGAAATTCGACAGGCCCGATGCGGCCGCGATGCGCTCGGGCGGCAGCCCCGAGAGGGTGAGGGACAGCAGCGGCAGGAAGAAGGTCGCCATCGCCGCGCCCTGGATGATGGTCGGTATGATGATGTGTGCCGGATCGGCATCCGTGTTGAAGCCCGCCCGCATGAAGGATACGCAGGCAAAGATGAAAAACGCGATGGATGCGACCATGCGCGGATCCAGGCGCGTCATGTTGCGCCCGAGAATCGGCGTGATCAGGATCGCGAGGAGGCCGACCGGTGCGGTCATGAAGCCCGCCTCGGTCGCCGTGTAGCCCATCTGGGTCTGGAGCCAGAGCGGCAGGATCACGACGTTGCCGAAGAAAACACCGTAACCGACCGAGATGGCGATCACGCCCGAGGTGAAATTACGGCGCCGAAAGAGCGACAGATCGACGATCGGATGCTTGTTCTCGACCAGTTCCCAGACGAGGAACAGCGCGAAGCCCACCACGGCGATGACGCCCAGTGCCACCACCACGGAGGAGTTGAACCAGTCGAGTTCCTTGCCCTTGTCGAGCATCACCTGCAGGCACCCGACCCAGATCACCAGCAGCGCGAGTCCGACGGTGTCGACCGGCAACTGGCGCGTGGGCGTCTCGCGTCTGCGATACAGCATCCAGGACACGTAGGCCGTCAGCAGGCCCACCGGCACGTTGATGTAGAAGATCCAGGGCCACGAGATGTTGTCGGTGATGTAGCCCCCAAGGAGCGGTCCGACCACGGGCGCGACCAAGGTCGTCATCGACCAGAGGCCGAGCGCCACCCCCGCCCGGGCCTTGGAATAGCTCGCCAGGAGGAGCGTCTGGGACAGGGGAATCATCGGGCCCGCCACCGCACCCTGGACGACGCGAAACGCAATCAGTGTCTGCAGGTTCGGTGACAGCCCGCACGCGAGCGAGGCGAGCACGAACAGCACGATGGACGTGGTGAACAGGCGCACCGCGCCAAAGCGCTGCGTCAGCCATCCGGTCAGGGGTACGGCGATGGCGTTGGCCACGGCAAACGAGGTGATCACCCATGTGCCCTGGCTGGTCGACACCCCGACATCGCCTGATATCGCCGGGATCGAGACATTGGCTATCGACGTGTCCAGGACGTTCATGAACGTGGCGAGCGACAGTGCGATCGTGCCGAGGATGAGTGCCGTGCCCTTCAGGGGCGGCGGCGGCACATAGGCCGCGGGCGGCGCGGCGGGCGCGCTGCGGCGCGGCGGCGGCCCGTCAAGACTCAGGGTATCAGTGCTGGCCATGGACGCGGGTCTCCTCGGGGCGGGGGCGGCCGCTTTGACCTAGTTGCGGGCCGCGAGCTGATTGGCCGCGGCCGGACCTGCCGAGTGGCGCGAGATCGTCGCGCCCGAAGGCGTCGCAGGGGGTGCCGCCGTGCTCACCTTCGTGCCCAGGTTGGCTGCGATGATACGGCTGACGATGGCGTCGGCGTCGGCCGGCTGGGCCTGCATGGCCTCGGTCTGCAGCGCGGCACTGAGCGGATTGGACGAGGCGAGCGCCGGACCGCTCTGGTCGCCCACATCGACCTTCGCCACCATCGACAGGCCAATGCGTAACGGATGCTCGGCGAGTTCCTTCGGGTCGAGGGCGAGTCTCACCGGCACCCGCTGCACGACCTTGATCCAGTTGCCGGTCGCATTCTGCGCGGGCAGCAGTGAGAACGCGCCGCCGGTGCCAGCCGACAGTCCCACCACTTTGCCATGGTACTCAGCCTTGCTGCCGTAGAGATCAGCCTCCAGCGTGACCGACTGGCCGATGCGCATCTTGCGCAGCTGGACCTCCTTGAAATTCGCGTCGACCCACAGATGATCGAGCGGGACGATGGCCATCAGCGGTTCACCCGGCTGCACGCGCTGGCCGACCTGCACGCTGCGCTTGGCGACCTGCCCGGAGAGCGGCGCAAGCAGGGTCGAGCGCGCGACCGACAGATAGGCTTCGCGGACCCGGGCGGCCGCGCGCATCACGTTCGGATGCTGCTCGACGGTCGTCCCCTCGGTGAGCGTCTTGTTCGAGGCGAGCTGCTCGCGGGCGGCGACTGCCGCGGCCTGGGCGGCCGCCACCAGGCTCTTCGCGTTGGCGAGTTCAGACTGGACGTGCTGCATCTCTTCGGCCGAGACCGCACCGGTTGCAACCAGCGCCTGGCGCCGCTTGAAATCATCCTCGGCACGCTCCAGTTCCGCCTTGGCCTTCAGGACGTCGGCCTCACGGGCGGCGATGTTGGCATCCAGGGTGCCGTTGTTCGCATACAGCGTGCGCACCTCACGCACGGTCTGCGCGAGCTGTGCCTCGGCCTGGTCGAGCGCAATCTGCGCGTCCGCCTTGTTCAACAGCACCAGCGGCTGGCCGGACTTGACCGTATCGGTGTCATCAGCCTTGATGGAGACGACCGTGCCGCTGATCTCCGGGGTGATCTGCACCACGTTGCCGGCGACATAGGCGTCGTCGGTCGACTCATAGCGCAGGCCGACGAGGAAATACCAGACCGCGTAGATGATTCCGATGATGACGACCACGGCCGCCATCACGGCCAGGATACGGTTACGCTTCGGTTTGCCCTCTTGCGGGGCGCTGGATTCAATGATGTTGGCGTTTGAGCTCATTTGTTCTCTCCGAACAGATCTTGTTGGGGTGTTGACCTAGCGCTGTGCGATGGCGGGGGCGCCCGAGTCGTAGCCGCCGCCCAGGGCGCGTACCAGTTCGACATCGAGATCGAGGGCGCGCGCACTGAGTTGGGCCGAGATGCGACGTTGCTGCAGGACCGCTGTCTCGGCCGTGAGGACCGTCAGGTAATTGCCAAGCCCGGCCTTGTAGCGCTGCAAGGCGAGACTGTAGGCGTCCTCGATGGTTGTGACCGCCTGCTGTTGCTGCTGCGCTTGGGTCTCGAGCGCCTGTTGCGAGGCGATCTGGTCTGCGACATCACGCAGGGAGTCGATCAGGACCGCGTTATATTGCTCGACCGCCGCATCGTAATCGGCATCGGCGATACGCAGGTTCGCATCGAGCGAACTGCTAAAGAGCGGCAAGGTCAGCGCCGGTCCGAACGCGGTGTTCTCACTGCCTTTGTGCAACAGGCTGCTGTTGCCCAGGCTGATCAGCCCGACCGATGCAACCAGATTGATGTCCGGGTAGTACTCCGCCTTGGCGCGCAGGATCTGATGGTCGGCCGCCTCGACCCGCCAGCGTGCGGCGACCAGGTCGGGTCTGCGACCGAGCAGGTTGGCCGGTATCGAGGCAGGCAGGGCAATCGTCTGGCTGGCCTGGGCGCGCGGGCGCGGCAGGTTCAGCGCCGCGTCCGGGCCCGCACCGAGAAGCGCTGCGATCTGATGGCGCGCGAGGTTCATGCTTTCCTCAAGCTGCGCGAGATCGACGCGCGCCTGCGGCAGCTCCGACTCCGCCTGGCGCAGTTCCACCCTGGTGTCGAGACCGGCCGCAACACGCTGCCGCGTCAGGGTCAGAATCTCCTCGCGCTGCTGGATCGATGCCTGGGTCACGTCCTCGAGCAGCGCCAGGCGCTGCATCTGGAACCAGGCGCGCGCCACCGACGTTGTGAGGGCGAGGCGCGCCGCGGCGAGGTCTG
Source organism: Burkholderiales bacterium (assembly GCA_003136595.1). Taxonomy (GTDB): domain Bacteria; phylum Pseudomonadota; class Gammaproteobacteria; order Burkholderiales; family Burkholderiaceae_D; genus BOG-994. The sequence continues at coordinate 28,808 of PLEY01000095.1, forward strand.
CTTCGCTGGCATGCGCCTGCGAGCGGGCCTGGGCGATGGCAGCCCGATTCTTTCCCCAGAAGTCGAGATCCCAGTTGAAGTTGATGAGCGCCGTGTCGGTCGTGAAGGTCGAGCCGCCCAGCGGCGGGGGATAGATGTAGTTTTCGGTAAATTTGCCGCGCTCGGAGGATGCCGCCGCGGAGAAACCGGGGGCCGCCTGCGCGCGCGCATAGCCTGCGACCGCATTGGCGCGGGCCAACCGCGCTTCGGCCAGTGCCAAGGTCGGGCTTCCTGCCAGCGCCTGGTTCATGAGCGTATCGAGCTCAGGGTCGTGATAGCGCAGCCACCACTGGTCGGCAGGCCACGCCGCGTTGGAGGGCACCGCACCCAGGCTCTGGCTGGCAGCCAGGGTCTCTGGGGCGACCAGTTTCGAGACCGGCACGATCCCCGCGGCACACCCCGAAAGCAGAAACGCGGTCGCGAGCGCCGCGGCAATCGCCGCGCCCGAAGTGGCCGCCCAGGCTGCAACTTCGGGGCGCAGGAAGGGGCGCGCCTGGGATTTCAAACTTGAAGATATCTTGCACATGATGTTCGTCTTTGGATTTTCTGGAAGCGCCGGCGGAATTTTCATGGATCCTCCGTTCGGTTCGACTTGCTAATCGGGCGGGTGAGACTCGGCGGCGCCGTTTTCAAGAATGCGCCGCAGGAAAGACGTGAGCTGAGCGACTTCGGCCTTGGAAAAGCCGACCAGATGCCGATTCAGCACCCTGACCATGACCGCCGGCAGCTTGTCGGCCAGCGCCTGACCGGTCTCGGTCAGGGCGAGGCGCACCACCCGTCGGTCGTCTGCCGAGCGCGTGCGATTGACCAGCCCCTTCGCTTCAAGGCGGTCGATCATGCGCGTCATCGCTCCGGTGTCACAGCACATCTCACGCGACAGGAGCGCCGCTGTGTCGCATTGCCTGCGGGCCATGGCGAGCAGGACGCCCCACTGGTCATAGGAAATATCGTACTCAGACATTTCGCGGTCGACGGCCGCAGCAAACACCATCCTGACGCGCTTGACGAGATACCCCACACTGTCGTCGAGCCGGTAGGACTCGACGCTGTAGGGTTCTGAATCGGGCAACGAAGGAGAGGTATCCGGGGCATTCATGGCAGTTCCTGTTGGCAGGTAAGATATGCTGCCTATGCAGTTATTGCAACTGCAATATTTGGCATAGCAGGTATAAACAGCTGTTATGGCAAGGCCCCTATCCGGGCATCGCGGGAGCTGGATTAAGCAGCCCGGGAACGGGCGCCGCCACAGGGCCGTCGAACGGTGCACGCTGTGATGCGAGGGTGCCCGCTGTGCGCCCGCCGGGTACCTGCGTGACCGCCGCATGCCGGCTGCGTGCCCAGCAAAAAGGAGCAAGCTCGTGCGCTACGAACTGTACTATTGGCCGACCATCCAGGGCCGGGGCGAGTTCGCAAGGCTCGTACTGGAGGAGGCCGCGGCCGACTACGTGGATGTCGGCCGGGAGGCGGGCCCGGGCCAGGGGGACAGCGCCCTTGAGCGCGTCCTCGCACGCGGCGCCAAGGGCCGGCGGCCGTTCGCGCTACCCGCACTGAAGGCGGGCTCCCTCGTCATCAGCCAGACGGCGAACATCCTGCTGTATCTGGCGCGCCATCACGATCTTGGACCCGACGAGGAAGCCACGGGCCACTGGGCGCTCGGCCTGCAGCTGACCCTTGCAGATTGGGTCACGGAAGTGCATGACACGCACCATCCGATCGCGGGGAGCCTCTACTACGCCGACCAGCGCACCGAGGCCCGGCGCCGCGCTCGGCACTTCCTTGCCGAGCGTCTACCGCTGTTTCTCGGGTATTTCGAGACCGTCCTCGAGCACAATCCAGACGGTCCGGACCATCTGGTGGGGAAGCGCCTCACCTACGTGGACCTGTCGCTGTTCCAGGTGCTAGCGGGGCTCAGATACGCCTTTCCGCACGCGATGCGCGAGTCCGAGAGCGTGCATCCGCGCTTGGGCCGCCTGTTTGACGCCGTGGCGCGTCGGCCCCGCATCGCTGCCTACCTGGCCTCGCCCCGCCGCCTCCCGTTCAACCAGGACGGCATCTTTCGCCACTACCCGGAACTCGACCTGCCCGCATCCTAGCCGAATCCCCTAACCCCCTAACCCCTTTACACCGGCAGCATACGCGCGGGCTCTTTGCCCCGAAAGCGGCCTGCGACTAGGCACTGCGCTGCGCACGGTCCTTCTTGTTTTGCGCCTCGATATGCTCGCGCGCCTGCTGCCACTGGCTGTCGGTCCACTGCCGCAGTTCGTAAAAATTGCCTCCGGTACCCAGATATCCCCCGCCATCCATCATGATCGACTGGCCGTTGAGCCACTGACAGCCATCGGAGAGCAGGAAGGTGGCCAGGTTCTGCAGTTCCGCCATGGTCCCAGCGCGCCCCATCGGGTTGGATTTCGCGCTGCGCGCCCCAGGCTCCTCGCCTGGATTGAGCCGCTTGCTCATGCCCTCCGTGGGGATCTCTCCCGGCCCCACGGCATTCAGACGCACGCCGTATTGCGCCCACTCGGTCGCCAGCGACATGGTCATCGCATGGATCGCGCTCTTGCTCATCGCCGACGGCACCACGTAGGGCCCACCATTGAGGACCCAGGTGACGATGATCGACAGCACGCTCCGGTACGGATCGCCGCGCTGCCACTGGCCGTTACGGGCCATCTCGACCCAGCGTCGTCCCACTGCATGGGTCACATAGAAGGTGCCGTGCATCACGATGTTGGCGATCGCATCGAAGCCGCGGGGCGAGAGGGCCGCAGTCGGTGAGATGAAGTTGCCGGCCGCGTTGTTGACGAGTCCGGTGAGCGGCCCGGCTGCAAAGATCTCCTCGACCATCGCATCGACGGCCGCCGCGTCGCGGATGTCGAGGCCAAAGGCGTGCACCGCGCCACCGTGCCGATCCATGAGCTCCCGGGCGGTCGTATCGCATACGCCCTTGCGCCGTCCACAGATGTAGATCTCGGCGCCCAGCGCCAGGAATTGCTCGGCCATCGCCCGCCCGAGCCCCGTCCCGCCGCCTGTGACCAGAATCCGCTTGCCCTGAAAAAGATTGGCTTGGAACATTGGCTTGTCTCCTCGAAACCTGTCTCTATGGGGTGCCGATGCGCTGATCGGGGGACCCGGCCACAACGGCTGATGCGATGCTAGCCGATTTGCCGGGTACCCGCTAAGCCGGACTGCCCTCCTCGTTCTGGCGAGGGCGGACCGAGCTTGGGAACGCCCCTCGCATCACCGGGGTTCCCATCCAGCTTGCCGGCACCGGACACCGCGAGCAGCATGGGGCGGCGTACGACGGCAGGGGTGGGCCCGCTCGTTGATGGGAGTCGCAGGGACCCCTCGGCGTGGAGCCGGCAACCCTCGCAGGGTCCCAGGAGCGGACGTGCGCGTCCGCCGCCATTGCGCGAGCGCCGCGAGAGTAGGTCGTGCCGGGCATCAATCGTCGGTCAGGCGCGCGAGCCTGCGCCTGGCCTCGTCGAGGACCTTGCGCGACTCGAGCGGCGTCGAGGCGCCAAGCCGGGTGACGGCCGCGCTGCCGGTGTTGGCGTTACGCAGCTCCACTTCGACGAGGCCGCCACCGGCGCCCTTGTGAAACTCAAGAAAGGGCATTCCTCCGTAGGTAAAGACACCTGGGCGGGTCTCCGTCAGACCCTTGAGCGCGCGCAGCTGCCGACGCAGCTCGCTGACCTCGTTCAGGCTATCGCTGTCCAATGCGACCATGACATGCTCCTAGGCAAGCCGCCGCTTGCGGCGGCGATTGATTTTACTGACCCGAAAGCGGCTGCGGCTGCTGCCGGACAGCCCCACCCGCACTGCCTGACCTCCTCGGTGGCCTGAGGATCGCAGGCCTGGCCCTCAAAGACCACCCGAGCTTTTATCGAATGGGAACGTGGGGCTAGGCGCGCCGCGTCATGCTCGGGTTCTCCTCGGCCAATATAAACCTTACGCCTTCGCTGCGGCGAAACCCGGCTGCGATCGCCATTATCTCCTCGACGGGCCCTGGTGCCACGCCCTCGAGAAATCAGCTTGCAGGATCATCACCGGCAGCGCCCTCAGTGCCCGAACACCAGCCATGCCCCGCTGGCACCCCCAGCAGGCGTGTCCGGCCCCGCTTAACGCGCACGCATGGCCGGAAATCGAGTCGCGGTTCTTGCCGCACCGCTTCGCTGCGAGCAGATCAGCGACCCCCTCAAGCTTTGTTAGGGTCCTTCGCGTCTTGGGGGATCGTTCGGGCCTCGCTCGGGCCGCGCTCGGGCCGCGCTCGGGCCGCGTTCTGGTCGCGCTCGGGCCCTCGTCGAGTCGTGGTCATGCAGACGCCGCCCGCACCGCGAAACGCCACGATCTCGCCGTGCGAGCGATCCGGCTGCCGGCGCTTGATGCGAGCGGAGCCCTGGTGGTCCGGGCAGCGGGATTTCACCGCGGGCATGAGGGCGCCCTCGGAGCTCCGCCAGGTGCGCCTCGCGCAGAGACACTCTCTGGCCGCCTCTCAGCCGGCCACGATGGCGCCCTCGGAGTCAGTCCAGGAGGTGCCGTTGGTGTTCATTCGCAAACCCGACTTATGATGCCGGCGCGATGCCGGCGCGNNGGCTTACGAAGTCCGACCGAGGCGCCCGGGCTCGCTTCGGGGTCTGCGCAGCTCAATGAGCTGCGCTGGCCACGCTGCGCTCGCCGCCCGCCTGCTGACGGCCCAGATTGTCCATCACACCGCGCACGGCCCGATCGACCAGGGTCTCGCTTTCCACGGAACGCAGATCGCCATTGCGCAGGGCCTTGCGCAGTGCATCCGGATCCAGGGAATGGGCCTTCTCCCCGTGAGCCGCGATGAACAGGTAGAACGACCTCAGTGGACTGATCCAGGCCAGCCGTACGCGGTTGAAATTGCCTTCCACCCGCAGCTCGTACCAGCTGCCGCGCTCAAGGGAATCGATCCAGGCCATCACCAGGGCATCGCTCGGCAGTGCATCCTGGAGTCCGGACGGTTCGGGCCCGGTCGGAACATCCAGCAGTTCGACCTCACCTTGCGCTTCGGCCGTCACGCGCCGTGCCGATTGCGGCGAGAGCTTGACCTCGGCGGCTCCCGCGACCGCAGTGACATCGCTTGCGACAACCATCTCGCGTAAGCGGTCAGCGAAGCGATCGATGTCGATCTGCTCGCCCGGGAACGCAGCAGGTGCCCTTACGGCGGCCGAGTGGAGCTGCATCAATTCGGCGAAAAACCGCGTCTCCTGCTCAGGCGGATAGCCGATGAGAGCAAGACCCTCCCGGATGCAGCCGATCATCTTGGGCAACAGCGCCACCAGCCGGCGCCGGTCCTCCGGACTGCTCTTGGGTTGCGCGCTCCAGACCAGGTCGAGGCACAGCTGCTTGAAGCGCTGGAAGGTCGGGTCGGTCGCGCTGTCCTCGGTACGGCAGGCGGCCTCGACCAGCACGTGCGTCCAGACATCGAGCAGGAACGCCTTCAGGAAGGGTTCGAGGGCCACACCGTAGAGCAACTGATTGACCTGGATGGTCGCATTGATCCCGAGTACCTCGCGGATCTCGGCGCGCTCGAGCACGCCGGCGGCGCGGCCGACGATGTCGTTCGACTGGGTATGCTCGCGTTCGATGAAGTATTCGAACTCGGTGAGCATGCGCTCGTAGACGGTGCTGCTCTCGTCGTCCACATTGCGCAGCACCGCCATGACGATCCGCTCGACCTCAAGGAAGAAGCGCCGGCTGGCGTCGCCTTCGCCATCGTAGCCGACAGCGCACGATGCGATCCGGTCGATGAGCCGTCGGGTCGGATGGGCACGCGTGGCGAAGAAGGTTTCATCCGAGAGGGCCACGCGCAAGACCGGCAGCTGCAGCCGGCCGAGCAGGGTCTTGAATTCAGCCGGAAGCTTGTCGTCCGCCAGGATATGATCGAAGAGCATGGCGACGATGTCGATCTTCATGCGATCGACATTGTTCGAGGCGGCGGCCGAGAGCTGGTTGTGATTGGCCCAGATGAAGTTGGGCACGAGATTCTGGGTCACCCCCTGCTGCAGGGAGCCGAGGTCGAATCCCACGTCCTGGGCGTTGCGCAGCTCCTGGATGGCCGACAGGAGGTTGCGGCGTGAGTGGCCGGCGGGCAGGCCGGCCTCAGTGGCTATCCCGAGCGAGTTGCGGTAGGCCGGCGCATTGCTCACCAGCTTTTGCAGGGCCTCGAACATGCTAAGCGTGCTCTCGACGACGTGCTCAACCGCGGATCCGATGCGCTCGTTAACCGCGGCGTCGCGTTCGGCGTCGCCCATGTGACCGGCAAACGAGCTGGCGCCGCGCGGGGCGGGCCGGCGGGCCGCGCTGAGGTGGCGCACCTTGGGCAGCACCTTGCAAGAAATCAGTCGCGCGTTCAGGTCGTGATAGACCGAACCCAGATTCGTCGACAGGGCCTTCTCAAAACTGCGCAGCACTTCGAGGCGCGTGGCGTGGTCGGACTCCATGTCCGCGCACGCCCTGCCGAGCGCCTTGCAGAACAGCTCGGGGCGCAGCGGGTTGTCGGCTTCCTCGGCACCGTCGCGGCCCAGCAGGTAGCTCATGCGTGCATTCAGATCACGCAGTTCCCACTCGACGCTTGCCTTGATCTTGTCGGTGAGCCGGCGGACCTGGACGTCCTCATCGATCTGGTCGGTGTCGACGAGCGTGAGCTCGCCAAAGTCGATCGCATCGCGCGGCGCACCCTGGCCGCGCTGGCTTGACTGGCCACCCTGTTGCGCGACGCTCTCATCGAGAAGGCTGCGGAAATTCTTCTTGAAGCGTTGCTCAATCTCCCCCGCCTGATGGCGCACCTTGTTATACGCGTCGAGAAACACCTGTTTCTCGCGGTTGGTCGCGCACGACTCCGCCTTGGTGAAGAGATGTTCAAGCACGTCATCGAGGACCGTCGAGAAGGACTGGTCCAGCTTCGCGAGCACGGTCGTCAACTCGTTCGAGAGGATTTGATGGCGAAGGACGGGACTCAGATTCTGTTCGAGATCAGTACTCATAATCGACCTCTGAATGCGCGGTTTTGGAGAGGGGCGAGGATCGCCTGAGCGTTGAATATAGCGCAAAAATTTGTCACTAACTGACTGAATTTCCAACAAATTGCGCGAATCTTTTGGGCGAGAAATTATCTCTAGATCACCCGCTTGGAAACCCCGTGCCGCATGTGGAAGAGGCCGTAGGAATCCTCAGGAATCTGCCCTAGCAACACTGCGGAGAATTCACCTAGGCAGACTAAGGTGACGCGGCCGCGAGACGTTGCTGGATGGACCTTTCGCGCTAGGTACGCGGGTCTGCGCCGCATGCGCGCGAGGCTTGCACGAGTTGCTGTGACGACGCGCACGGCGCTGTTGTGCGCTGTTGTGAGAGGGCGACAGCGCAGCGCCTGCGCGCGCTGCGGGTCTGGGCAGGCGTCTTGACCCTGGCCATGGGGCGCTGCACTGCGACAAGCCGGTAGCGCCTGCCGGGCTCGGGTGGCGTCGCCCGCACCCGGGACCTGGCTTCACACGGTACCATTGGGCCCTGCGCGGCTCAGATCGTTCTGGGGCGCAGCGCTTGATCATGGGGACGGCCGGACTGCCAAGGCTCCACCGGACAAGCCAAAAGAGGAGCCACGCAATGCGGACCACAGATCTCCCCGACGGGCAACCCGTTCCCGTGCTCGGACTCGGTACCTGGCGCATGGGCGAGGACCCGCGTCGCGAGGCTCAGGAACTGCGCGCCCTGCGCAGCGCTCTTGAGATTGGTTATCGCCTCGTGGATACGGCTGAGATGTATGGCGAGGGTGGGGCCGAACGCATGGTGGGGCAGGCCGTCGCCGCCGCGGTCCTGGCGGGCACGGTGCGCCGCGAAGATCTCTTCATCGTCTCCAAGGTCTACCCGCACAACGCCAGCGAGCGAGGCGTCCAGGCAGCTTGCGCACGCAGCCTGAAGCGGCTGGGGCTCGACTATCTCGACCTTTATCTGCTGCACTGGCCGGGCAATCACCCGCTTGCCGCGACGGTGGCCGGCTTCGAAAGCCTGCGCGCGCAGGGACTCATCCGTCACTGGGGCGTGAGCAATTTTGATGTCGACGACATGGAACGGCTGTGGGCCCTGCCCACCCCACGCCACCGCACCGTGGGCTGCAGCGTCAACCAGGTTTATTACTCACCCAGCCAACGCGGCATCGAATTCGCACTCGCGCCCCTCCTTGCGGCCCACCGCGTGCCCGTCATGGCCTATTCGCCGACCGACCAGGGCAAGCTCGCCCTCGACCCGGTGCTAAGCACAATCGGCGCTCGCCACGAGGCCAGCGCCGTCCAGGTCGCTCTCGCATGGATCCTCACCCAGCCGCACGTCATCGCAATCCCCAAGGCGGTCGAGGAACGCCATCTGCGCGAGAATTTTGCCGCCCTCACCCTCAGACTGGATGCCGCGGACCGCCGCGCGATCGACGCACACTTTCCGCCCCCAGAAGGTCCGCAGCCCCTCGCGATGCTTTAGCCGGGCGCGCGGGGCGCCGCCGCTCACATGCTGCGACGATACTGCCCGCCGACCGCGAACAGGGCTTCGCTGATCTGGCCCAAAGAGCAGGTCCGGACCGCATCCATGAGCACCGCGAACACGTTCTCATTGTCGATCACGGCCTTCTGCAGGCGTGCCAGCATTGCCGGCGCGTCGGACTTGTGACGTTCATGGAAGTCGCGCAGCCGCTCGAGCTGCGACGCCTTCTCCTCGGCGGTGGAGCGTGCGAGCTCCAGTTCCGTTGGCACCACGTCGCCATGCGGATTGCGGAACACGTTCACGCCGACGATCGGCAACTCGCCGGTGTGCTTGAGCATCTCGTAGTGCATCGACTCCTCCTGGATCTGGCCGCGCTGGTAGCCCGTCTCCATCGCCCCGAGCACGCCGCCGCGTTCCGAGATCCGCTCGAATTCCTTGAGCACGGCCTCCTCGACCAGGTCCGTCAACTCCTCGATGATGAAGGCCCCCTGGTTCGGGTTTTCGTTCTTGGCGAGACCCCATTCGCGGTTGATGATCATCTGGATCGCCATGGCGCGCCGCACGCTGTCCTCGGTGGGCGTCGTGATCGCCTCGTCGAACGCGTTGGTATGCAGGCTGTTGCAGTTGTCGTAGATGGCGATGAGCGCCTGAAGGGTGGTGCGGATGTCGTTGAACTGGATTTCCTGGGCATGCAGCGAGCGGCCGCTCGTCTGGATGTGGTACTTCAGCTTCTGGCTACGCTCGTTGGCACCATAACGGTCGCGCAGCGCGATCGCCCAGATGCGCCGCGCAACGCGTCCCAGAACGGCGTACTCAGGATCCATCCCGTTGGAGAAGAAGAAGCTGAGGTTGCCCGCAAAATCGTCGATATGCATGCCGCGCGCGAGGTAGGCCTCGACGAAGGTGAACCCATTGGAGAGGGTGAATGCGAGCTGGCTGATCGGATTGGCTCCGGCCTCGGCAATGTGATAGCCCGAGATCGAGACCGAGTAGAAATTCCGCACGCGATGCGTCACGAAATACTGCTGGATATCGCCCATGACCTTCAGCGAGAACTCGGTCGAGAAGATGCAGGTGTTCTGGCCCTGATCTTCCTTCAGGATGTCGGCCTGGACGGTGCCGCGGACGTTCTCAAGGACCCAGGAGCGGATCTTCTCGATCTCGCCGTCGGTGGGCTGGCGCAGGTTCTGCGCGGCAAAACGCTCGATCTGCTGATCGATCGCGGTGTTCATGAACATCGCGAGGATGGTCGGCGCAGGCCCGTTGATGGTCATCGACACTGACGTCTCGGGACTGCACAGGTCGAAGCCGCTGTAGAGCACCTTCATGTCGTCGAGCGTCGCGATCGACACACCTGAATTGCCGATCTTGCCGTGAACGTCCGGCCGCAATGCCGGATCGTGACCATAGAGCGTGACCGAGTCGAAGGCGGTCGACAGGCGCTTGGCGGGCATGCCCTCGGAGAGCAACTTGAAGCGCCGGTTGGTCCGAAACGCATCGCCCTCGCCGGCAAACATGCGCGTCGGATCCTCGTTCTCGCGCTTGAAGGCGAACACGCCTGCCGTGTAGGGGAATGATCCGGGAACGTTCTCCTCCATGAGCCAGTGCAGGATGGCTCCCGCATCTTCATAGCGGGGCAACGCCACCTTGCGGATCGTGGTGCCCGAGAGTGACTGGCTGGTGAGCTGGGTACGGATCTCCCGGCCGCGGATGTGGACCACGTATTCCTCTCCCCCGTAGGAGCGCTGCATCTCGGGCCACATGGCCAGGAGCTTGCGCTCGGCGTTGCCCTGCAGTTCCTCGCGGACCCGGGCAAGATCGAGCAGGGCCAGCGGCGCAGACGGGTCGGCACCCGCCTCGCCGAGCATGCGCGCACTGGCGCGCAGCTGTTCAGCCTCGCGTGCAATGCGGCTTTGGGTACGGGCGCGGTGGTGATAGGCGCGCACCGCTTCGGCGATCTCGGCCAGGTAGCGGGAGCGCGCCGGCGGCACGATCAGGTGCATCGCGGATGAGTAGCGCACCGTGACGCGCGGCAGCAGGCCGGGCTCGAGAGCGAGGCCCGCTTCCTTCAGCCGCGTGACCAGGGCCTGGTAAAGCGCTGTGACGCCATCATCGTTAAAGCGCGAGGCCTGCGTGCCATAGACGGGCATCTCTTCAGGCCTGCGGGTGAAATCCTCGCGGTTGCGCTGGACCTGCTTGGCGACATCGCGCAGGGCATCGTGCGCCCCTTTGCGGTCAAACTTGTTGATTGCGACCAGGTCCGCGAAATCGAGCATGTCGATCTTCTCCAGCTGCGAGGCAGCACCGAACTCAGGGGTCATCACATAGATGCTGACATCGACGAGCGGCACGATTGCCGCATCCCCCTGGCCGATTCCGGAGGTCTCGACAATGACGAGATCGAAGCCCGCCACCTTGCAGGCGCTGATCACGTCGGGTAGCGCCTCGCTGATCTCCGAGCCCGTGTCGCGCGTCGCGAGGGAGCGCATGTAGACGGGCTGGCGCACGCTGCCATCGGCACCAGGCCAGGCGCCGATGGCATTCATGCGGATCCGATCACCAAGCAATGCGCCTCCCGACTTGCGCCGCGAGGGATCGATCGAGATGACCGCGATCTGGAGCCGGTCGCGCTGGTCCAGACGCAGGCGTCGGATGAGCTCGTCAGTGAGGGAGGATTTGCCAGCGCCGCCGGTGCCGGTAACACCGACGACCGGGGCGCGGCTCGCGCTGGCCGCCTTCAGGAGCGCGCCCCGCAGCGCGTCGAACTCCGGATCGCGCTCGGCCAGGCGATTTTCCAGGGCCGTGATGCACTGCGCGAGAGCGCGCCGGTCGGGCTGCCTCAACGCTTCGATCTGTCGCGGCGCAAGCGGCGCCAGATCAAAATCGCAGCGCTGGATCATGTCCCATATCATCCCCTGCAGACCCATCTTCTGGCCGTCCTCGGGGGAGTAGATGCGCTCGACGCCGTAGGCCTCGAGTGCGGCGATCTCCCCCGCGACGATCACGCCTCCTCCGCCTCCGAAGACCTTGATGTGTCCTGCTCCCCGCTCGCGCAACAGATCGATCATGTACCTGAAGTATTCGACATGCCCGCCCTGATAGGAGGAGACGGCGATACCCTGCACGTCCTCCTGGATTGCGCAGGTGACGATCTCATCGACCGAGCGATTGTGGCCGAGATGGATCACCTCGCAACCGCTCGACTGCAGGATGCGCCGCATGATGTTGATCGAGGCGTCGTGGCCGTCGAAGAGCGCGGCTGCCGTGACGAAGCGGACCTTGTGCTTGAGCCGGTACTCGCTGATCTTCTTCGATTCGGACAGGTCGGTCATGATGGTCTCCCCAGGCGCCGCGCACGGTTGGGCAGCGCTTGTTTGTGTCGATTATGCGCGGTCCTTCGGGAAGGCTAGCTGACGTTTACGTAAACGTCAATTTCCGACTCCCGCCGACCCCGACCACCCCCTCCCTCCGGACGGGTTCCGGGAGCGGGCGTATGCTCCGATTCACCTGTCCCCCGCACAAAGGTCTGTCATGCGCTACCGCACCGAGAAGGATTCCTTCGGTCCCATCGAGGTCCCCGCCGACCACCTCTGGGGTGCCCAGACGCAGCGCTCGCTGCTGCATTTCGCAATCTCCGGTGAGACCATGCCCCTCGAACTCATCTACGGGCTCGCCCACGTCAAACGTGCCGCGGCAATCGTCAACTGCAACCTCGGCCTGCTCGCGGCGGACAAGTCGCAGGCCTTGGTCGATGCCTGTGACGAGGTCCTTGCCGGCCGGCACGATGGCGAATTCCCGCTGGTCGTCTGGCAGACGGGCTCGGGTACGCAGACCAACATGAATGTGAACGAGGTCCTCGCCAACCGGGCCTCGGAACTGCTGGGCGGCGAGCGCGGCGAGGCGCGACTCATCCATCCGAATGATGAGGTCAACCGGAGCCAGTCGTCCAATGACGTGTTCCCGACGGCGATGCACGTCGCCGCCGTGCTCGGGATCTGCGGCCGTCTCATACCTGCCGTCACCGGCCTGCGCGATACGCTCTTCGCCAAATCGCAGGCATTTGCCGAGATCGTCAAGATCGGACGAACCCATCTCCAGGATGCAACCCCGCTGACCCTCGGTCAGGAATTCTCGGGCTACGTCGCCCAACTCGATCACGGCCTCGCCCATGTCTCCGCGGCGCTGCCCCACCTGTGCGAGCTCGCGCTCGGCGGGACAGCAGTCGGCACGGGACTGAACGCGCCGCCCGGCTATGCAGCCGCAGTGGCCGCCGAGCTCGCGCGCCATACGCGCCAGCCCTTCGTCTCGGCACCGAACAAATTCGAGGCGCTCGCCGCCAACGATGCCCTGGTCCACGCCCACGGCACCTTCAAGACGCTCGCCGCCAGCCTGATGAAGATCGCCAACGACGTCCGCTGGCTGGCGAGCGGACCCCGCAGCGGCATCGGGGAGATCTCGATACCGGAAAACGAGCCGGGGTCTTCGATCATGCCAGGCAAGGTCAACCCGACCCAGTGCGAGGCGCTCACCATGCTGTGCGCCCAGGTGTTCGGCAATGACGTGGCCATCACCATCGGCGGCGCGTCGGGCAATTTCGAGCTGAACGTGTTTCGACCGCTGATCGCCTACAACGCGCTGCAGAGCATCCGGCTGCTCGCCGATGGCTGCGCGAGCTTTNNCTGGCTCCGAGCATTGGTTACGACAAGGCCGCCGAAGTCGCGAAGAAGGCCCATCACGAGGGCACCAGCCTGAAGGACGCCGCGCTCGCGCTCGGCTTCGTCACCGAGGCACAATTCGACGAGTGGGTGCAGCCCGCGCTGATGGTGGGCTCGCCCTCCGGGCGTTAGCCCGGGCCATGCGCGCGGACCTGGGCGCACCAGCGGGGCAGCATCGCAGCACCACCGGCCTCGGTCTTGCTTGGACGGGTTAACGCAGGTTGCCGGTGTGCCCCAGCGAATAGCGTCCGGGCTGCGGCCACACCGTCAGGCCATGCGGCTCGTGGCCGACGGCCACCGTGTCAACGGCACCGCTTTGGGTGTTGATCCGGTAGACGACGTCATCGAAGCGTCCTGACAGCCACAGGTAGTCCCCATCCGCGCTGACATTGCCCATGTCCGGGCTGCCACCGCCGGGGATCGGCCAGTGCGCAATCACGCTCTGGCTCGCAAAGCTGATGACCGATATGCTGCCCGCGCCGTGGGGCGGGCCGTGAATCTTGTGGGAGCCGCGGTTGGCCACATAGAGCAGCTTGCCATCGCGGCTCGGATACAGGCCATGGGCGCCGGTCCCGGTTGGAATGAACCCGACCTGCACGAAGCGCTCACCGTCGACGAGAAACACGCCGTCAGCCTCCATGTCGGCGACATAGAACAGCTTGCCGTCCGGCGCGACGCGGATGTCCTGGGGCATGCCGGTGCGCGCGCTGCACACGGCGCCCCCGATCACCACTGTCGGTCCCTTTGCCTGGCCGGCGAGCACGGGCTTGCGCAGCACCAGATAGCCCGCCACCTGGCCACGCACGAGATCGATCTTGGTTACACCCCCCGTGAACTCGCACGTGAAAATCGCAAAGCGGCCGTCGAGCGAGAAATCGGCGTGATTGATCCCCCCGCAGGCGGGGGCGAGGATCGAGGAGCGCAGCGCCATGCTGTGCGGATCGCGCAGATCGAGGCGGCGGTGTTCCTCCGCGACAACGATGGCAGCCGAACCATCAGGCATGAAGTACATGTTGTAGGGATCATCAACGGGGATCGCGGGCCCTGGCTTGCCCGTCTTGGGATCGATGGGTGTCAGACTGCCATCGGTGCGCCCCTCGGCGTTGTTCGCCACCCACAGCGTCTTCAGGTCCCACGAGGGGATGATGTGCTGCGGATTCAGGCCGACCTTGAAATGATCCACCACGCGCAGGCTGGCCGGATCGATCACGCTGACCTCGTTGGACTGGCGCTCGGGTACATAGACACGCTCGAGGTCACCGGCGACCACAGTGCTGAAGTGTCCGGCGGCGATCTCGCTGTACAGGTTGTGTGGATCCACCACGGGCGGCATGCCTGGCAACCCGGCACTCTCCCCCGATCCCCCCATCGGCGAATCGCCCGCGCGCGCGCCCAGCACCACGAGAACGCCGGCTGCCACGATCAGCCGGATGATGAGGCCGCTCCTTCTCGGAATCGGCAGCTCCTCCACTGCTCGGACCATTATTTCCTGCCTCGGATCATGAGCGCGCCTTCGGAATCAATTGGGGGGTGACGTGCCACCGCCTCACGGATCGCCGCCACCGTGTGCGAGACGATCAGCTCGGACCCGATTTCTCCGAGGGCTATCGAGGCGCGACGCGGATCCCCATGTTCGCCCTGGGCAGGGCTCGGTGTATCGCGCGCCAGTCGCTCCGAACGCACGAGTTCCGGGGCGAGCGCAAGCGTGAGGGCGGCATCCGCGAGACCGGCGTGGGTGCCGATCTCGGCCATGCCAAAGCCGCGCCGCTTGAGCTCGTCGACATACTCGCGCTGGGTCACCTGGTAATACTCCTCGATCGCATGCACACGCGCGCCGGCGGTGCCCCACTGGCGGTTCAGTCGCTCAGCGACGCGCCGCATCTCCGCCTGGTAACCCCCATGATCACCAATGAAGACGATGTCGCGAAAGCCGTGCTGCCGGAAACTGCGGGCGGCCGACTCGAGCAGCTGCTCGAAGGTCTCAGAGCTGATGCTGATGGTTCCGGGAAAGCGCATATGCCCTTCCGGGGGATCGATCCGGCCTTCGGGAACATAAGCCAGGACCGGGGCCACGAGCGCATTGCCCAGGACGCGTGCGACGCGCTCGGCGAGCACGCGAACGCGTGCATTGTGCTTGCCAAGGGCCATGTCCGGTCCGTTTTGCTCGGTGCCGCCGATGGGGACGATGACGGTGGTCTGGCCAGCACCCAGACGGCCTCTAAGCTCCGTCCAGGTGAGTTCCTCGAGGTTGACGCTTGCCGTGGCCGTGGCCGGCACGATGTCCTGCGCCGCGCTGGGCTGACCCTGGACCAGGGCCAGTCCTGCAAGCAGCAGCGCGGCGGCTGCGCCTCGGGTGCGACTCAGGAGGTTGGCGCATTCCATCATCTCGCGCAGTGGCAAGCCGGCTCCTCGTCGTTAGGTGAAAAGGCGCTATTCTAGGCCATGCCCCGGACCGGACCATGCGGCCCGCAGGGATTTGCAAGAATTCGCCAGTGTGGCTCTGCAAAGCCTGAGCGCGGGCGATGCCCGTGGACGCGAGAACCTCGTCGCGGGTCTCGGCGGGACGAGCGGCCCCATGGTTCGGGCGGCGCGGCCTTGTCGTTCAGGACGTGCCACGAAATGCGCCCAGCAGGCTGTCGGCGCCGGCCGACAGGAGACCGACGTCCGAACCCAGCGCGACGAACTGGCAGCCGAGCTCGATGTAACGGCGCGCCAGGTCGCGCTGTGCCGTGAGGATGCCAGGCGCCCGGCCCATGGCGAGAATCCGCACCAGGGCCGCCTCGATCGCCGCCTGGACCTCAGGATGCCCGGGATCACCGAGGTGCCCAAGATCGGCCGACAGGTCTCCCGGACCGATGAACACACCATCGACACCGTCGACCGCGGCGATCGCCTCGAGGTCGAGGAGCCCGCGACGACTCTCGATCTGTACCAGCACGCAAAGCTCTGCTTCGCAGCCGGCGAAATACTCGCGCATGCGTCCGTAGCCTGAGGCGCGGGCCGCTGATGCGAAGCCGCGCACCCCGCGCGGCGGATAGCGCGTCGCCGCGACGGCGCGCTCGGCTTCGGCCGCACTTTCGACCATCGGGATCAGAAAGGTCTGCACACCTGCGTCGAGGTAGCGCTTGATGACGACGCTGTCGTTGCAGGCGGGGCGCACGATCGGGTGGGCAAAACCCGTCTGGGCGGCCTGCAGTTGAGCCACCACCATGGGCAACTCGTTCGGGGCGTGTTCGGTGTCGAGCAAGAGCCAGTCGAACCCCGCGAGGGCAAGTACCTCGACGGAAAGCGGATTGGCAAGGCTTGACCACAGACCCAGTTGCAGCGAACCCTCCTTGAGGGCGGCCTTGAAGCGATTCGTCGGAATCTGCATGTTGTCTCCAGGACCCCGTGGATCCAGCGGTTCTGCCGCCACGAGCCCGCGGGCTGCACTCAGAAGATATCGGGATCGGGCGTGGGCGCACCGCGTTCGAGAAAATCGAAGTCGCAACCCAGGTTGGCCTGGGTGACGTGCTGGGCGAACAGCGCACCATAGCCGCGCAGATAGCGCGGCGCAGGCGCCACCCAGGCCGCACGCCGGCGCGCGAGCTCGGCGTCGTCGACAAGGAGCGATAGGCGCCGCCCGGCGATGTCCATCTCGATCAGGTCGCCTTCTTCGACGAGCGCAAGCGGTCCGCCCACATAGGATTCGGGCGCGACATGCAAGACGCAGGCGCCGTAGCTCGTGCCGCTCATGCGGGCATCGGAGATGCGCAGCATGTCGCGCACCCCCTTCTCAAGCAGCTTCTTTGGAATCGGCAACTGACCCCACTCCGGCATGCCCGGCCCGCCCAGCGGGCCGGCATTTTTCAAGACGAGGACCGAGTTGGCATCGACCACCAGCGCCGGATCGTCAATGCGCGCGGCCATGTCGCGATAGTCCTGAAACACCACCGCGGGGCCGCGATGGCGATGCAGGTTGGGCGCTGCGGCGGGCGGCTTGATTACCGCACCATCGGGCGCGAGATTGCCGTACAGGACGGCGAGGCTGTCGCCGGCCACGAGCGGCTTGTCGAGCGGCAGGATGACTTCCGGATTGAACACCTGGGCACGCTCGAGATTGGCGCCGAGCGTTGCGCCATTGACGGTCATGCAATCGAGCTTGAGCACCGACCCCAGGCGCGACATGAGGGCGGGCAGCCCCCCTGCATAGAAGAAGTCCTCCATCAGGTATTGGCCGCTTGGCCGGATGTTCGCGAGCAGCGGCGTGGTCCTCGCAATCGCGTCGAAGCGCATCAGGTCGAGTTCGACGTTGGCGCGCCGCGCCATGGCGACCAGGTGCACGATGGCGTTGGTCGAGCCGCCGAGCGCAAGCACGGTCGTGACCGCATTGTGGAATGCGTCGGGCCCAAGGATGTCACCAGGCTTTTGATCCTGCCAGACCATCTCGACGATGCGTCGTCCCGTGGCGGCCGCCATCGCCGCGTGGCGCGAATCGGCTGCGGGAATCGATGCGGCACCCGGCAGAGTGAGGCCGAGTGCCTCGGCTGCACTGGTCATGGTCGAGGCCGTGCCCATCGTCATGCAGTGTCCCGGCGCGCGCGCGATGCCCTCCTCAATCTCACGCCAATCAGCCGCCGCGATCGTGCCGGCGCGCAGCTCAGCCCAGTACTTCCACACGTCGCTGCCCGAACCAAGCGTCGTGCCGCGCCAGTTGCCACGCAGCATCGGGCCTGCAGGCATGAAGATCGCCGGCAGGTTCATCGATGTCGCACCCATGATGAGCCCGGGCGTCGTCTTGTCGCACCCCCCCATAAGGACCACCCCATCGGCAGGATAGGAGCGCAGGTTCTCCTCGACTTCCATGGCGAGGAAATTGCGGTACATCATGGTGCTTGGCTTCTGGAAGGGCTCAGAGAGGGTCATGGCAGGCAGTTCGACGGGGAACCCGCCCGCCTGCCAGACGCCGCGCTTGACCTCCTCGACGCGCTCCTTGAAGTGCGTGTGGCAGGGATTGATGTCGCTCCAGGTATTGAGGATCGCGATCACCGGTTTGCCCTGGTAATCGCTGCGCGTGTAGCCCATCTGGGCGCTGCGCGATCGATGGCCGAACGAGCGTAGGGTATCGACCCCATACCAGCGGTGACTTCGCAGGTCCTCAGGTCGCTTGGGCGCCATGTTTACTCCATTGAGTGGACTAGATGCGGCGCTGGGAGGCAAGCCGTGGCCGCCAGACCCCGAGCGCGATGGCGAGCAGGCAGGCGATGAGGGCGAGCGCGGCGCTCGCGCGCACCCCCTCGAGCGGCGCCGCAGCGCCACTGGCCGCAAGGCGGGCGGCCTCGACGAGGCCGGGCTGCAGACGGGCCAGCACGATGGCCGTGAGCAGCATCCCGAGTGCGCCCTTAAGCCATACCCAGGGGGCCTCCATGAAAGGACGGTGCGCAGCGATGGCGAGCAGTCCCGAGACCACCGTCACCAGGAGGCCGGGCACGAGAAGCCAGGTGACGGCCGCTGTCGCCAGGGGCAGCAGTACTGGCCATGAGCCTGCGACCGGCGGCGGCGCGAGCGTCACGAGTGCCACCCCGGCGAGAAGGATGCCGGTGAAGACGATGGCGCCGAGGAGATGCAGAAATTTGCAAAGGCGCGTCATGACCCGATCCTGCCCGGCCGCTTCACCACGCACACACCGAGGCGCGCACCGTGGCGCACGACGCGGTCGCGCGGCGACCGCCGCGCGGCTTGGCCCATTGCCCCGACGCTAGTCGATACCGCCGGCGGCAACAGGCGCATCCCCAACAAGGAAAATGGGCTGCCTGGCGCGCGCCGTGCTGCGCGCGCCCTCGTCACGCAGCGCGAGAAGGGCTACGCCAAACAGCGCCAGATGGAAGGCGAGCGCCGCCCATGCAATCGAATTGAGCTGCCAGATGAGCGCCGTGGCCGCACTCATCACCGACAGGCAGGCCGCGTACGCCGCGGTCATGCCGGGGGCGAGCGGACGCGCGACGCGCCACCAGAGCAGGGCGCAAAGCAGCACCAGGAAGCCCGCTTTCAGGAGTGCCATGCCGCGCAGCAGATAAGCGAGTTGCGGGTCGCCGGTCGCCCCAGCGCCGAGCGGTACCAGCCCGAGCACGACGGCCGTCGCGGCCAGGCAGCATGCGAGGATCGCAAGCCTGGTGCGCCAGGGACCCGAGCATGCTTCCCAAGCCATGCGCGCGCCGTTAGGCACGCCAGCGCTTGCTCGCGTCAGGTCAGATACCATGGATTGCACACTCATGATGGACATATCCCTAGACGATCGACTCCGAAACCGCGCTAGGCCTCGCGCGTGATGGGCGCCTTAAAGCGCGGCAGAACCGCTCCAAGCCGGGCACCCATTTCCCGCCCAAGCGCTTCCAGGCCGCTGAGCGGGCGGATCATGACCTCGAACTCCCTGATTCTCCCATCGACGCCAAAGCGGATCAAATCCACCCCCTTGAGCTCGCGGTCCCCCACCCGGGCACGGAATTCAAGGACGACATCCAGGCCGTCGGGACTCGCGAGCTCGCGCTCATACTTGAAATCCCGAAATACGCCTGCAACTGTCGAGAGTATCAGCGCGACGGCAGCAGCGCTCTGGTAGGGTTGATGCGCCATCGGCGAGCGGAACACCGCATCGTCGTGGAGGAGTTCGGCAACCGCACCGAGATCGCCCGTTGCGATCATCGCATGCCAGCGCAGCAGCGTCTCGCCTACCGCATCAGGAACATGCTGCAGGAGAGCTTCCTGGGCGGCAGTGGCTTTGAAAGCGGGCAGCGCGGGCATCGCGGTCATCGCGGTCTCCGGGGGCGCCCCGACTTGCTTGGCCGAGGCTGGTTTATCTGCCGGATGATACGTCTTTCGGGCGGCAGCGCATACGGGTCTGCCGCGCTGGGCGCCCAGGGTCCCACGGGGACTACGTCCTAGGCAAATCCTAGGTTTTGTCCCATTGTGGCGCGCCATCCCCTACTTCCATAATCTCTGGTCTCCATTCCTGGTGAGGAGTCGATGCGCAGCGAAGCGAGAGTCTCCCAGCTGGTCAACTCACTCGTGATTCTGGGCGCAGGCGCACTCTTTGGCTGTGGTGGGGGCGGTTCTGGCAGCAATTCTTCCTCCAGCACCCCAGCGAGCAGCGGTCAGGCAGCAGGCGCGTCGGCGCCAGCGCCGGCGCCGTCTCCCGGAGCACCCACCGCGGCAGCCGCTGCTGCCGTGTGCACAGCACCATTTGCTGAGGACACAAGCCCGACCACGGTCTTAGTGGGCTCGGGCACAGCGGCAAGCTGCACGGAAGCGGCGCTCACCAGTGCCATCGCCCAGGGCGGCGTGATCCGCTTTAATTGCGGGGGCGCGGCGACGATCCCGATCACCGCGACCAAGAACCTGCGTACAGACGTCAACACCACGCTTGACGGACAGGGTCAGATCACCCTCGATGGCGGTGGCAAGACGCGTCTTCTCTCATTCAATTCACCCAATTTCCAGCACACCACGACGCGCGTGATGTTGCAGAACCTGACCCTGCAGAACGCGCACTCGAGCGGCACGCCGATCGCCCCGGCCCCAGCGCCGTGCTCCCAGGGCTACATGAACGATGGGGGCGGCGCCGCCATCTACGTGCGCGACGGCATCCTCCACGTCTGGAACACGACCTTTAAGAACAACATCGGCGCGACCCCGGGTCCGGACGTCGCGGGCGGGGCGATCTACACCCTCGGATCCCTTGAGACCACCATCGTCGGCTCGACCTTCCAGTCGAACCAGGGCTCGAACGGTGGCGCGATCGGCGCCCTGTTCGGCAATCTCAGCATCTACAACAGTCAGTTCGTCTCGAACCAGGCCACAGGCAACGGAGCCAATACGATCTCGTCGCAGTGCACCGTCAACGGCGGCGAGGTCGGCAACGGGGGCAATGGCGGCGCCATAGCGATGGATGGTGCGGAAAACTATGCGGTGACGGTCTGCGGATCGACCTTCACCTCGAACGCAGCCGGCTCCGGTGCGCTCGGTGGCGCCGTGTTCCGTACGCCCGATGCAGCGATACAGACCACCACGATCGACCGCAGCAGCTTTACGGGCAACTCTGCGCCGAACGGCGGTGCACTCTACTTCCACAATTCGAATCTCGTCATCACCGCCTCGACGCTGTCGGGGAACACCGCCTTCTCGGGCGGCGGCGCGCTCTTTTCCGACACCTCGACACTCTCCTTGACCAACGACACCTTCGCGAACAACACGGCGCTATTGGGCTTGGGCGGCAGCATCTTTCTCGCGGGCAATGGCGGCACCCTGAAAAACGTCACGTTCACCGGCAACGAGGCCCAGGGAGGCTCTGGTTATTTTGGCGCTGCGATCGCAGGCAACACCTCACTGACGATCACGAACACGGTGTTTGCGGGGAACACCACCAAGGACTGCGGTTCACCCATGGCCTGCTCGGCTGGGACCAGCACCGGTCCGGACAATCTGCAGTGGCCCGCGCAGCACACGGTGTGCTCGAGTCAGGATGCGGCGTGCACCGCCGGCACTCACTTTAGCAACCCCGAACTCGGAGCGCTTGCCAACAATGGAGGACCGACCGAGACAGCGGCGCCGTTACCCGGCAGTCCCGCGCTCGGCATCGGGCAGAACTGTCCGGCGACCGACCAGCGCGGTGTGGCACGCCCCGCCAATGGCTGCACGGCCGGTGCGGTCGAGGGTTCGGTCGCCCAATAGCTGCGCCCGGTCAACGCCAACGTGCTCGGTGGAGTCTGGGCGGAGCCTAGCGCATCAGTTCGTAGGGGCCACCCTTTTCGAGCGCGCGCGCATAGGCCGGCCGGGAATGGATGCTCTGGAGAAATCTGCCCAGCTTCGGGCGGCTCGCATCCAGACCACCACGTGCGGCTGCAGCCTCGATGGGAAAGCTCATCTGGATATCAGCGGCCGAGAAAGCCTCGCCCGCGAACCAGGTCGACTTGCTAAGCTCCTGCTCCATGAAATCCATGTGGAGCTTGAGTTGCGGATCGATGAAGCGGGCCTCGACGCCCTTGGCGATGGCGCCCGCAAGGGGCCGCAGCAGCAGCGGCATCGGTGGCTTCGGGAGCCGCCCGAACACCAGCTTCAGCAGCAATGGCGGCATGGCCGATCCCTCCGCATAGTGCAGCCAATAAGTAAAGCGCAGTCGCTCGGGGCTTCCCACGGGGGGGATCAGGCGTTGCTCGCCGTAGCGCTCCAGCAGGTATTCGACGATTGCACCTGACTCGGCCACGACCGTCTCTCCGTCGGAGATCACGGGCGCCTTGCCCAGCGGATGCAACGCGCGCAACTCAGCCGGGGCGAGCATTGTTTGCGCATCGCGCTGGTAGTGCTTGACGGTGTAGGGCAAGCCGAGTTCTTCGAGCAGCCACAGCACTCTTTGGGAGCGCGAATTGTTCAGATGATGCACGACAATCATGATGACAGGCAGGCCGCCGGTGCCTTGCCGAAGTGGGCCAGGCCGCACTCTAACCCGGGGCCGCAGAAAAGCGCCACTCTCAGCGCGCGCGGCATCGGGTGGAGCGGGTCCGGCGAGCCCGTCCGACCCGCGCTAGCGGTGTTCCTCGCGTCCGCCACTGGGACGCGGGGCCTGTGCTGCGTGTTGCGCCGGAGCGGATTGCGGCGCGATGGGCTGGGGATGGCCCGCAGCCGCCGGGCTCGGTGTCATCGGCCGGGGTGCCGCGGCCGCATGGACCGCTGCAGGTGCCGCGGCCGCATGGACNNTGGACCGGAGCAGGTGCCGCGGCGTGAACCGGGGCTGCCGCCGCGGCACTGGGTGCGTGCGGCGCGGTGGCGGCGTGTACGGTGGCGCCCGCGCCTGCCGCAGCGCCCGCCCGAGCCGCCGCATTCGCCACGGCCGCCGATCCGCCCGGAGGATGAGGCGCCTCGGCGGCACGGGCCGCGACGACGCCGGGTCCCGTGAAGGCCGCGGGGCGCGGGGTCGCGGCGACGGGCGGTCGACCGTTGTTGGCGGAGGCATACATCGTCCGGTCGGCTTGCGCGGTGGCCACGTGCTGAGCCTGAAGCGGCGTGGGCGCGACGTGCGGGCCGGCGGCGGCGGCGGCCTCGGCGGGCGTCGGCCGGGCCGCGACACCGCCCGCGCCCCCATTGAAGCTCGTACGGCTCCCCGCAACGCCGTTGTTGACGATCGTGGTGTTGTAGGTGTTGTTCACCACGGTCGTCCCGACGTTGCTGTAAGCCCGGTTATAGGCGAACTGACCGTTTTCCCAGCGGCCACCGAAGTAGCCCACACCGACGTAGCCGAAGCCGTAGTTGATCCCGCCGTAAAATCCAATGTGTGGGCCCCAGTAGCCCTCGTGGAACAGGTATACGCCATCGGCCCAGCCCCAGTAGCCAGGGGTCCAGAGATAACCGACGGTAGGGGGTTGCACCCAGGTCCCCGGCACCCAGAAGTACCCATACTCGCCCCAGGCCCAGTAACCAGGGGTCCACAGGTATCCGGGTCCTGGAATGACCGGCTGCGCGTACACCGGCAAGACCGGCGGCGCGACCGTGATCGAGACACCGATCTGGGCGGCAGCCGGTGCCGGCGCGATCACGACCGCCACAGCTGCGGCGAGCGCTAAGACGAAACGAGGGACTCTTAGCATTGCATACCACCTCTCAGATGAGCCATTGAACTGCTTGGTCCCGAACCCGCCGACCCGTGACAAATGTCACGCGTGCGGTCACCGGAGCGCCACTTCATCTCTTGGGACAGCACAGCGAGTGCGAAATTCCGGCTGTCGTGTAACCAATTGCATCCAGATCGCGAAGCCAGACCGCAGGTCGCGGACAAGCCCGCCCCGACATACAACGCCGGGGCGCGCGGCGCGGATGACACGGGCCGCGGCGTCGCACGCCGGGCGGGTCTCGTCAGGCGCCGCTCGGCCGCACCTCTCGCCGTCCGGCAAGTTCGGCACCGGCGTCGCTGGCGAGCCGGCGGTTGAAGATGATCGAGGCCACGCTAAACAGGGCCATGACAGCGAACGTGGGCGGAAAATCGCCAGCCGCCAGCGTGTCGTGGCCGGCCAGGTGACCCACGGTCTGCAAGGTGATCCCGGCCACCGTGATGCCCATGCCCAGTGAGATCTGCTGCACGGTGCTCGCAAGGCTGGTCGCCCGGGCGACGTCGGCCTTGGGAATGTCGGCGTAGGCGATGGCATTGATCGACGTGAACTGCAGGGACGGGAAGACACCCGCTATGAGTACGACCACGGCGATCACGAGGTGTGGCGTTCCGGGCGCGAACACCCCGAAGGAGGCGATCATGCACGCCGCGAAGAGGGCGTTGTAGACCAGCACGGTGCGAAACCCGAAGCGCCTGAGCGTGTGGCGGGCCAGGGACTTCATCGTGAGCGAGCCGAAGGCGGTACAGCAGGTCAGGGTTCCGGATTCAAAGGCACTCATGCCAAGCCCTTCCTGGAGTTCAAGCGGCAGAAGAAACGGGACGGCGCCAAGCGCAATGCGAAAGAGCGATCCGCCCAGAACACTGGCCCGAAACGTAGGAATCCGCAACAACCGCAGATCGAGGAGCGGATTGGCGGTCCGCGCCGCGTAGGCGCCGTAGAGCAGCAGCAGGCCAACGCCCAGAGCCGTGACGCACGCCGCCACGGCGGGCGAAGCGAACGGGGTGTCGAAGAGCGACGGCCCGAGCATCAGGAGCGAGGCGCCGAGTGCCGTCATGATGAAGCCGCGGTAATCGAGCGCACTCGCCTCGGCCGGGCCCGGGTCAGGCATGTGGCGGCGCGCCAGGTAGAGGCCGAGTGCCGCGATGGGTAGGTTGATGATGAAGATCCAGCGCCAGTGGAGATAGGTCGTGATGAAGCCTCCCAGAGGGGGTCCGAGCACCGGGCCGAGCAGGGACGGGACGGTGAGGTAGCTGACGGCCTTGACATAGTCGGCCTTCGGGACGGTCTGGAAGATGACGATGCGTCCGACCGGCACCATCAGGGCGCCCCCTATGCCCTGAATGAAGCGGGCTGCCATGAACGCGAGGAGCGAGCCCGTCATGGCGCACAGAAGCGAGCCCGCCGAGAACACCAGGATCGCCGTGCGAAACACCGCGCGCGCGCCGAACCGGTCCGCGAGCCAGCCCGAGATGGGGATGAACACCCCGAGACTGACGATATAGGCGGTGAGACCGACCTTCAGCGCGATCGGATCCTCGCCGAAGTCGCGGGCCATGGCCGGCAGGGAGGTCGAGATCACCGTGCTATCGATGTTCTCCATCAAGAGTGCGCCACCCACGAGCAAGGGCAGGACGAGGGCGTGTCTCGATTGAACGGACATAAGGGGGGTCCGCGGCAGGACGCGCCGCGCAGAACTCCAGGAATTGACGACTTAGAAGCGCTCTTTGCGCACCGTCTGCGACCAGCCGGCAGCCCGAGGGCGATAGGACCGCAGCATTTTAGCGCATTGCGCCTCGCCACCGCGCCTGCCCCGGAGGGCTTAGGCCGCGATCTGGTCGAGTGCGAAGCGCAGGTCGCGCTTTAGGTCGACGACGTCCTCGATACCCACCGAGAGCCGGATCAGGGCATCCGAGATGCCCAGGCGCGCGCGCGCCTGGGCAGGGATGCTCGCGTGCGTCATGATGGCAGGGTGCTCGATCAAGCTCTCCACGCCGCCCAGGCTCTCAGCCAGGGCGAACAGACTGCAGGCCTCAAGCATGCGCCGGCAACCCGCGAGATCGGCCTTCAGATCGACCGACACCATTCCGCCGAAGGCGCGCATCTGGCGACGTGCCAACGCGTGCTGGGGATGGGAGGCAAGCCCCGGATAGCGCACTCGGGCCACCTCCGGCTGCGCCTCAAGCCAGTGCGCGATCTCGAGGGCGTTTTCGCAGTGGCGCTGCATGCGGACACCCAGGGTCTTGATGCCCCGCAGCGCAAGAAAGCTGTCGAACGGCCCGGCGATCCCACCGACCGCGTTTTGCAGAAATCCCAGCCGCTCCGCCAGATCGGGATGCGGGCCCGTCCCACTGACGATGGCGACCCCGCCGATCACGTCTGAATGGCCGTTCAGATATTTGGTCGTCGAGTGAACCACCACGTCAAAGCCCAGNNATCACGCCGCGCCTGCGGCAGATCGCAGCCAAGGCTTCGAGGTCCGCCAGTTTCAGGAGCGGGTTGGTCGGGGTCTCGATCATGACCATACGGGTCTCGGGCCGGATCGCCGCCTCCAGGTTTGCCGGGTCAGACAGATCGACGAAGCTGAATTCAAGCCCCGCACTGCGACGGCGCACGCGCTCGAACAGCCGGAACGTGCCGCCGTAGAGGTCGTCTCCGGCGATGATGTGCGACCCGGCATCAACCAGTTCCAGAACCGCTGCGATCGCCGCGAGGCCCGAAGCGAAGGCGAAGCCCGCGCTGCCACTTTCGAGATCGGCAACGCAGCGCTCGAGCGCGAAGCGGGTCGGATTGTGCGAGCGACCATAGTCAAAGCCCTTGTGCACACCCGGACTGTCCTGCAGGTAGGTCGAGTTCGCGTAGATCGGCGGCATGAGCGCCCCGGTACTGGGATCGGGCGCCTGCCCGGCGTGGATGGCGCGGGTGCCAAAGCCATGACGCACGGCGGCCAGCGCTGGATCAGTGGGCTTGTTCATTTGAGAGACCTTCGCAGGTGATTGAGGAAGTCGAACCGCGTGATGAGGCCGTAGAAGTGGCTGGCATCTGCAATGATCGCGACCAGGCCGCGATCGAGGACGCGGCGCAACTCCTCGCGGCTGGCTGAGGGCGCGAGCGTCTCAAGGGAACGGGTCATCGCCGAGGTCACCGGCGCGTTGAACTCGGCCGGGTCGGCCTCCACCTTAAGGAGTATATCGGACTCGTCGATGAGCCCGACCACGCGGGCCGCCTCGAGCACCGGAAGCTGGGAGATGTCCGCGAGGCGCATGCGCTGGAAGGCCATCAGCAGGGTGTCCCCGGGCGCCGCACTGATGACCGCGCCCTCCTCGAAACGGCGACCGATCAGATCGCGCAGATCGCCAAACTCGGTACGCTGCAAGAGCCCCTGGTCGATCATCCAGTTGTCGTTGTAGACCTTGGACAGGTAGCGCGTACCGGTGTCGCAGACGAACGAGACGACGCGCTTGGGGCTGGTCTGTTCGCGACAGTAGCGTAGTGCCGCGGCGAGCAATGTTCCTGTGGACGAGCCGCCGAGCAGGCCCTCGCTGGCCAACAGTTGGCGCGCGGAGCTGAAGCTGTCGGCGTCCGAAATCGTGTAGGCGCGGCGTACGCTCGAAAAATCGGCGATGGCGGGCAGGAAGTCCTCACCAATCCCTTCGACGGCCCAGGATCCCGCAGTGCCGATCGTGCCCGTCTCGATGTATTGCGCGAGGATCGATCCCTGCGGGTCGGCGAGCACGAATTCGACATGGGGCGCAACGCGCCGGAAAAAGCGCGACAGTCCCGTGATCGTGCCGGCCGAACCCACGCCGCAGACAATCGCATCGAGATCGTGTCCGGTCTGGGCCCAGATCTCCGGGCCGGTCGAGTACTCGTGCGCGGCCGGGTTGTTGGGGTTATTGAACTGGTCGGCGAAGAAGGCCCCCGGAATCGCCTCGGCAAGCCGCAGGGCATAGTCCTGATAGTACTCGGGATGCCCTTTGCCCACGTCCGAACGGGTGGTGTGCACCTCCGCGCCGAGCGCCTTCAGATGCAGCACCTTCTCCGAGGACATCTTGTCGGGTACGACGAGGACGATGCGGTAGCCCTTGGCCCGTGCGACAAGAGCAAGCCCCAGGCCCGTGTTGCCTGCGGTGGCTTCGACGATCGTCCCGCCGGGCTTCAGGCGCCCATCCCTTTCGGCGGCCTCGATCATCGCCACGCCGATNNACCAGGGGCGTGTTGCCGATCAAGTCCAGTACGGCGGGTCGAGTGGAGGAAGTCATGGTCGAACGCTCCTATAGGACAGGGGCCGGCGGATCGCGGCGCACACGCGGGCGGGTCGCTCGAGTCGCCAAGCTACCAGATCGAGACGGGCGTGGACACCGTCCTTTTCGACATGCGCCAAAAAACTCATGCGCTGCAACATTTTTTGTGGGTCCATGCTACCTTTCCGCCGGGGACGGATTCGGGCCGGGTGGCGCCGGGCGAAACGCAGACGGCCACAAGCTTGGCCCGGGGTGCAAACGACGCCACGGGACAGAGGGAAGCGCACCAGCATGGCCTATGAAAAAATGGTAGATCTGGTCCTGACCGGCGACGTCATGCCCGGATTCGATCTCCTCTCGGTCAAGTCCAGTCTCGCGCGCACCTTCAAGCGCTCCGCGGTTGAAGTCGAGCACCTGTTCACGTCGGTGCCGTTCACGGTCAAGCGTGATCTGCCCGAGTCCCAGCTGCAAGGCTACCTCGATCTGTTTGCCAATATCGGTGCGGTCGTGCGCATCGCACCGGCAAGCTCGGCCGTGGCCCTCATCGGCGCCCATGCGGCGAAGCCCGATGACGCCCCTCTCGGCGGCACCACGGCGCGGCGCGCGCCGCCGCCGTCACCGCGTCNNCGCGCCGCCGCCGTTCACGGCGACCGAGCCGCTCGGGCCTGAGGCCGGCGATGCGCAGAGCGCCGGCGCGCCCGACGTCCCCGTCCAGATGACCTGCCCCAAATGCGGACGGGTGCAGCCGCGGCGGACCCTCTGTCTGGAGTGCGGCACGGACATGCCCCGCTATGCGCAGGCGCAGGCGGAGATGGTCGCGCCCGAGCCGCAGATGCCCCAGTATGCAGCGCCACAGGCGGTGGTCTATCCTGAAGCCGACCACGATCTACCACCGTTGCTCGCGCTCTCCGTCACGGGGCGAATCGGCAGGCTGCGCTATCTCGCCTGGGGCATCCCCGCACTGCTTGCATTCTTTGCAGCAATGCTGGTGCTGCTCGTGGGCCTGGGGAGCGGTCGCATCTTCTCAATTGTCCTTGGTCTGGGCGCCTTTCTGGCGGGGCTCGTGGTGCTGCTGCGGGTCAGCATCCTGCGTCTGCACGACCTTGGGCGCAGCGGTTGGTGGGTGCTGATGTTCTTCGTCCCGCTTCTCAATCTCGTTACCCATCTGGTCCTGATGCTGGCACCGGGAGAGCCCGTCGCGAACGAACACGGGCCCGTCCCCGAGGACAACACGGCGGCGGTCTACGCTGGCGCGGGGATCACGATCTTCATCTACCTGCTCGATTTGCTGCCGATCCTGCGCTTGCGACATTAGGCCTGCGGAACCGAGCTTGCCATGGACGGCGCACGGCTCCGGGCGCTACCGGGTCACCGCCCGACGGTGAGCGAACCCTGGCATGGCTTGAGGGTCTGGCGTCCCGGTGATATGGTCGAACCCATTTCCAGCCAGCACTGAACGATGATGCCAGGCCCGTCCCTGCACAAGCCGTGAGCGGCACGACCGAGGAGCTTGTCCCCGCGGACTGGCCCCATCGCGAGCACAGCCGCTTCGTCTCGGTCGGCGCGCTCGACTGGCACGTCCAGGTCGCAGGTACGGGGCCCACGCTCGTGCTTCTGCATGGGTCGGGCTCATCCGGCCATTCCTGGGCCGATCTCGTCCCGACGCTCATGGGGTGCGCAACCCTGGTCATCCCCGACCTGCCCGGTCATGGCTTTACGCGCGGCGCCACGCGCGCGAGCCTCACATTGCCGCAGATCGCCCTGGCCCTGGATGCGCTTCTCACGCGCCTTGAGCTCGCCCCGGCCAGACTGGTGGTGGGACATTCTGCCGGGGCCGCCCTGGCGCTGCGCTGGGCGCTTGACTCGCCCCGGCCGCCGCGCTCCCTGGTGGGCTTCAACGCCTCGCTGATCCCGCCGCCGGCCGCGTATCAGCAACTCCTGGCACCCCTGATCACACCAGTCGCGACCTCGCATTGGGCCACCTCGCTCCTCGCGGGATTGAGCAGTCAGACCCGGGTCATCGACAGGTTGCTCGATTCGACCCAGTCTGCGATTCCCGAGTGGCAGCGGGCCCGCTACGCACGGCTCTTCAGCGACCCGGCACATGTCCGCGGCACGATGGGCCTCATGGCTGGGGCGGATCTGGTCTCGATCCTGCGCGGCGGCGAGCGGCTTGGAATTCCCCTCACCTTCGTGCTGGGAACGGTCGACCGCTGGGTTCCCTGCGGGCCACTGCGGAAGATCGTCGAAGAGTCGTTCGGCACGGCGCGCATCGTTGCCTGGGAGGGCGGGCACCTGTTGCACGAGGCCGAGCCGCTGCGCGCGGCCCAGCTCATACTCGAGGTCCTGGCGGGCGTTGCCTAAGGCAGGGCAGCGGCGGCGTGCCCGACGATTTCGAGATAGCGCGGCACGACCTCCCCGACACCCCACTCCAGACATTCGACGATGAGCGCGTGCCCGATCGAGACTTCCAGAATGCCCGGAATGGTGAGGAAGTCTGCAAGATTCGCGAGACTGAGGTCATGGCCGGCATTCACGCCAAGGCCGGCTGCGTGGGCCCGCTGTGCCGCATCCCGAAAGGCGCCAAGGAGGTGCCCACCCGTGCCCCTCGCATGCTGCGCCGCGTAGGGTTCCGTGTAGAGCTCCACCCGGTGCGCGCCCAGCTCCCGTGCCGCCCCCAGATGTGCACAGTCATGATCGACAAACAGGCTGACCCGAATATCGGCCGCGGCAAGACGGGCGACGCTCGGGGCGAGCAGCCCCGCCTGGCCGACGAGGTCCCAGCCATGGTCGGAGGTGAGCTGGCCCGGTTGGTCGGGCACGAGCGTGCACTGGTCGGGGCGCACCCGTAAGACCGCGCCAAGAAAGTCCTCCGAGGGATAGCCCTCCACATTGAGTTCGGCCCCGCGCTGACGACACAGGCCGGAGAGCTCATCGAGATCGCTAAGGCGAGCATGTCGTTCGTCCGGGCGGGGATGGAGGGTGATGCCGTGGGCGCCCAGATCGAGGCAGCGCGCCGCGAAGGCGGCGACGTCGGGATAATTGCGGCCGCGCGCATTGCGCAGCAGCGCGATCTTGTTGATGTTCACGGAGAGTCGTGTCATTACGCGGCAGACGAGCTTGGCGACAAAAGGGGAGAATTGGGATTTGGGAGGCCGCTGGGGGCAGGTCGAAGAACGCTTGCCGGGGCGCCGTGGAGCGCGCAGAGTGCTCGTGGTCCCTCTACGGGGCCAATCGAAGCAGCACGGTGCGCACCTTGCACGCCTTGCTATGTTAGCTCTCCCAGGCGCCGCAGCCAAATCCGACGCGCAGACTGGCACCGGCCTGGAGCGGCTCGGGTTGGCAGCTTCCGTGGCTGTGACCGCGGCGGTCCCCGTGACGGGGCTTGGGCTTGAGCTTTGTCGCGGACGTCGTACCCCAGGCCAATCATGGGCTCGAGGCCAGAGCGCGGTGGCGGCAAGCGCGAAATCCTGCCCGCGGCAAGGCGCATCTGTCTATACTTTCTGCTCGGACCGTGCCACTCGGATACGGCCGAGTCCCCCAGTGGAAGGCTTAGCGCACGCATGGCATCCGAACCGGCCCCGCCCACGCAGCACAGCCTGCTCAAGAAGTCACTCAGCACCCTGCAATTGTGGGCGATCGCTGTCGGACTGGTCATTTCAGGCGAATACTTCGGGTGGAGCTATGGCTGGGCGTCCGCCGGCACGCTTGGATTCACGGTGACAGCGCTGTGCGTGGCGGTCATGTATGCGGCGTTCATTTTCAGCTTCACTGAGCTGACCACCTCGATACCCAACGCCGGAGGCCCTTTTGCCTACAGCAAACGCGCGTTCGGCCCGGTCGGTGGCTATCTGGCCGGTGCTGCCACGCTGATCGAATTCGTCTTCGCGCCTCCTGCGATCGCGCTCGCGATCGGTGCCTATCTGAACGTCCAGTTCCCCGCCCTCGATCCGAAGCTGGCCGCAGTCGGCGCGTATGCGGTGTTCATGACCCTGAACATCGTGGGCGTGGAGATCGCAGCCACCTTCGAGCTCGGGGTGACGCTGCTGGCCATCTTCGAGTTGCTCGTGTTCATGGGCGTGGTGGCCCCTGGCTTTTCGGTCGAGCACTTCATCAAGGGCGGCTGGTCGGGCGAAGACCGCTTCTCGCTGGCCGCCATCCCCGGAATGTTTGCAGCGATTCCGTTTGCGATCTGGTTCTTTCTCGCCATCGAGGGCGTTGCGATGGCGGCCGAGGAGGCGCGCGATCCGCAGCGCTCGATACCGATCGCCTATATCGCAGGCATCCTGACTCTCGTGCTCCTCGCCGTGGGCGTGATGGTGTTTGCGGGGGGCGCCGGCGACTGGACCCAGCTTGCCAACCTCAACGATCCGCTTCCCCAGGCGATGAAGCTGATCGTCGGATCGAACAGCAACTGGCTGCACATGCTGGTGTGGCTTGGCCTGTTTGGCCTCATCGCCTCGTTTCACGGCATCATCCTTGGCTACTCGCGACAGATTTTCGCGCTGGCCCGGGAAGCCTATCTTCCGGAGTACTTTGCCCGGGTCAATGCACGCTTCAAGACGCCGCATCGGGCCATCCTTGCAGGCGGCGTGATCGGCATTGCTGCGATCTACAGTGACCAACTCGTCACCATCGGCGGCCAGTCCCTGACGGCGAACATCGTGACGATGTCGGTGTTCGGCGCGATCCTGATGTACATCATCAGCATGCTGGGACTGTTTCGCCTGCGGCAGAAAGAGCCCGCGATGCCCCGCCCATTTCGTGCGCCAGGCTATCCCTGGGTGCCCTTGATCGCCCTGGTGGGCGCGGTTGTATGCATGGCGACCATGATCTTCTACAACTGGCTCATGTTCCTGGCGTTCCTTGGCTTCCTGTTTGCCGGACTGCTCTATTTCATTCTGACCGGTGCCAGTCGCGAGCGCGTCGGGCGAGGCACAGGCGGCGCGCAAGGCGCGCCATCATCTTAGGACTGGATCGCGGAGATCTCGCGCAGGGCCTGCTCGAACGCCGCGACCGGCTGGCCGCCCTGGATCAGATGGCGCTCGTTGATGATGATGGCCGGCACCGAGTGGATCCCCTGCTCGAGATAAAAATGCTCCAGGTCATGCACCTCGCGCGTGTACGCACCCGAGGCCAGGATCGAGCGGGCCCGTTCCGGGTCGAGTCCGACCTCGCGGGCAAGCCGCACCAGCACGTCGTGGTCGCCCGGGTTCTCACCGTCCTCGAAGTAAGCCTTGAAGAGGCGCTTTTTGAGAGCCAGCTGGCTACCCTCCTGCCCTTCTTCGTGTGCCCAGTGGAGCAGGCGGTGACTGTCGAAGGTGTTGTAGATCCGAGCCCGCTTGTCCATGCTAAATGACAGGCCCAAGGCGCTCGCACGCCGGCGGATCTCGGCGCGCGTGGCCTCCGTCTGAGCAGCGCTGGCGCCATACTTCTGGGCCAGATGCTCGGCGATGTCCTGGCCACCGGCCGGCATGTCGGGGTTTAATTCGAAGGGCTGGAAGTGGACGTCGATGTCGACGTCCGGACCAAGTCTTGCTGCGGCCTGCTGCAGGGACTCGAGCCCGATGGCACACCACGGACAGGAGACGTCCGAGACAAAGTCGACCTTCAGGGTACGTTGCAAGAGGATCTCCAGGAAGCGCCCGCTGCGCTCGGGCGGCGGCCGATCCGCCTTGAGCGGGCTCGGACAATGCACGCCGCCATGGGTACAGAATCCCCGCAAGCGTGCCGGGATCGATCAGGCGGCCACGCGGATCGGCTGAACACGCCATTGCGTGTAGCCTGATATCTGCTGGCTGAAACTGAAGTCTGCACTTACTTCGTACTCGCTCTTGCTCTTTTCGACGAAGAAGGCTTTCGGGAACCGCTTGAGCAGCGCCTGTAATTCGACCCGTGCCTGTGTGACTGGACCAACAAAAGTCAGCAAGTAAGTACTCATGGACGCGGCTTGTTCGGATGAAGATGAGTACACAACGGCCGCGGCCCCCAGCGGTTGACACCCGCTTGTCGGCTACCGAGATGGGCGTGCGGTGGGCACAGCGTGCCGATGTTCGATGCCTGGTCCCCACGCGCTTAGTTTGGACAAGGTCGGCTCGCCTAGCCCTGCTCTTTCTCCAAGACGCGCGAGCGCACCCGGCGCAGCGCGCCCGCGAGGCGTCCGCCAAGCGAGGGCGCGGCCGGCCGAAGGGCGGCGCTGCGCCGGCGGGCGATTTCGTTGAGAGCTTCAACAGTAGGGTACTGGATTGGGGGAGCGCTCACTCTGGTGGACTGTTCGGTTACAGCGGCAGGATCTCTTCCCAGTTCCCGACCGGTGCGAACCTTCTGTGCATCCGCCAACTGCTGGTGCGCCGCGCGGGCGCGCTCGGCAGTGCAATCGGGGGGAAGGTACGGGCGGACGCTCTCGTAGAGGTAGTCAGGATCGTTGACGAAGCGCGGGAAATCGAGAAAAACCATCGGCACGCCATGCTGGACGAGCGCGTGGATCGCCGTGTGGAAGCTGAGCGCGAGTATGCGGGCCTGGTCGATGGGATTCAGGGAGTAAACGATGCCGCCCGGTGTCGTGCCCCAACGCTCCCACGTCGTACATTCATCAGGGACGCTGGGATCGACCAGACGCGCGAGTTGGTCGTTGATCACGCGGCTCGATGCCGCCTCAACCAGGTCGCGCATCGGAATCAGGACGGCATCGAGCGTCACCCCCGGTTCCTTCAGAATACTGGCCACGAACTCCTGGAACCAGCCGGACTTGATGACGTAGGGCATGTCGGCGCGGTCCGCGATATACGTCTCAAGACCTGCATTTGCCTGGCTGCTCCATCTTGCCATCCCGTCCTTACGGATCACCGTATCGACGCCGCACAGGTGAAAATACTGGACGAGGAAACTCGTCCCGGCGCGACCCGTTCCTGCGATCATGAGATGGTGCTTCATGCGGTAAGGTATCCTTTCTCGGTCATCGAACTGCATCCAAGCGGAGACCTACTGGGCGCGCTGCCCCCAACCTGCTCGATCCGGGAGCGTGCTTACGAAGGAAAATGAAATTTACCCCCACCCTCAAGATTAAGACATCGACCACATGTTCAGCCGGTATCCAACATTTTTCACATAATAAAGTATTAACAAAATATTAAGAGGGTTTCTGGCGGGATGGTGGCGTACCCTCTCGAGCCGACCCAAATCGCCGGGAGGCGTTGCATGCGGGCACAGGGCAAACCAGTACATGGCAAGTGACCACCACGATCTGAAGCGCAAGACCGTCGCCTCGATCGGCTGGACCCTGGCAAAAGTTGCCAGCGATCAGGGATTTTCGTTTTTGGTCTTCGTGGCTCTTGCGCGCCTGCTCAACCCGCATGACATGGGGGTGTTCGCGCTGGCCCTCGTGGTGGCCGAACTGGGGCGCCTGCTTGCCGGAGCCGGGCTTGGCGACGCCGTGGTCCGAGTGCCCGTGCTCGACCCAGAATTGGCCGACAGCGTGTTTTGGGTCAATCTCGGACTCGCCCTGCTGCTCTGCTCGGTTCTGGTGCTTTTGGCGGCGCCGATCGCGGGTTTCTTTCGCGAGCCGGCCTTGGTGCCCCTCGAACGCACCCTCGCCTGCTTGCTGCCGGTGAATGCTCTGGGTGGCATCCATACAGCCAGGACGGTGCGCGACTTTGGCCATAAGGCCGTTGCCGCGCGGTCGATCGCGTCGAATGCTCTGGCCGGCGCGCTCGCGATCTGGGCCGCGCTCCATGGGTTCGGCGCGTGGAGCCTGGTGTTTCAGCGCGCCCTGTCTGAGACGGTCATTATGCTCCTGGCGTGGCAGGCTTTTCCCTGGGTTCCGGCGCCCAGGCTCGCCTTCGCTCGGATCCGGGGGCTCTGGAGTTTCAGCCTCAATATCATGCTCACCCAGGTACTCCTCTTCGCGATGATCCGCTGCCAGGATTTCATCATCGGCAGGAACCTGAACGCATCGGCGCTCGGCATCTACCGCCTGGGGTGGCGCGGCATAGACCTCCTGATCCAGTTGTGCATTGCGCCGGTTGCCGCGATCGCGCTGCCGACGCTCTCGCGCCTTGCCGACGATCGTGCCGTGTTCGCGGCTGCTGTCTTGCGCTTCAACTCGACGATCGCCCTGTTTGGCTGCCCGGCCATACTGGGGTTTGGCGCCATTGCGCCCCAGCTGGTGCCGTTGCTGTTCGGTCCGCAATGGGCCGCAGCCGGCGTCATCTCGCAGGTGCTCTCGCTATTGGCGTTGCCTCACGCCACAAGTTCACTGACGGGGCCCTTATTTGCCGCGCGGGGCGCAGCCCATGTCACGGTCCGGCTGGCGTGGCTGCAATTGGGGCTCACGGTGACCGCCGTGCTGCTAGCGGTCCGGTTCGGGCCTCTGGTCGTAGCGATAGTCTATGTGGTGCGCGCCTATCTGCTCTGGCCCCTGCAGATCCATCTGCTTCTGCGGGAAACCGGACTCTCGCTGGCTGCGCTATTCAAGTCGGTTTACGTGCCGGCCACGGCGGCACTTATCGCGGCCGGGGCGACGCTTGTCCTGGAACCCTGGCTGGGACGCTTTCTCCATGGGTGGGGCGAACTGGGGGCCGCGGCGAGCCTCGATGCCGCCGTCTTCGGCACCCTCCTCTTGTTCCCGGGCCGGGGTTATGTCAGAGAGCAGTACGCGGTGCTGCGCTCGCTGCGCGAGGTCGCTGGGGGCTGATCCTGTCCGGTCGCGGGCCGTTCTGCAACGGGACCTGCACCCCCAATCGATCCCCTAGGCGCTGGTAGCCGACTCGCGGCCGCGACGCGCCGCGTACGCCCGAAGATGAACGTAGGCGAGGCGCAGCAAGGACTGGGCGGGGAGGACATCCTGTCCCCGCTCGATCAGGTCGCCGAGAATATGATCGGCCTCCGTCTGTGCACCCCTCTCGATGTCCTTGAGCATTGACGCCGTGATCGGCGATCCCGCAGTGGTGAGAACCTCGGCGCTGCGCTGCCGCGCCGCGTCACGGGGTGCCCAGCCGGCCTGGGCTGCGATGGCGACGCATTCGTCGAAGAGCGCCGTCGCGAAGGCGGCGCCCTCGGCCGCGACAATGTCGCCGATCGTCGCGCGCATCAGGCAGGTCATGCCCGCCGCCGCGGCGATGAAGACCCACTTTTCCCACATCTCCTGAATAATGTCGGCACTGGCGCGCGCGTCGAACCCTGCCCCGCTGCACGCGCGGGCGAGCGCCTTGACGCGCTCGGACACTTCGCCCGCGCGCTCCCCGAACACCCAGGAATGCACGTCGTTGAAGTGCACGATCCGATGCTGCGCATCGAGCGCCGCGGAAATCAGGCACACGCCTCCCAGCACGTGTTGCCCGCCAAAGCGCGCCTCGAGCAGGTCGAGGTGACGCATGCCATTCAGTAGCGGCAAGATCATTGTCTCGGGGCCGACGGCCGGGGCAAAGGACTCCATGGTATCGGCCAGATCGTAGGCCTTGCAGGCGACGACGATGACGTCGAAGGGGCCGGCGAGGTCAGCGCGCAGGACGCGCGCCGGGTTCGGTATCGAGAGATCGCCGAAGCGGCTGCGGATGACAAGACCGTCCCGGTCGAGTTCGGCAAGCCTGCGCTGCCGCACGAGAAAAGTCACATCCTGACCTGCATCCAGAAGGCGCCCGCCGAAGTACCCGCCGAGCGCACCGGCTCCAACAATAAGAAATCGCATGACCGCACTCTCCTTCCGGTTATGCCCGCTGGTCCCACGCCGGCGTGGGACTCCATGCCGGGGACAGGTACCGGCCAGCCCGACTTTGCAGTCTACTCCGGATCAGGTTGCATATATGATGATTATCATCTATTCTCAACGCTGTTTCCACCCCTTTAAGGTTGAGAATGCCCCGCGTCTCGCGCGCCCAGACCGAACTCAACCGCAGCGCGATCGAAGAGGCGTCGGCGCGCCTGTTTCGTGAGCAGGGCCTCCATGGCGTAAGCGTCGAGGCGTTGATGTCTGCGGCGGGCCTGACCCATGGCGGGTTCTATGGTCATTTCGCCTCCAAGGATGAAGTGGCCGCGGTCGCCTGCCAGAGTGCGTTCGGGCAATCCAAGGCCGTCTGGGCGCGGCGCATTGCCTCTGCGAGCTCGCCCGCAGAGGCGCGCCGCCAGATCGCAGCGAACTACCTGTCGGCGCGGCACATGTCGTCCTGGGGGCAAGCCTGTCCGCTCGCGAGCCTCGCGGTGGATGTCGCGCGCGAGCCCGCAGGTAAGCCGGTGCGGGCGGCGTTCCTCGCGGGCGTGAAGGACTTGGTCGAGATGCTATCTGGCCTGTGTACGGGGCGCACGGGGCGCACGGCGCGCGCGCAGGCCCTCGCGCAGCTTGCCACCATGGTCGGTGCCGTGGTGCTGGCACGGGCGACTCAAGGTGCACCGCTTTCCGAGGAATTCCTGGAGTCGGCGCGCGCCGCTCTCCTTGAGTCCGGAGGAGAGGCGTCCTAGATCACGAGCGCCGCCATCCCGGCGGCAGATCCCGGTTCCCCGCGATGCCGGGAACGACTGTTCAGTGAGCCCTCCATGCTTGCCCAACCATTCTCAGACTGGCTCTCCCGACGCGGCATCCACTTTGCCTGGATCATCGCGCTCGTCACGTTCCTCACGATGCTGACTTCGTCGGCGGCTCTAAGCCTTCCGGGCGCGATGCTTGCGCCCATCGGCCAGGAATTTGGGTGGACCACCGGCCAGATTTCGTCGGCGCTCGCGCTGCGTTTCGTGCTCTACGGATTTCTCGGACCTTTCGCTGCGTTCTTGCTCGAGCGCTTCGGTCTGCGCACCGTCATCTGTGCTGCGCTCAGCCTGATCGCGCTCGGCATGGCGCTCGCCACGCTCATGCACGCGCTCTGGAATCTCGTGGTCCTGTGGGGACTCGCGCTCGGGGTCGGCTCCGGACTGACCGCCCTCGTGCTGGGTGCCGTGGTCTCGAACCGGTGGTTCGAGAAACGACGCGGGCTGGTGGTGGGCATGCTCACCGCCAGTTCGGCGACGGGGCAATTACTCTTCCTGCCCCTGGCCGCCTGGATCATCCAGCATTTCGGCTGGCGCGTCGCCATCCTGCCCGTCTTCGTCAGCTGCGCGGCCGTCGCCTGCCTCGCCCTCCTGTTCGTGCGCGACCGGCCCGAGGACATCGGTCTTCGTCCCTATGGGACGGATCCCGCCGCCCCGCGCCCGGCCCCATCAGCCCAGCGCATGAGCATCTGGGAACCCCTGCGTGTTCTGCGCACGAGTACGCAGAGCAGGACGTTCTGGATCCTGGTCGGCACGTTCTTCATCTGTGGCCTGAGCACCAACGGTCTCATCCAGACGCATTTCATATCCCTGTGCAGCGACTATGGACTGGCCGCCGTGCCTGCCGCCTCGGTTCTGGCCATGATGGGTGCATTTGACTTCGTCGGCACCATCACGTCCGGCTGGCTCTCGGACCGCTTCGACAATCGCAAGCTCCTGTTCTGGTACTACGGGCTGCGCGGACTCTCCCTGTTCTGGCTGCCGCACTCGGAATTCAGTTTCTATGGCCTGAGCACGTTTGCGATGTTCTACGGACTCGACTGGATCGCCACGGTGCCGCCGACGGTGAAGCTCGCGGCCTCGACTTTCGGACGGGAGAAGGCCGGCATGGTGTTCGGCTGGGTTTTTGCGGCCCATCAGCTCGGCGCCGCCGTGGCAACCTATGGCGCCGGACTCTCGCGTACGCTCCTGCTGACGTACACACCGGCCCTGTATGCTGCGGGCACAGCCTGCCTCATCGCCTCGCTCGCCATCCTCGCGGTGCGACGCCCCGCTCCCGCTCCGGTGCTCGCCCCTGCCTAGTCTCGGCCCGGCAAGCCCACGGAACTCGGAACGGAGGCCAACTCCGCCGCGAAGCCTGCACGGCCCCGCGGGGTCAGTCTGACTGTGCGATCGGCTGAGCGGCTCAGCCAGCGCAGCTCGATCCAGCGCGCGAGCAGTGCCGCCCCGAGCGCGCCGGCCAGATGGTGGCGGCGCTCACTCCAATCGAGGCAGGCGCGGCACAGGGGTCGACGCCCCTGCCGCAGGGTGCTCAGCGGAATTCCAAACGCCTCGAAGAACCTGCCGCCAGCCGCGGTGACCTGAAGTCCGTCGCTGCCTCCGAGATGGCCGCGCTCGCGCAGCACCTCGAGAACCATCACGCCCATCTCTCCGGCGAGATGGTCGTAACAGACACGGGCATGTCGCAGCGCCGCCTGACCCGGACCCACCGCCACCCGGGAGGGCGGATTACGCTGCGCAAGCGCCATCAGGCCTTCGAGAACATGCGCGACCTCCGCGCCGGCGAGGCGGTAATAACGATGCCGGCCCTGGCGCTCGGCCCTGACCAGACTGGCATGCTCCAGCTGGCTCAGATGACCGCTGCTGGTCTGCAGCGTGACACCCGCGGCTCCGGCCAGCTCGCTCACGGTCAGGGCGCGACCGTCCATGAGGCAATACAGAATCAGCGAGCGGGTCGGATCACCCATCAGCGCGGCGATGCGGGCAAGCCCCGGTATTGCATCCATGGTTCGACATCCCGATTCGGCAGACACACTTCGATGCTAGCCGAACTATGGATGCCTGGCAAACGCTAGGATGGCGGCTCGTGGTGCCTTCTGGTGCCTTGTGGTGCGTTCTGGTGCCTTAGGGCGCACCCACCGCTCGCTACCCCGTCTCCTTCCCAGTCCCTCGAGCCTCCCATGTCCACCCAACTCCCGTCGCACCCGTCCGCTGCCAAGCACTGCGCTCCAGCGGAACGTCCCGCAAGCCCTTCATTCTGGCTTCTGGTCGGCACGACCAGTCTCGCCTTCGTCACCTCGCAGCTTGACGTGACGATCGTCAACGTCGCCCTGCCGAGGATTGGGGAGGACTTCGCAGTGGACGTCGCGGGGCTGCAGTGGGTCGTCGATGCCTATACCTTGGCGCTTGCGGCCTGCATGCTCGCCGCGGGATCGCTTGGAGACCGGTATGGCGTGCGCCGCGCGTTTCGCTTCGGGCTCGCGCTGTTTGCGCTGGGCTCCGCCGCGTGCGGTGCCGCACAGTCGGACCTCGCACTGAACCTGGCCCGGGTGCTGCAGGGCGTCGGCGCCGCGGCCATGTTGCCCAATTCGCTCGCCCTTTTGAACAACGCCCTGGAGGAGGCGCCGGATCGGCGCGCGCGGGCGCTCGGCTGGTGGACCGCGGCGGGTTCCGTATCGATTGCAGCGGGACCGGTGGTGGGCGGAGTCCTGCTGGCGAGCGTTGGCTGGCGCTCGATCTTCTGGATCAACGTGCCGCTGTCCATCCTCGGGCTGCTCCTGTCTAGCCGACTCGCCGAGGCGCCTCCCTACAAAAACCGCGAGCGCCTGGACGTTCTTGGCCAGGTGTCCTCCAGTGTCGCCCTGGTCGCGATCACTGGGGCGGTGATCCAGTGGCGACGCCTGGGCCCTGAACATCCTGTGGTGTGGGGCGGCCTTGCGCTTGGCATCCTGTTCGGTGCGGCCTTCATACTGGTGGAGCGCAGGGCGAGTGCGCCGATGCTGCCTCTCGAGCTGTTCCGGATTCGGCGCTTTTCGGCGGCGGTGGTGTTCGGCATGATCGTGAATTTCACCTACTACGGCACGCTCTTCATCCTGACTCTTCACTTTCAGCAGTCGCTGGGTTACTCGGCGCTGGCGACAGGCCTCGCGTTTCTCCCCCTGACCGCCGGATTCTTCTTTTCCAATGTCGCAAGCGGGCGCCTCGTGGTGGCCTTCGGGGCGCGCGTGCCCATGATGCTCGGTGCAGCGATCGACCTCGCTGGATTCGGCCTGCTTGCGCGCATCGACGCGGCCGCACCCTACCCCCAGTTCTTCATCCCGTTTCTTCTGATTCCCGCCGGCATGGGACTGGCAGTCCCGGCCATGACCTCGACGGTTCTCGCGGCAGTGCCTCGGGCGCGGGCAGCCACGGCCTCGGCCGTTCTGAACACGGCGCGCCAGGCGGCAGGCGCGCTCGGCGTCGCGTGCTTCGGCGCGCTCGCCCATGGCGGGCCGGGCCCGGTGGCGCGAACACTGGGCGCTGTGGTTGCCGCCTCGATCGTCCTGCTCGCCATCGCGATTGCGACGGCGGCTCTGATCACGCCCGGCCTGCGGCAATCCCCGCGCGGCTAGCCGCGCCCGGAGTGTCCGCTCCCGGAACCGCTGGCCAATTGTCCGGGGCGAGTTGACGGCTGCCGCCAAAACGCGCTATTGATCGGTGCCACCCGAACCCGAGCAGCGTGCGCATGTATCCCCAACTGAAATTTGCAGGTTCGGTCATCGAACCCACGGCACTGCGCAGGCGTGTTGAAGGTCTCGCTGACCACCTCTATGAAGCCGGCATCCGGCCCGATGATGTGGTGGCCCTGATGCTTCGCAACGAGCCCGCCTTTTTCGAGATCATCCTCGCCTGCCAGTTGGTCGGCGCGTATTTCTGTCCGATCAATTGGCACTTCCTCGAGGACGAAGCGGCCCATATCCTGGAGGACAGCGGCGCGAAGCTGCTCTTCATCCATCAGGATCTGGTCGGGCAGATCGGTCGCGCGGCGCACCGACCCGGGCTCGTCTGCGTGGTGATCGAGCCTCCCGCGCTGCTCAAGGAGCAGTACGGGATAGGCACTCATGCGCTGCCGCCTGCCACCTACGAGTCATGGACTTCTGCCCGCCCCGGCCTGGCCCGGCCTCGCGCCGAGCCTCGCGGGGCCATGCCCTATACCTCGGGCAGCACCGGCCGACCCAAGGGAGTGCTGCGCCGCACGGTACCGCCCGAGAAGGCCCAGGAAGCCCAGGCGCTGCGCCGCGCGCTCGGACAGCTGGTCTTTGGCATCACGGGCGACTCGGTCGCCCTGCTCGCCGCACCGCTCTACCATAGTGCGCCGCTCTCCTACGGGCTCTTCTGTGCGGCCGAAGGGGCGACGCTGCATCTCGAATCGAAATTCGACGCGCGCAGTGTGCTCGCGCAGATCGAGGCCGAACGCATCACCCATGCCTACCTGGTGCCGACCATGTACCAGCGTCTGCTGCAACTGGATCCGGCCGAGCGGGTGCGCTTCGATGTCTCGAGCCTGCAGTTTGTAGCGTCGACCGGCTCACCGTGCGCCGCCGCGACCAAGCGGGCCATGATCGAGTGGTTCGGCCCGGTGATCAACGAGGCCTACGCCGCGAGCGAGACCGGGTACATCACCTTCATCGACGCGCACGAGTCACTGCGTCGCCCCGGTTCGGCGGGCCGGGCCGCTCTCGGAGCTTCCATCAGAATCCTCGACGAGGAGGGTCGCGAGCTGCCGGCCGGCGCGGTGGGACTGATCTACGCCCACCAGCCCGCGTACCCCGACTTCACCTACATCAACAAGCACTCAGCCCGTAGCGCGATGGAGCGGGACGGCCTCGTGACCCTCGGAGACATGGGCTATCTCGATGCCGAGGGCTATCTGTTCGTTTGCGATCGCAGCAACGACATGGTGATCTCGGGCGGTGTCAACATCTACCCTGCGGAGATCGAAGCGGTCATCAACCAGCTCGAGGGCGTGGTCGACAGCGCGGTATTCGGCATTCCCGACGTGGAGTTCGGCGAAGCGCTGTGCGCGGCGATCCAGCTGCAACCGGGCAAGACCCTCTCGGAGGCCGAGGTCCGCACGCATCTGCTCACCCGCCTCGCCCGTTTCAAGGTGCCGCGCACCATCGCATTCCACGAGACCCTGCCGCGCGAAGATACCGGCAAGATCTTCAAGCGCCTGCTGCGCGCACCCTACTGGGAGGCTGCCGGGCGCTCGATCTAGGCGCTACGGAGCGCGCCGGAATACCAGCACGGCGTTGGTACCCCCGAAGGCGAA
Organism: Burkholderiales bacterium; assembly: GCA_003136595.1. Classification (GTDB taxonomy): domain Bacteria; phylum Pseudomonadota; class Gammaproteobacteria; order Burkholderiales; family Burkholderiaceae_D; genus BOG-994. The sequence continues at coordinate 72,759 of PLEY01000095.1, forward strand.
CGAACTGCTGATCGCCGCACGAAACCCGTCGTCCTCGTGCGCCACCGGGCCGACCAGACGGATGGCGCAGGCGGGATCCTGGGCCTCGCAATGGACGCTCGGGGGCAGCCTGCGATGATACAGTGCGAGCACCGTCAAGGCACCCTCAAGCGCGCCGGCCGCGCCGAGCAGGTGGCCATGCATCGACTTGGTCGAGCCCACGCGCAACCCTTCGAGATCGGCGCCCCAGACTTCTGCGAGCGCCGCACTCTCGACGACATCGCCGATCGGCGTCGCGGTACCGTGCGCGTTGCAATAGCCAATTTCGCTTGGCGCAACTCCAGCATCCCTGAGTGCCGCGCGCAAGGCGCGAACCTGTCCAGCCACGTCGGGTTTCGTGAGGTGGCTGGCATCGCAACTCACCCCGGAGCCCGCCAGTTCGGCATAGATGCGCGCACCGCGCTCGAGGGCACGCTCGGCTGACTCCAGCACGAGGAATGCGGCCCCCTCACCGAGCGCGAAGCCCGAGCGGTCGATGGCGAACGGGCGGCAAGAAGAGGCCGCCCTGCCAGGCTCGAAGCGCGCCAGCGTATGCATGGCATCCCAGGCCTGCAAGACGCCCGGGACGAGCAGCGCCTCGCTGCCTCCGGCGATGGCCAGATCGAGATCGCCGTGCTCGATCGCCCGAGAGGCCTCGGCGATGGCCACGGCGGAGGCGGCGCAGGCGATCGCATAGGTCAGGACAGGGCCATGGACACCCAGGCGCATGGCGGCGTGCGCTGCCGGGGCATTGGGCATGAATGCCGGGACGGTCAGCGGAGGGGTCCGCCCGCCCCGCGCTCCGGCCAGGTAGGCGGATTCGAGCGCCGCCGCGCCACCCATGCCGCAGCCGGCAAAAATCCCCGCGCGCTCGGGATCGAACTGATCCCTCAAGCCGCTGTCGTCGAGGGCCATCTCCGCGGCCGCGACGGCCAGCTGACTGACGCGATCGACGCCGGTCAGCTGCAGGCGCGTGAACCATCGGCTCGGGTCGAAACGGCAGGCTGCGACCGCAACGGGCTTCGCCACATCGCCCGCCATCGGCGCGATCGCCGATTCACCGCGCAGCACGGCCGCAAACACCGACTCCGGATCGTCACCATGCGGGCAGACGAGCCCGATCCCCGTGATCACAACCATGGATGCCTAGACGTCGCCATGATCAGAAGAGCGGGGCGGCAAAACGCACCGCGCCGCAGCGCCAGAGCGGCGCGAACCTAAGCCGCACGGGTTGACCTGATCCCGTCGATCACCTCGGCAAGCCCCGCCAGGGTATCGACGTCCGAGCGCTCCTCGGGAAACGTGATATCGAAATGTTCCTCGATTGCAAAAATCAGCTCGAGAAGGGTGAGTGAATCGATCGACTGCTCGCGCACCGAGGCATGGACATCGATGGTCTGTGGATCGATGCCGAATTTCTCCTCGAGGAGCTGCTGGATCTGTTCGAGTGAACTCATCGGGTCGGACCCGATGCGTCGCGTCCAGCCACAAGTCGCCTGCCCCTGTCGTGCATAGCCATCAAACTCCCCCGTGGGTTTGCAACGCGCGCGCCTAAGCGATGCAATATTCTGGAACCGCGTACGTCGCTCGGGCGCTCGGACGCGCGCTTGAGACTGCGCTTGAGACTGCTGTCGAGACTTCTAGCCGGATTTCCACCCGGCCGTCTGCCGCCATGACCCGGATTATTACCCAATCCCCTCGATTCGCCATGCCCGCCAGGGTTCCCCGCGGGAAATATGTGGCCGGCCCCCAGCGTTCGGCCCCCCCGCGGCCTTCCGGCCTTCTTTTGGCAGGTTCCGGCGGGGCGCACGGGGGTTCCCCCTGGGTTCGCTCCGCGCGCCGAATTCTTGTACAGTCAGCGCTCGCTCGCGGCACGACTTATCATGAGACCGCCAACCGTAGCGCGGGGTCAGATCGATGCGCAATCCTCTCGACAGTGCAGCACTTGCGAACCGCCGCAGGCCGGACCGTGTCGACGCCTGGGTGCACGCTGTGTCCGGGTCGTCTGGTCACCGCCCGGGCCAACGCGCCGGCGCGCCGAGGCCCTAGTTGGATAACGCCTATTCGCCCACGGCCTGGTGGGTCGAGGCGCGCCAGCGCATGAGCCGCCATCCGATCGTGAAGGGCGTCGGCACGACTGCGTTCATGTCGCTCTTCTTCGTGGCGTACTTTCATGTGCTGCGCCACCCGCTTTTTCCGGTGGTGCAGATGCCCGTGACCACGCTGGACCGCTGGATCGGTTTCTATCCACCCGCGCTTCTTGCCTACGCTTCCCTCTGGTTGTACGTGGGTATCCCGCCCGCATTGCTCGGCAGTTTTCGCGAACTCCTGCGCTATGGGCTGTGGATCGCCGCGCTATGCGGCGCGGGTCTGCTGTGCTTCCTGCTGTGGCCCACGGCCATCCCGGCCCAGGCTCCGGGCAATCCTGGGTTTCCGGGTTTCCAGATTCTGGCTGGAGTCGACGCCAAGGCGAACGCCTGCCCCTCCCTGCACGTCGCGACCGCGCTGTTCTCGGCGCTCTGGCTGAATCGACTGCTGGGCGAGATCGGCGCGCCTGCCGCCGTGCGCGCCGGGAACTGGCTGTGGTTCGTCTTGATCGTCTATTCGACGCTTGCGATCAAGCAGCACGTCGCGCTCGATGCGCTCGCCGGGCTGCTTCTTGGAACCTTGTTCGGCCTGCCCTCCTTACGGCATCGCAGCCAGCCGCTCCCCGCCCCGCAGAGCCCCTTGCCCGCCACGGCACTCTAGCCGGCGGGCCCGGCGTCCAAGGGCGCCCCGTCGTGCCGCTCCGCGCATAGCGCATATTGAAATGACAAATACTGCGTTCCAAAAGGAGATGCCGGCCCCTGGTGTCTGGGGTTCCCCGCTTTCGCACACTGCGAGCAGGCCATGGTCGAACCCCGCCGCGTCAGATCCGACAAGTGCGCAGCGGCTCTGATTCAGGTGGACTGCCCCGCTGGAGCGACGGCCCCACGGGCGCGCACCGAGGCTCGCGCCGCAGCGCAGGGTGCGCCCGGCGCTTCGATCAGCCTCGAGCGAGATACCGAGCAGCTCGCTGCAGTCTACGATCGGGTCGGGTTTCGCCAGTTCGAGCACGGCGAGGTCCTGCTTCAGGACCTTGTCCTGAAACCCGGTGACAAGGTGCTCGACGTCGGCTGCGGAACCGGGCAGCTCACGGCCTGGGTGCACGCGCGTGTTCAGCCCGGTGGCCGCGCGACGGGCATCGATCCGCTGCCGCACCGCGTGCGTCTGGCGACCCGCAATCACCCGGGCCTCGACTTTCGGGTCGGACGCGCCGAGCATCTGGAGGGCTTCGCCGAGGGGAGCTTTGACGGCCTCTACCTTAACAGCGTCTTGCACTGGATCGTCAACCAGGACCGGGCCCTCTCCGAGGCCTGGCGCGTACTGCGCCCGGGCGGGCGCATCGCGCTTAACAGCGCTGATCGCGAGCGGCCCCACGATTCGGCACTTCTGCTGGCCACAGCGCTTGCCAAGGAGCACCTTGAGCGTCCCTCGGCCAATCGGGGTGGGCCAAGTCACCGCCTCAGCGCAAAAGCCCTCGGGCAGTTGCTCGAATCCAAGGGGTTTGTCGACGTGGTGGTGCGGCGCTGCAGTTTCGTCGATCAACTCGCCGGCGTCGACGAATTCATCGACTGGAGTCTTAGCAGTTCGTTTGGCAACTGGCTCGCCGACCTCACATCCGAGGAGACCGGCCGCGTGCGCACCCGGATCGAAGCCCTGCTCGAGGAACGGCGCAGCGGGACTGGAATCGCGCTCGCGCGACATATGGTGTTCGCGAGCGCGCGCCGCCCATAGGGGCATCGGGGCGACCCGGGCCGGCCGATATATGTGTTTTGCTCATTAGCTTAAGCCAATTGAATTGTTGTGGTCATAACATGGCCTCATCAAAATAAGTTTCCTTATGAGTTGAGTGGCGCAAGCCGCTCCTGTCGATCCAAACCATGAACTTCCAGCAACTTCGCGCCGTCCGCGAGACGACCCGGTCGGGATTCAACCTGACCTACGTCGCTGGTGTCCTGCACACCTCTCAACCGGGCATCAGCCGCCAGATCCGCGAGCTCGAGGACGAACTGGGCATTGATATTTTCGTCAGGGCCGGTAAGCGCTTGACCGGTCTCACCCCCCCGGGCGAGGTGCTGCTGCCCATCGTCGAGCGCCTGTTGCTTGAAGCCGACAATCTGCGTCGCGCCGGCGAGGAATTCACGGCGCAGGAGTCGGGAACCCTGTCGATCGCAGCGACCCACTCCCAGGCCCGCTACGCGCTGCCGACGGTGGTGCGCGATTTTCGCCAGGTCTATCCCCAGGTCGTGCTCAATCTGCACCAGGGTTCGCCCAAACAGGTGGCCGAGATGCTGCTCTCGGGCGAGGCCGACATCGGTGTGGCCACCGAAGCGCTCGCCCAGTACGATCAGCTGGTGGCCCTGCCGTGCTATCGCTGGACGCACAGCATCGTGGTCCCGCCGGGTCACGCCCTTCTGGAGGTCGCAGGCTCCGTGACGCTTGAGCAGCTCTCGCGCTACCCGATCATCACCTACGAGCCCGGCTACACCGGCCGCGCGCACATCGACGAGGCCTTTGCACGCGTGGGCCTCAGGCCCAGCGTCGTGCTGAGCGCGATGGACGCGGACGTCATCAAGACCTACGTCGAACTCGGCATGGGTGTCGGAATCGTCGCCTCGATTGCCTTTGACAGCGAGCGTGACCGGACCCTGCGCGCCCTCGATGCCCGCCATCTTTTCGAAGTCAACCTGACGCGGCTCGCGATCCGGCGCGGTGCCTGGCTGCGCGGCTATGTCTACTCGTTCATTGAATCCTTTGCGCCGACCCTGACGCGCAAGATCGTCGACGAGGCGCTCGCCAAGGGACCCACCGAACAGCTGTCCTCGCGCGTGCCGGTACGCGAACTGCTCGAGGGGAGCGACCTGGAGAAGGCGGCCGCCGCCTAGGCTCGGCTGGCGCTCGACTAGCGGCCGGTGCCGGCCAGCTGGCGGACGACGGCGACCATCCGGTCGACTTCCTCGCAGGTGTTGTAGAAGGCCAGCGACGGCCTGACCGTGGTCTCGAGCCCGAAGCGCCGCAGGATCGGTTGGGCACAGTGGTGCCCGGTGCGAACCGCAATGCCCTCGGCGTTCAGCGCCTGGCCGACCTCCTCGGTCTCCTTGCCCTCCATGACGAAGGACAGCACGCTCGCCTTCTCCTGGGCCGTGCCGATTAGACGCACGCCCGGGATCGGTTCCATGTTGCGCGTCGCATACTCAAGCAAGGCGTGTTCATAGGCACCGATCGCCTCGATGCCGATGCGCTCGACGTACTCGAGGGCGGCGCCCAGCCCGACCGCGTCCGCGATATTGCCGGTGCCTGCCTCGAAACGCCCCGGCGGCCCCTGGAACACGGTCTTCTCGAACGTCACGTCGACGATCATGTTGCCGCCTCCCTGCCAGGGCGGCATCTTTTCGAGGACCGCGCGCTTGCCGTAGAGGACACCGATGCCAGTCGGCCCGAAAATCTTGTGGCCCGAGAACACGAAGAAGTCAGCGTCGAGCGACTGCATGTCGACGCGCATGTGCGAGACCGACTGGGCGCCGTCGATCAGGACACAGGCTCCGGCCTGGTGGGCCCGAGCCACGATTTCGTGAACCGGCACGACCGTGCCGAGCGCGTTGGAGAC
>PLEY01000056.1 GCA_003136595.1 Burkholderiales bacterium
GGCTCGGCCTTCAAGAACAAGGGTGTGCAGGCGATGCTCGATGCGGTCATCGACTACCTGCCCGCGCCCACCGACATCCCCCCCGTGAAGGGGCTTGACGAGCGCGACCAGCCGGTCACCCGGCGTGCCGACGATGCCGAGAAGTTCGCGGCACTGGCCTTTAAGATCATGACCGACCCGTTCGTCGGCCAGCTGATCTTCTTTCGGGTCTATTCGGGCGTCGTGAATTCGGGTGACACGGTCTATAACGCGATCAAGAGCAAGAAGGAGCGCGTCGGGCGCCTGTTGCAGATGCACGCCAACCAGCGCGATGAGATCAAGGAAGTGCGCGCCGGCGACATCGCCGCCGCCGTCGGCCTGAAGGAGGCGACCACCGGCGACACGCTGTGCGACCCCGATGCCGTGATTACGTTAGAGCGCATGGTGTTTCCGGAGCCCGTGATCTCCCAGGCGGTCGAGCCCAAGACCAAGGCCGACCAGGAGAAGATGGGGCTCGCCTTGAACCGGCTGGCCCAGGAAGACCCCTCGTTTCGGGTCAAGACCGACGAGGAGTCAGGCCAGACCATCATCTCCGGGATGGGCGAGTTGCACCTGGAGATCCTGGTCGACCGCATGAAGCGCGAGTTTGGCGTCGAGGCGACCGTCGGCAAGCCCCAGGTCGCGTACCGCGAGACGATCAGAAAAGCGGTCGAAGACGTCGAGGGCAAGTTCGTCAAGCAGTCCGGCGGACGGGGTCAATACGGCCATGTGGTGCTGAAGATCGAGCCGCAGCCGGCAGGCAAGGGCTTCGAGTTCGTCGATGCCATCAAGGGCGGGGTCGTGCCGCGCGAGTACATTCCCGCTGTCGAGAAGGGCATCATTGATACCCTGTCGGCGGGCGTCATGGCCGGCTACCCGGTGGTGGACGTGAAGACGACGCTCACCTTCGGCTCGTACCACGACGTCGACTCGAACGAGAACGCCTTCAAGATGGCGGCCTCGATGGCGTTCAAGGACGGCTGCCGGCGTGCGAGCCCGGTGCTGCTCGAGCCGATGATGGCCGTCGAGGTCGAGATGCCCGAGGAGAAGATGGGCGACGTGATGGGCGATCTGTCCTCGCGGCGCGGCATGATCCAGGGCATGGACGACATCGCCGGCGGGGGTGGCAAGATCATCCGCGCCGAGGTGCCCCTGGCCGAGATGTTCGGCTACTCGACGACGCTGCGCTCCTTGACCCAGGGACGCGCCACCTACACGATGGAATTCAAGCACTACGCCGAGGCGCCCAAGAGCGTCGCCGAGGGCATCGCCCGCCGTCAATGAGCCGGCGCACTCACTTCTCGACGAAAGCCCGCTCGATCACGTAGTCGCCGGGGGCGCCGGTGTTGGGGGACACCGCGAAACCGCGCGCGTCGAGCAGCTTGCACATGTCGGTCAGGAGCGCCGGGCTGCCACAAAGCATGGCGCGGTCCGTGGCGGGGTCCAGGGGGCCGAGCCCCACGTCCTTGCACAGCTGGCCGCTCTCGATCAGGTCGGTGAGCCGTCCCTGGTGGCGGTACGGCTCGCGTGTCACCGTCGGGTAGTAGATGAGCTTGTCGCGCACCATGTCACCGAAGTATTCGTTGTTCGGCAGGGTGTTCTCGATGAAGTCCGCATAGGCCAGCTCGCTCACCAGCCGCACCCCGTGCACCAGCACCACCTTCTCGAAACGCTCGTAGGTGTCGGGATCCTTGATGATGCTCATGAACGGTGCAAGGCCCGTGCCGGTGCCAAACAGGAACAGATGTCGACCCGGAAGGAGATCGTCGATGACGAGCGTGCCCACGGGCTTCTTGCTCACGAGGATCGAGTCGCCCACCCTCAGGTGCTGCAGACGCGAGGTCAGGGGTCCGTTCGGCACCTTGATCGAGAGGAACTCGAGTTCCTCCTCATAGTTGGCGCTGGCGATGCTGTAGGCCCGCAGCAGCGGCTTGCCATCGACCATGAGGCCGATCATGACGAAATGGCCGTTGTGAAAACGCAAGGCGGGATCGCGCGTGGTGGTGAAGCTAAAGAGCGTCTCGTTCCAGTGATGGACGCTAAGTACTTTCTCGGTGTTCAATGCCGACATCGCTATCCCGTATCAAGGGCGCCAGGGCGCCGCCCGCCTTTTCAAAGAAGATTCCCGCGTGGGGTGCCCGCCCGCTCCCCTGCGACGCAACCGCTCCTGTGGGTCGGTCCCAACTCCCCCGATTTGCAAACCCGTCCCAGGGCGTTGCGCGCTGTGCGCAAGGCCGAGGGCTCGCATCCGGTGGGTGGCATCGAGGAGTTAGTGTGCCGGGACCGCTCGCTGCATTGCAGCAGGCACCCTGCAGGTCCACTAAGCCTCTGATTATACGATAAATAGTCTGTTGCATCGGCGTATTCCCGAAAATGTGGGCGCGCCGGTGTGTGGCAGGCGGGGCCGGTCGCCCAGGCAGGCGAACCGGCTCGGGCGCCGGATGGTGCGACGCGCGGTCCGCAACGAGCGCCTCCCACGCGGAAGGTTGCGCCTGCCAGGCAGCGAGCATGGCGCGGTGTCGCCTGAGACTGGATCGGGCTTGCCGTTTCTTCTCCGAGTCCAGGCGCTCGAGCAGGCCCTGTGGCCGGAGATGGGCCTGCTCGATGGCGGCGCGGGCCCCGGAAGCGGATGCCCGATGGATGCCCGAT
>PLEY01000149.1 GCA_003136595.1 Burkholderiales bacterium
CGCGAGGTGGCCTGGCGGGCCTTGGACTTGTTGGCGGAGAAACGCCGGACAAAGTCCTGCAGTTCCGCGACGCGCTCCTTGGCCTTCGCGTTCGCGCTCGTGACGCGCGCCTTGGCCTGGGTCGAGGCCAGCATATAATCATCGTAGTTGCCAGGGTAGACCTTGAGCGTCCCATAGTCCATGTCGGCCATATGCGTGCAGACCGAATTGAGGAAGTGCCGATCGTGGCTGATGATGATCATNNGGCTCGTCGAGCAGCAGGATGTCCGGATTCGAGAACAGTGCCTGGGCGAGCAGCACGCGCAGCTTCCAGCCGGGTGCGATCGCGCTCATCGGACCCGTGTGCTGCGGCACCGCGATCCCGGCGCCCAGCAGCAGTTCGCCCGCGCGCGCCTCGGCGGTGTAGCCGTCGAACTCGGCGAAACGGGCCTCGAGATCGGCGGCCCGCATGTAGTCCTCGTCCGTGGCGTCGGGATTGGCATAGATCGCATCGCGCTCCACGCGCGCATCCCACATCTGGGTATGGCCCATCATGACGACGTCGATGACGCGCTCGTTCTCGAAGGCGAACTGATCCTGGCGCAGCTTGCCCAGCCGTTCATGGGCATCGAGCATGACCGTCCCCGAGGACGCTTCCAGGTCGCCCCCCAGGATCTTCATGAAGGTTGACTTGCCACAGCCGTTTGCGCCGATGAGGCCATAGCGGTTGCCCTCGCCGAATTTCACCGAAATGTTTTCAAAGAGGGGCTTGGGCCCGAATTGCATCGTGATGTTGGCAGTCGAGAGCACGGTAGACCTTCGGCAGATGTGGAGGCGGGACGACCGCAGCCGTGCATTTTAACATTCGCGTCTTACCCATCCGGCACAATGGACTGCGCAGGGCGTGATTTCGGCGTTCGGGAAAGGTGGCGATGGCCAGACGATTCAACCGGGTTTGTGTCTATTGCGGCTCGCAGCCGGGCGACCGCCCTGAGTATGCCGAGGCGGCCTACGCCACTGGGATGGCGCTCGCCACCGCCGGCATCGAGTTGGTCTACGGGGGCGGCCGCGCCGGCCTCATGGGGGCACTCGCCGAGGGCGCGCTCGCTGCCCGGGGGCGCGTCACGGGCGTCATTCCCGAGGCGCTTCGGGCGCGTGAACTCGGCCACGAGGGCATCTCGGTGCTTGAAGTGGTCCCGAACATGCATGTGCGCAAGCACCGCATGGCCGAACTTGCCGACGCCTTCATCGCCCTGCCGGGAGGCTGGGGCACGATGGAGGAACTCACCGAGATGCTGACCTGGCTGCAGCTCGATTTTCACCAAAAACCGATCGGAATCCTGAACGTCGCCGGCTATTACGATCACTTGTTCGCCTTTGTCGCGACCATGATCGCCGCCGGCTTCGTGCGCCCTGAGCATCGCCGGCTCTACGCAGTCGCGACCGAACCAGGGGTCCTGCTTGCCGAACTCGCAGCGTTCGAGTTACCGGCCACACCCAACTGGGCCGAACGCCAGACGCCGAGCCCGCATCAGAGCGAACTGGGCGTGAAGTGATCGCGCAATTCGGCAGCGAGGATGGGTACAAGACCCGGGGCCAGGTCGTGCCCCATGCCGGGGATGAGCACAAGGCGGCAGTCCGGGATCTTCGCCGCCGTGTCGCGCCCCGCCGCGGGCGGCAGCAGCAGGTCGTCGGTGCCGTGGATGACGAGCGACTTGCAACGGATGCGTGCGAGTTCGGGCGAGCGGTCGCCCGAAGCCATGACGGCGACCATCTGGCGTGCGGTGCCCACCGGATAGTTGCTGCGCTTCAAGCTATCGGCCACGCGCTCACGCGCCACGTCGTCAGGCGTCGGAAAGCCGGGGCTGCCGATCAGCTTGTAGAGCTGCACATAGTGCTCGACCAGGGCATCGAAGTTATGCGGGTTGGCGGGTCGCCTAAAGAGTGCGTGCAGCACATCGGGCCGGGCGGCCGGCAGGTGCGGTGCACCGCTTGAGGACATGATCGAGGCGAGGCTTAGGACCCGCTCGGGATGTCGTGCGGCAATCAGCTGGGCGATCATGCCGCCCATCGAGGCCCCCACCACGTGGGCACGTGCAATCCCCAGGGCGTCGAGGATGGCGACGCTGTCGGCGGCCATGTCGTCGAGCCGATAGGGCGAGGCGATTGGCAGGTGCAAGGCGCGCCGAAAACCCACCGTCATGAGATTGGGTCGGCCGGCCGACTCCATCTTCGAGGACAGGCCGGCGTCGCGGTTGTCAAAGCGTACCACGCGCAGGCCCGCTGCCACCAGCGACGCGATGAGAGCATCGGGCCAGCCTGTGAGCTGCATGCCGAGCCCCATGATGAGCAGCACCGCCGGAGCGCTCTCGCTGCCCGCGCACTCGACTTCGAAGTCCAGGCCATTGGCCCTGAGGATGGGCATCGACGCTACTCGGGACGGGCCGGATCGGGATAGACGAGCGCTCGCCAGCCGTCGCGATGAAAACGCTGCCAGCGACCCTCGGGCTGGGCAAGCCGGTCGGCTATGACATACCAGGCGGCCGGACTCAAGCCGAGACCGAGGTGGCTCGCGCGCACTTCGACACTCTCGGCCAGCGGATGCAACGCTCTCTCAAGACTGCACTTCCAGGCGACAATCCCGTCGCTGCGGCTAAATACCGAGGTTGTGGGCACCGGTGGCGTCTCGGCGAGAGCGGCATACAGGGTCGGCGCGCCGATGCGCACTCCGCTTGTCGCCTCGAACAATCGCCAGGCATGGTTTGCCTTCGGATTGCCATTGAACGGTGCGCCCAGTGTGACGACGTTGCGCACCAGCTGAGGGGCCAGCTTGGCCAGTTCGCGCGCATAGACACCACCCAGGCTCCAGCCGACGAGACTCACCGGGCGTGCATGGCGCTCGGCCAGTTCAGAGACGCGCGCGAGGCTCGCTGCAAGCACACCGGCCCGTGGACCGAAATTCATGCCCTGGTCCCAGCCGTACGGAACATGGTTGCGCCCCTCCAGAAATCTACGCAGCGGCAGCGTCGAAAGATCGCTCGCCGCGAGTCCCGGAAATACCAGCACGGGATGGCCGTCACCGCGCGGCGCCATCTGCAACAGCGGACTGGCAGCCAGCGCGGCACCCGCTTCCAAGGGCGCGCGCCACTCCATCATGAGGAGCCACCAGGAGGGCGAGCGCGCGAAGGCGGCCGAGTCGAGGTGGGGATTCATGGCGTTGGGATTGGCCGTCTCGGGTGGCTCGGGGATCTCGGAGTGGGGCATGGGGGAGTCGATGGGATGGAGCAGCACACGGCCGGGCCGGCCTCAGGCCCGGTCACTGGGGGTCAGTGGGGGTCAATCATGAGTCGCGGTGGGGACGCGGTGGGGACGCGGTGGCGAGGGCTGGTTCAGAGGTGGCTAGGCGATGGGCTTAGGGGTGGCTCAAAAGCGGTTTAAGGTTGGCAAGGGGAGGTGCGGCGCTCGGCTGCCCCGCATGCGCGGGATACAGCCCGAAGCCCGGACCGTGGCCCGAGGGCGGCGACACGGCGGTGACGAAGCCCTGTCTCCAGCGGCGGCACCTCGCTCACCATAGCACCAAATGGGTGGGTGCTGCGCCCAGCCCTCTGCGCGCTAGCCCGCTTCGAGCAGCACCTGCGCGCCGCTACAGCGCAGCCGCACCTGCGCACCGACTGGCAAGGTGGCCTTGGGCCCCTCGTGACCGAACGGCAGACCCGTGACGATGGGTAGCGAAAGGCGCGTGCGCAGATAATCGAGCATGGCCTCGAAATCGTAGCCCTGGTCATAATCCGTCAGCCGGTAGCCGCTGAATGTGCCGAGCACCAGGGCCTTCTGCGCTGCGAGGATGCCCGCAGCCTCGAGTTGCAGCAGCATGCGCTCGATCCGATACGGATGCTCGTTGACGTCTTCGAGAAACAGGATGCCGCCCTCGATTTGCGGCATATAGGGCGTCCCGACCAGACTGGCGAGCATGGCGAGGTTCCCGCCCCACAGAATGCCGGCGACGTCGATCGCCGGGCCCTCCTGGGCCCACTCGAGTCGAAGTGGCTCGCCGCGCACCGCGCTCCAGAACGAGCGCTCGGTGAAGGGATCGCGCTGCTCCGCGCCAAAATCCGGGCCGGCCAGCGGACCGGCAAAACTCTGCGCACCGGTGGCCGCGAGAAGCGCGAGCTGAAACGCGGTCCAGTCGCTCTGGCCCACCCAGCGCACGCCCCGGCTGCGGATCCCCTCTGCGAGCCCTCCAAAATCGATGCGCGAGACGAGGCGCGAAAGGCCATAGCCCCCGCGCAGGCCGACCACGAGTCGGATTTCAGGGTCGCGGGCAACGCGCTCGAGGGCTGCAAGACGGATGCTCTCCGAGGCGCTAAAGCGCTGGATGCGCTCGTCCGGACGCGGCGCCACAACGACCTTCAGGCCGCGCCCCTCGAAGTAGCTCGAGGCGCGCGTGACGCGCTGGGGATCGGCCTCGTAGCCGCCAAGGGCGAGCAGCGCTACCGTACCGACTAGCGCTTGATCGCGTTCCATTCGGCGAATTCAATCTCCGTGACGATCGTCGAGGTGAAGTCCGGATCGACCTCGGAGGGCTTGGCAGCTGCGGCTGCCTCGCGCCGGCGGCGGCGCTCCGCAAAGAATTCGCGCAACATGGTCCCGCACTCGTCGCCCAGTACACCGCCTTGAACCTTGGTCTGATGATTCAAAAGCGCCTCGGCAAACAGGTCCACGACACCACCCGCGGCACCCGTCTTCGGGTCGTGCGCGCCAAAGACGACACGGCGGATGCGGGCATGCAACATGGCACCCACGCACATCGCACAGGGCTCGAGGGTGACATACAGGTCGCAGTGGGGCAGGCGGTAATTGCCGAGCTGCTCGGCAGCCTGCCGCAAGGCATTGATCTCGGCGTGGGCAGTCGGATCGTGGGTCCCGACGGGCTGGTTGTATCCGGTGGCGATGACCTGACCCTCCCACACGACGACGGCACCGACCGGCACCTCGCCCACCAGCTGGGCGTTCTGTGCCTGGTCAAGCGCCTGGCGCATGTAGATCAAATCAGCAGCATCTTGGTCCACGATCATTCACCCGTACGCATATAGACTTGCAATCCTCGATCGTCTGCCTGCGGCACACTGTCCTGGCGTCTCGGCGGACGAGATGACTCCTTGAAGACCCGCTTTGATGCCCGTCATTAGAGGCAACTCGCAGCCGCAGTTCACAGCAGCCATCAACCTGCCCTCTAGAGTAGCAGAGCCGGGCCGGATGCACCTGCGGCCAACCGGACTTGTGACCGAATCAAATGTTCATCCCGCTCAATGGTTTAGCTAAGGTAGCTCGCCTGACCGATGATAAGTTCTTGACTTTTTGCAGCAGGACTTTACCACCTTGTTTGCCGCCGCCCAAGAAAAACAGCTCCATGGGGTCCCCGAGTTGCGCATTCTGGCAACATCCGGGCCCAAAAGGAGCCCAAACACCCCAAAAACCTGCCCTTTTGGGGTCGGCGGGGTGTTTTGCGCTGCATCAAGGTCCTTGGGCCGCCGCAAACCCCCCGTGATCACGGCACAAAGCCGCGCTGCGGCCCTCGCGTCTGCGGTCATGGGTCGGGGGGGCTGCTGCCAAATCTTGCCGCAGAGCGGCATCTGCGGCCTAATAGGCGACCTTAGTTCCCGCGCTTAGCCCTCATGGCCCACTCAGATGAACTCAATGTGAACGCTGCGCTCACGATTCCGAGCGCGCTGCCCGAGGAGGTCGCCAGTTGGCTGCGCGCCGCCGCCCAGGCGCTGGTCGAGCATTTCGCCGCAGATCTCGAGGGGCTCGTGCTGTTTGGCTCTGCGGCCGAAGGCCGGCTGCGCGCGAGTTCGGACGTCAACCTCCTGGTCGTGCTCAGGCGCTTCGATGCCGCGCGCGCCGAGGGGGCGCGTGCCCTTATCCAGAGTGCCCAGGCCGCCATCGAGCTGCATCCGATGTACGTGCTGACCGGGGAACTGCAACTGGCGGCCGAGTCGTTCGCCGTCAAGTTCGACGACATCGCGAGCCGCCACGTGCTGCTCTACGGACATGAGCCCTTCGGCGCGCTCGAGATCCCGCGGCCGCTGCTCGTGCACCGCGTGCGTCAGGTGCTGCTGAACCTCACGCTGCGCCTGCGCGCGATCTACATGGCCAATCCGAACCAGGATGAAACGCTCGCTCTCGCGGCGGCCGATGCCGCAGCGCCGCTGCGGCGCGCAGCGTTTGCCATCCTCGAGCTCGAGGGCAGCCCCGAGCCCTCACCCAAGTCCGCCCTCGAGCATCTCGCCGGCCAGCTCGATGGACCGTTCGCGGCTGACCTGAAGCTGCTCTCGCAGGCACGCGACGAGCTCAGCCTGCCTGCGGGAGTGGCCGGCCCGCTGGTGCTGCGCCTCGCGCACCTTGCCGAGGCGCTCCAGGCGCGCGCCCGCGAGCTTGGACCGTGAGATCGTTCCCCTTTAATCTGACGGGGCCCGAATTCCTGGTGTTCTATCTGGTCTTTGGCGCTGTCGTCATGCTTCTCTTGCCGTTCATCGCGCGCCGCGTCGATGCGGCGCCCGCGGCACTCGATCTGCCGGTGCACCTCACCGATCCGCTCGAGATCGCGACGCTACGAGGTGGCTATCGCGAGGCCGTACGTCTCGTCGTCGTCGTCATGCTCGCGCGCGGCATCCTGAAGCAGCACGACAAGACGATCTCCTCGAACATCGGCGCGGCGACCTACGTGTCCTCCCCGCTGGAGTCCGCCGTCGTCGGCTACTTCCAGGGCACACCTGCCCCCGACCGGGTCTTCAGGGACCCTGCGGTGGCGCGCGCCGGCCGCGCGCTCGAGGCGAGCCTCGAGGCACGCGGGCTGTGGATTCCTGCCGGACGCCGCCTGGGCGTGCTGATCATGAGCCTGGGCATCGTCGCCACCCTCGGCCTGATTCGCATCGGGCTCTCGGGACCGCCGTACGCGGGCCTCATCCTCGAGTTCCTGATCCTGGCCGTCCTCGGCAACGCACTGTACGCGCAGGGCAAGAGCGTGGCGGGTCAGCGTATGCTGGCCCGCCTGCGTGCGCTGTTCGTGCGGCTCAAGCGGCGCGCACGCGAGTTGAAACCCGGCGGCGCCGCCCAGGAGATCGCGCTCCTCGCGGCCGTCTTCGGGCTGGGCGCCCTGCCCTTCAAGGTCCGGGACACCCTGGGACTTCTCACCCCCGGGGGCAACTCGAGCGGTGGCGAGTCCGGCGCAGGAGGCGATGGCGGCGATGGCGGCGGTGGCTGCGGGGGCGGATGCGGCGGCGGGTGCGGCGGATGAGAGCATCGACCGCCGATCGGGTGGGACTGGCCTGGCGCGACGAGATGGCGGCGGCGATCCACCTGAACCTCGATGCCATCGAGCACGTCGAGGTCATCGCCGAGCGTGAATTCCGGGCCCCGCGCAGCCGGATTGCCGCGCTTGCCGAACTGGCACGTGTCGTCCCCTTGAGCCTGCACGGGGTGGGCCTTGGGCTCGCGAGCTCGGCCCCGCCAGACGAGCGGCGCCTTGCGCGTCTTGCCCGTCTCATCGAGCAGGTCGCACCGGACCACTGGTCGGAGCATCTGGCGTTCGTGCGCGCCGGTGGATTCGAGATCGGCCACCTGGCCGCGGCGCCCTACAATTCGGCAACCCTCGCCGGTACGTTTGCGAACCTCGAGCGCGCCCGCCAGGTCATTGGCAGCCCGCCCCACCTCGAGAACATTGCAACCCTTCTCCAGCCGCCGGGAAGTTGCTGGTCTGAGGTCGAGTTTGTCGGTCACGTCATGCGCGGATCAGGGTGTCCGCTGCTCCTTGATCTGCACAACCTGCATGCGAATGCCTGGAATTTCCGGCGCGATCCCTTTGCCGATCTCCTCGCCCTGCCGCTTCAAAGGGTGGCGACGGTGCATGTCTCGGGAGGCCGCCTCGAGTGCGACCGGGCCGGCGTCGCACGGCTCGTCGATGACCATCTGCACGATCCACCGGACATTGTCTTTGAGCTGCTTGCGGCGCTTGCAGCCGCCGTGCCGCAGCACCTGACCGTGATCATCGAGCGCGACGGCCGGTATCCGGACTTCACGCGGATCATGGAGCAGATGGAGCGCGCCCGTGCTGCCTTGAAGCAGGGGCGCAGCCGCGCCGTGGAGCGCCTGTGCGGGGCTGCTCCACAGGGGACGGCACCAGGGCCGACACNNCAGCGGCCCACACCCCCGGCAGTCTGGAAGGACGATCAGGACACCCAGCTTGCCCACGGACCGACGGCGGCCGGCGCGCGGCCCGCATGAAACGCCCCTCGGCCAGGGCGGCGCACGCCCTTGAAATCGTGCTCGCGCGGCTCCTCGCCGACCCAGGCGAAGTCGAGGCCTTCCTCTCTGATCGTGAGGGCTACTGTCGCGCCCACGAGTTGTCCGCCCCGGACCGCGCGGCGCTCAAGACCATGGACGCCGAACAGCTGCGCTTTAGCGCCCTTTGCTACGCCCGCAAGCGGCGCGCACAGCGTGCCCCGGGCGGGGGGCACTAGGCGCCGCACCCGGCGAAATCACGGGCAACCCGGGCAACCCGGGAAATACTGCGGGCGACGCTTCGGGCGCCACCTCGGCTGCGGCACCGATGGCACGGGGCGCTCGACCGAGAAGCGCCGCGAGATCGTTGTGAAGAGGCAGATTGTCCCTGGCAAGGAGTTCCAGATGCCCCCTTGAGAACGGCGAGAAATGCAGCACATCGCACAGCCACGCGAGGCCATACGCCAGAACCCCGGGTATCTTGATGTGCCAGGGTTCAGCCCGCCCGCGCGCCCGGCGCAGTGCCGCGACGTGCTCGGCGAGCGTGCGCCGCTCGGCTCCGCCGAGTTCAAACACATGACAGCCCGCACCGAGCGGCACCTGGACCAGGGCACACAGCGCATCGGCGAGATCCCTGACGTCGAGCACGGCAAGACGGCCGCGCGCCGCAGCCGGGAGTGCGAGCACCGGCAGGGTCGCGAGCGCGCGGATCCAGCGCGCCCCGAAGCCATCCGGGCCGTCGAGGAGCGAGGGCCGCACGATGCAGCAGGAGAGCGTGGTCTCCCTGGCGCTTGTCCCTCGCAGTCCCTGCTCGGCCTCCCATTTCGAGCGGATGAAGCCACTTGCCGCCCGCACGCCCAGCCCCAGGGCGGAGATATGGACAAGGCGCGCCACGCCACATGCACTGGCCGCGTCGGCGAGGGCAAGCGGCCCATCACAGTGCACGCGCCGGTACGATTCACCGGGTCGCTCGCGCAGGATGCCCACGCAGTTCAGCACGGCGTCGATGTCTGCGAGCACGTCGAACCAGTCGCAGGCCTTGGTCATGCGCTCCATGTGGACGGCGCGCCGCTTTGCGCCCGCCAAAGGGGGAGCCAGCGCGCGCTCCGGAAAGCGCGTGCCGATCACGACCTCATGGCCCGCCGCAAGCAAAGCCCGGCAGGCGTGCCGGCCGATGAAACCTGCGCCACCGATCACCAGGATCTTCATCAGTTCTTTCCTATATTTCATTAATTTCAGTCTTGACAGAAATATAGTTCGGCACGGACAATCCTGCAAGCTCTTCATCGGGCGGTAACGGCATGTCCATCGACCCTTCCCCTCCCCCCGACCCGGACCGCACGCCACGGACCTTCGCGCCGCTTGCTCCCATCGCGAGGCGCTTCGTGCTGCACTGGGGCGAGATGGGTTCACGCTGGGGCGTGAACCGCACGGTCGCCCAGATCCATGCGGCCCTCTACATCGCCGCGCGGCCACTGTGCGCCGAGGAGATTGCCGAGACGCTGGGCGTCGCGCGCTCGAACGTGAGCACCAGCCTGAAGGAGCTGCAGAACTGGCGTCTCGCCCGCATCGTCCACGTGCTCGGTGATCGGCGCGATTACTTCGAGACCCATGGCGATGTCTGGGACCTGTTTCGCACCGTCGTCCAGGAGCGCAAGGCCCGCGAGTTCGACCCGACCATCGCTGCCCTGGAGGAGCTCCAGGTGCTGCCTGACTTCGCACGCGAGAGCCCAGCGAGCCAGAAACGCATCGCCGATCTCCTCACACTCATGCGGACCCTCTCGGTCTGGGGCGAGGAGATGCTGCGTCTGGAGCCCGCCACACTCATGAAGATCATGAAACTCGGGGCGCGCATCCAGAACCTGGTCCACAAGTCGGCGCCGAAAGGCACGCCCAAGGATTGACGTCTGCCGACGGCCCCGGGTTAAGATCAGGCTGTGGGAGCGACGCGCCTCCGTTCGGTGAAGCCCGCGCGCCCGGTCGACATCCGATAAGGAGACTCATGTCCCGAATAAGAGAGCGCCTTGATGCGCTCGGCCTGGTCCTGCCGCCTTGCATCCAGCCGCCCGCGGGCGTGCGCCTGCCTTTCCAGTTCGTGCGCTTGAGCGGCTCACGTGCCCTCATCTCCGGGCACGGCCCACAGGCCCCAGATGGCTCCATCGCGAGGCCGCTTGGCAAGGTCGGCAGCGCCGTGACACCGGAAGAAGGTTACCGGGCGGCGCGCCTGACGGCCCTGTCCGTGCTCGGCAGCCTTGAGCGCTGTCTGGGCGATCTCGACCGGATCACTGCCTGGGTGCGCGTCTTCGGAATGGTCAATTCGGCCCCCGGATTCAACAGCCAGCCAGGCGTCATCAACGGCTTTTCCGATCTGATTCTCGAGCTCTTCGGCCCCGAGGTTGGCGCGCACTCGCGCAGCGCCGTCGGCCTCTACGAGTTACCTTTCGACATCCCGGTCGAGATCGAAGGCGAGGTCGAGTTCCGGACCTGAATTAGGAGCCGTGCCGCGCGCGCTCACTGGCCGATCACTGGCCGATCACTGAACGATCACGGGCCGGTCCGACGGGGGAATCGCGTAGCACAATCCGAGAAGCGGGCGGCGCGGCCGCAGATGATGGCAAACCAGATGAGGAGAGACGAATGGCCGCCTATGTGTATGCGAATCTGAAGGTCACTGATGAAGCGGCATTCGCGGAATACCGCCAGGCGGTACCCGCCACCATCGCAGCCTATGGAGGGCGCTATCTGGTGCGCGGTGGCGCCTTCGAAGTGCTCGAGGGTGAAGCCCGTCCTGAACGGCTCGTGATCCTCGAATTTCCGGACATGGCCACGCTGCGCGCGTGGTACCGTTCAGACGCATACCGGCCGCTGCTGGCGCTGCGCAAGCGGGCGACGGATTCACAGATCGTTGCCATCGACGGCCTGTAGACCGACTGGACCTGCGGGACCGAGGGGACCCACGTGGCCCCATGTCCTGCGGGCTCAGCATTGCCCGCTCGGGTACTGGGCACGGTTTGCCGCTCGATTGGCACGGGCGCCCACGCATTGGGCACCAGCGCTTGCCCTCAGGCCAGCCGTCCTTTCAGATCATCCGCAGCGGTCTTCAGGATTTCATGGGACAGCCGCTCGTCATTGACCGCGCGGGCCATCGACAGGGCGCCGACCATACCGGACCACAGGGCGATCGCCTCGGCCCGCTTGGTGCCAGCCGGCGCGTCGCCCTCCATCAGCCGCACAAAGAGCTCCAGGTATGCTGCGACCTGGCGTGTATAGGCAGCCCGGGCACGCGCGCTGCCGCGCGCCACATCGGCGGCGAGACTCGTGACCGCGCAGCTCGTGGCCAAACCATCCCGGTGCTGGGGGCTCAGATACCAGTCGATCACCGCAAGGAGGAGGGCGCGCCGGGCCAGTTTCCCTGAGGCCTCGGCGGCGAAGGCTCCGTTCGCCCCGTCGCTGAGTGCGCGCTCGATGCTCTCGTCGATCAGGTCGCCGCGCGATGCAAAATGCCGGTAGAACCCGCCGTGCGTGAGGCCCGCCTCCTGCATCAGATCGGCCACGGCAATCGCATCGGCGCCCAGTTCGCGCAAGCGCGCCGCAGCGATGCGCACGATGCGCTCGTGGCTGTCGGCCTTCTCAGCCTTCGAGTGTCCCATGCGTGTGCTTTTGCTTCCGTCCACTTGACGTTCTGGATGATGTTCGTCATCATCCCATCTGGATGATGATCATCATCTTCGAAATGGGGCCGTTTTCCCAGCGGCCAGCCGGCCTTAACCCTCCAAGGAGAATACGTCATGCCCATGATCGACGTCTATGCAGCCGCTGACCTGTTGCCTGCCGGCTGTGACCGACAGCTTGGCGAGGCCCTGACGCGCGCCGTTCTGAAGGCCGAGGGCGTGCCTGCGCCCGGCCCCTTCCATACCAACAACACTGCCGTCTACATCCATCGCATGGAAGCCAGCGCCGTGCAGACCGCGGCGAGCGCGGAAGCGCGTACGGTCCGTATCCAGGTCATCACGCCACCGGGTTCGCTTCAACGCAGCGGCCAGCAACAACTCGTCAAGGAGGCGACCGAGGTTGTCGCGTCGATCACGGGCGATGCGACGCAGGCCGAGCGCACCTGGGTGATCCTCACCGAGGCCGCCGAGGGCGGCTGGGGGATGCTCGGTACTGCGTTCGGCAAGGCGGAGTTTGCGGTGCTGGCCGCCAAGGCACGCGGTAACGCCTGAGCCTGCGCGGCCCCTTGGGCGCGTCCCGCTCGGCGCGGATTCAGGCGGCGGCCGCCCCGAGACCGCGTACGGCCTCCGTCATCGCGACGCACACGGCCGCAGCATCACCGTAGACCATGAACGTGTTGTCGGCGTAGAAGAGGGGATTGACGATCCCCGCATAGCCCTTGCCGTCCCCGCGCTTGACGACGTAGCACTTCTTGGCCTGGTCAGCGTTTAGGATCGGCATCCCGTAGATCGGCGAGGTCTTGTCGGTTCGGGCCTCGGGATTCACGACGTCGTTGGCGCCGATGACGAGCGCCACATCGGTGTCCTTGAAATCGTCATTCACATCGGCCAGCTGGACGATCAGGTCGTACGGCACCCCGGCTTCTGCCAGAAGCACATCCATCTGCCCTGGCATGCGCCCGGCGACCGGGTGGATCGCGAATTTGACGGAGACGCCGGCTGCCTGCAGCAGCTTGACGAAATCATAGAGTTTGCCCTGGCCCTGTGAGACCGCCAGTCCGTAGCCGGGCACGATGATCACCGACTTGGCATAGCGCATGAAGATGCCCGCATCACTCGCCTGCACGGGTTTCAGGCTGCCCTTGATCGCGCCCTGCTTGCGCTTCGCACCCGGTCCGAAACTCGCAAACAGGATCTTCGGCACCGAGCGGTTCATGGCGCGGGCCATGAGGAGCGTGAGCAGGAGACCTGCGGCACCGACCAGCATGCCCGCGATCATCAAGGCGGGGTTTTGCAGCACGAATCCCTCGAGCCCGACCGCGAGTCCGGTGAAGGCGTTGTAGATCGAGATCACCACCGGCATGTCCGCGCCACCGATGGGTAGCGTCATGAGGATGCCGTAGACCAGGGCGATCGCGAAGAAGATCGCGATGAGCTCGGGCAGCGCGAGCATGGGCTTTGCCGCATCGGCTGCAACGAACGCGATGTAGCCGCCGACCACGAGGGCCACGAGGAGCACTGCGCCGTTGATCACCTGCAACCCCGGCACCTGCAGGGGTTTCTTCAGGATGCCGTCGAGTTTCGCCCAGGCGANNNNCCGTTGAACAACGCCACCGCCTGGGGCATCGCCGTGATCGCGACGCGGCGACCGCTCCACCAGGCGATGCCCGCCCCGATCAGAAGCGCGCCGGCGGCCAGTCCGACATTGACCGGCAGGTGCGGCCGNNATGCCACCCCCCGCAACCAGGATCCCGGAGGGCGCGGTCACGGGGGAGGACATGCGCCATAACCCGAACATGAGGAGAAACGCTGCCAGCAAATCGACAGATCCGATGACTAACTGGGAGATCGTGATGATCATGGTCAATCCTCAGGCCTTCTTGCGGGGCAACGACTTCACCGCGACGCGGGTCGCGCCCTTGGCGTGTCTCGGATGGTGCGCGGCACCCTGCCCGCTCGTCTGGAACATCGCCAGC
>PLEY01000010.1:0-125 GCA_003136595.1 Burkholderiales bacterium
ACTTTGACGATGGTGCTGTCGAGGGCCACCGATTCGATCTTGATGCGCACGATCTGGGCTTGCTGCAAGCGTTCGAACACAAGATCCAGGACACCCAGCTTGGACCAGCGGTTCATGCGGGTATA
>PLEY01000010.1:131-2608 GCA_003136595.1 Burkholderiales bacterium
GTAATCGATATTTAATCATTAGTGTTAACACGCCCCAGTACCCAAGCCCTCGCCAGTCTTCCCGAGCCTTCGCCTTGGTGGTCGAGCC
The DNA here is from genome assembly GCA_003136595.1 of Burkholderiales bacterium. Lineage (GTDB taxonomy): Bacteria > Pseudomonadota > Gammaproteobacteria > Burkholderiales > Burkholderiaceae_D > BOG-994. Next base: position 220 of record PLEY01000010.1, read on the forward strand.
ACTGCGCTATCGTGCCTGAACGGAGCACCAGGGAGCAGTCGTTCCAGACTTCCCGGTAGCGTCTTGGCAAAGACCCGCCCCGGGGTCGATCTCGCAGCAGATGCGCAGAGCTCAAAATGAGTGCTCACGGACCGGGCTTTAGGGCCGGCCACCCACATCGGTTATGCTGTGCTTGACGGAGGCAGGCAGCGTGGTCGTGAAGTCCAGATGGATTGCCAGCCCCGAGCACCAGTCAAATAAGTGCCAACTGAGCGGCAACGAACAGAGACTGTCTGCGATTCGCTTGGCGGACGCCCCGCGACCCAGTGCTGGTGCAGGCCGGCTTTTTCTCACGGGCGGGATCGATCCACTTCGTTGCTAACTCTGAACCCGCGACCGCTCAGCACGTTCCGGGAAGCATCGACCCGACCTGACGATGGCCGGGGACAAGACGGGCGCGCGCGCCTCAAATGCCCCGACAGGGCCCCACGGTCGAGGCAGACCGGGAAAGGATTAAATGATGCCCAAGGCGCATAGGTGCGTGAGATGAGCAGCGAGACCGTGCTGGTGACAGGGGGTTCCGGATTCATTGCCAGTTACTGCATCCTGGAGCTGCTCCGTTCCGGTTACCGCGTGCGTGCGACAGTGCGCTCGGTCTTGCGCGAGCCCGAAGTGCGTGCGCTGCTCAGATCGGCCGGCAAGGAACCCGGTCAGATGCTCAGTTTCGCGGTGGCCGAGTTGGGGTCGGACGCCGGCTGGCCAGAGGCCGTGAGTGGCTGCACCTATGTGCTGCACGTTGCATCGCCGCTCTCCGCGGGGGTGCCAAAGCACGAGGACGAGCTCATCATCCCGGCACGCGATGGGGCACTGCGGGTCCTGCGCGCAGCACGCGATGCGGGCGTCAGGCGCGTCGTGCTCACATCCTCGTTTGCTGCAATCGGCTACGGCTACCCTGCCGATCACCCAACGTTTACCGAGACCGACTGGACCGACCTCAATGCGGGGGGGCTTTCCGCCTATGTCAAGTCCAAAACCCTGGCCGAACGGGCTGCCTGGGACTTCATTGCGAAAGAGGGTGGAGCACTCGAACTCGCGGTGGTGAATCCTGTGGTGGTTCTCGGGCCCGTGCTCGCAGCGGATTACTCCCCATCGCTCGATATCGTGCGCAGGCTCCTCAATGGGGAAATGCCCCTCCTGCCGCAGCTCGCCTTCGGTATCGTCGACGTGCGCGACGTCGCCGACCTGCACTTAAGCGCGATGACCAGTCCGGCCGCAAGCGGCCAGCGATTTCTCGCCGTCGCAGGCGATTTCATGAGCGTGCAGCAGATTGCTGAACTCCTGCGCAGGCGACTGCTTGAGGCCGCGCGCCGGGTACCGACCCGGGTGGCGCCAAACTGGCTGATGAGGCTGGTCTCGCTTTTCAATCCGACGATCGCCCAATTTTCATCTGAACTCGGCAAGGTCAAGAGCGCATCCAACAGGAAGGCTGTGGAACTGCTAGGCTGGTCGCCGCGCAGCAACGAAGAGGCCATCATCGCGGCCGCCGAGAGTCTCATCAGGCTGCGACTCTTGCAGCGCGCGCCCAATGACTAGATGACGACTTGCGTCCGTTGTCGGTTGGGATCGGGCTCAGACCGCGGCGCCGAGCCTCTCGATCTGAGTTGGTCCTGGTCGACCGCACGCTCCAAGCCGTGTGCAGCCAGGCATGGACTTTGGACCACCGCACCGGCCGAGCGCCGGATACCGAACCGAGAGTCCACTACGAATCTGGCTTGGGGGATCCGGCGGCTCGGGCGGGCGGAGGTGAGCAATCGATTCAGAAGGGCGCAGGGTCGTTTGACCATGTGGCGCGCCCAGCGTTAAGACTTGCGCAACCTTAGACCCACCCGTATACAATTCCCCAAGGGTCTGGAATCGGAGAAAAGTGCGTCGAAGCGAGGTTAGGAAGTGCGCTTAGAAAGTGTGCATAAGGAAGACTGGAGGGATGCCCCGGCCCGTCTGCTCTCACAGTTGCGCAAGCCAGACCGCATAAGGCACAGTGCAGCTGCTCAACATACGATTTTGGAGGTTGCATGAAACGAGTCACGGGCATTGGCGGGATCTTCTTCAAAGCCAAGGACGCCACGGCGCTGCGAGCTTGGTACAAGACCCATCTGGGAATCGATGTCCAGTCATGGGGAGGGGCAGCGTTTGATTGGGCCGACAGCGAAGGCAAGCCGGTTGCCGGCACGACCGCCTGGTCCATCAACTCGGCCGAAAGCGAGCATTTTGCGCCGAGCACCGCACCCTTCATGGTCAACTACCGCGTGGACGATCTCCTTTCCCTGTTGAAGGCCCTGCGCGATGAAGGCTGCAACGTCCTTGAGAAGGTCGACGATTCCGAGTTTGGAAAGTTTGGCTGGGTCATCGA
>PLEY01000010.1:2683-2992 GCA_003136595.1 Burkholderiales bacterium
TCGAGCGAATCGAGCGAATTGGCCCCTTCGCAAGCCAGGCATGGGTGAACATGCCCCATGCCTCTCGGAACCCACGTCAAGATGGAGCACGACTGCGCGTGCTGGTCGCGACCCTGCCCACGAATCTGCGCTACGACCTCAACCCCGGTCCACACCCATGGAAATCCGTTCCTTCCAGATCGAAGACACCGCTGCCGTCATCCTGCTGTGGCAGACCTGCGGTCTCGTGCGCCCCTGGAATGATCCGCACCGCGATATCGAGCGCAAGCTTGCTGTCCAGCCGGAACTGTTCCTCGTCGGCTACGAGGA
>PLEY01000145.1 GCA_003136595.1 Burkholderiales bacterium
GCTAGAGGTTCTGCTCGAGCTCGCTCTGGTCGCGCGCGATGGCGGCCCGCAGCGCGGTCGGACTGAGCGGCTTGTTCAGGAGGATGGCCCCATCCTTGGCCAGTTCGCGCGCATCCTGGGCGAGGGGGTCGCCGGAGATGAACAACAGCTGAGGTCGGCGCGCAAGCCTGCGCACCAGCCGCTGGGCAACCTGAACCCCGCTCTGGCCGTGGCTGAGTCGGTAGTCGACAATCAGGACATGGGGCAGAAAGCCGTTCTCAAAGTGGGCAAGCGCCCCCGACTCGTCGGGGCTCGAGCGCACCTCATGGCCCCAGTCGCTCAACAGCGTCGTGGTCGCCTCCCGGACCTGGCGGTCATCATCGATCACGAGGATCTGGGCGCGCTCCCGGCCCTCGGTTGGCGGGACAGGTCCACCGAGCGTGTTCGGCGCGACGTCGAGTTCCGCCGCCGGCGCCAGGATGGAGAACTTGCTGCCCCGGCCCGGTCGCGAAACGACGGCGACGGGATGGTCGAGCAGCAGGGATAGACGCCGCAGAATCGCCAGACCCAGGCCCAGTCCGCGCTCGCGATTGCGCTCGGCATTGGCGAGCTGCACGAATTCGCGAAAGATTTCCGACTGCTGATCATGGGGGATGCCGATGCCCGTGTCCCACACCTCGATCGCAATGAAATGACCGCGCCGCCGGCACCCGACCAGCACGCCGCCGCGCTCGGTGTAGCGGATCGCGTTGGCGATCAGGTTATCGAGCATGCGCTTGAGCATGACCCGATCTGAAGCCACCCAGTAGTCCGGAGCGAAGACGCGCAGCGACAGGCCCTTGGCACGGGCCGTCACAAAATGTTCGATCTCGATCTGCTGCAACAGGGCACGCAGGGAGAAATCGCGCACGCTCGGTCGTTGCGCTCCGGCGTCGAGTTTCGACAGATCCATGAGGCTCGAGAAAAGTCCGTGTAACGAATCGAGCGACTGCTTGATCGGTTCGAGGATCGGAATCAGGTTGGCTTGCTGGTTGCGCTCCTGGAGGCTGCCAAAGAACAGGCTGAGCGCGTGCAGGGGCTGGCGCAGGTCATGACTGGCTGCCGCCAGGAAACGCGACTTGTCGGCGCTCGCCTCCTCGGCGAGCTGGCGTTGGCGATCGCGTTCCTCGGCGAGGGCCTCGTTCTCGAAGCGCAGGCGGATGGCATTGTGGATGGCACGGTTGGTGTTGCGCGCGACGAACGTCATCGACAACAGGAACGCCATCGTCAGCACGGCGAGGATCAACAGATGTTGATCCCTGAACATCAGCAGAGCCGCGATGTGCGGCAGCAGCATCGGCGCCGAAAAGGCGAGGAAGATCGCCATGTTCGAGCCGAGCGAACTGACGGCGCCGGCGACCAGTCCTGTGATGACCACGAGCAGCAGCAACTGCGTCGGCAGATTCGAGGTCGAATAGAGGAAGATCCCGAGTGCGCCCCAGACGGCGCCGGTGATGAGCGCGGTGAAGAACATCTTGTACAGGAAGCGACCCAGCAGCCGCTCGTCGAGCGGGTGCCGCCTCAGTTCGCGCAGCCAGAAGACCCGCAGGATCGCAATGAACAGCAGTGGTGCCATCCAGGCCCCAAGGATCCTCAGGGGCAACTCGCGACCGAGTGCGATCACCATCAGGAAGGGCAGGAGCGTGCCCGTCATGATGAGCACCGGCAGTTGCTTGACGAGGAGCCGCGCCTGTTCGAGCTCGACCCGAAGCTCCAGGTCCTGGCTGGCGCGCCGGTCGCGCTCGCCCGCGCCGAGGGTGCTGCCCGATACAACGGCCGAGGCGCTGCCCGATGCGCGGGCCATGCGTCGCAGCCAGGGCCTGGCGGAGCCGCCCAAGGACGCTGGACCCATGCGCGCGCCTCCGCCCGCTTCCGCGGAACCGGATTCAGCTAGCATCGGTCTGGCACTCGCGAACATCCGCTGGCTTCATGGGCTCACTTCATCGCATCACTTCATCACATCACTTCAGCGGCTTACTGCATCGGCTCGCTTCGCTAGCCCGCTTCGCTAGCCCGATTTACGGGCCGCAGTCACTGTCCTCATCCGCAAAGAACGAGGGCAAGCCCAGCGCAACAACGCTCCTGGGCGCTCACATGACCAGATCATTATGCGATAGCCCCAAGCCAAGGTCCAATTTTCTCCGGTGGACAATGCACCGTCCTTAGCCGGTTCCGACCCAGCCAGGGTCGACCGATTGCAGCAACTATAGACAATTCCTCAAGATGTGATGTTTCCTGTCGACTCGGGCATTTTCGTGAAACCGTTCACACTTTTGGGCCGTATCAAGAGCCGTCGCAAGAAACTTGGGAGAAATGAATGAGTTTTGGCACAACAGGGATAGCTCGCCTCGTCGCCGTGGCATTCGCCGCGGTCTGCCGGATGGCGTTAGCCGACGACATGGGCGGCGTGCCCGCACCGGACATGGGCAAGCTGCTTGCCACCGGAGGGGTGAGCGAGGTCGAAGGAGCGGGCGGGGGAGGCCTCACGCCCTGGGCACTCATCACCGGCTATGGCACGAAGGACAGCTATGGGGGAAACCTGCACTACACGTACCTCAATACGCAGGATTACAGGCTGACCACCTCTGGCGTCGCGCTCGGTCTCTTCGACCGTGTCGAACTCTCATTTGCTCAGCAGGATTTCGTCGGCACCGACAAGGCGCTCTACGACGTGCGACTGCGCCAGGACATTGTCGGACTGAAGGTCCGGGTGGCGGGCGATGCGGTCTACGATCAGGATTCGTTGCTGCCGCAGATCGCCGTCGGGGCCCAGTTCAAGAGTGACCACAACATCTTCGGCCTCGAGGGGCTGGGCGTGCATCGCGCGGTCGACCTCGGCGCAAAGAGCAATTCGGGCACCGACCTCTATGTCGCTGCGACCAAACTCTTCCTGGACCAAAGCATCCTCGCTGATGTGACGCTCAGGGCCACCAAGGCCAACGAGTTCGGCCTGCTTGGATTCGGGGGCGACCGCAACGACAACTATCATCTCGAACCGGAGGTTTCAGTAGCCTACCTCTTCACACGCAAGTTCGCAGCGGGCCTGGAGTACCGTGGCAAGCCGCACAATCTGTCGATCGACGATGAGCGCGATGCCTATGATGCATTCGTCGCCTGGTTCCCCACGCGCAACGTCTCGCTGACCGTGGCCTACGTCGACCTCGGCACGATCGTCAAACCGTTCAATCCGACCAGTCAGCACGGCCTGTATCTGTCGGCTCAGGTGGGATTCTGAGCGCCGCAAAGTAGCCCTGCTCGCTCCAGCATGACGGGAGGGCAGCGGCGCCGCCGCGCCGCGGTCCTCGCCTCGTCTGGTCATCCTGCTTTTGATTGATTTGCCCTCATTTTCTGGAGATAAACCATGAAGCGCCTTGTCTATGCCGCTCTCGTCTGTGCAAGCCTGTCCCTGGCCGGTGGTGCCCGGGCGCAGACGCCGCCACCTGCGCGCAGCGCAGAGCTTTATGAGCAGTTGGGTCAGAAGGAAGGTATCCGCCATTTCACGCATCGTTTCCTTTCGATCGTGCTTGCCGACGAGCGCATCAAGGGAAAGTTTGAGGACGCGAACATCGACCGGCTCGAAGGACTTCTGGCCGAGCAGTTCTGCGACCTCTCTGGTGGTCCGTGCCAGTACAGCGGCAGGGACATGGGCACCGCCCATCGCGGCAAGGACATCAACACCGCGCAGTTCAATGCGCTCGCCGAGGATCTGCAGATTGCGATGGAGGAGGCCGGCATCCGCACAGCCGCGTCCAATCAGCTGATCGCGAAACTCGCGCCGATGTACCACCAGGTCGTCACGAAGTGAACCCGGCCCGGGGCCGAAACAGAAGGACGGGCGGGGCAAACCGGGTCGGGCACGCCCCGCTCGCCACGCTCGGAAGTGCGCTACTGGGTGTGCTGATCGGCATCTACTGCCCGTCTGGGCCTGCCGCGACACTGACCGCCACCACGTCCGACAAGACCGGTGCACCGCTTGCCGATGTGGTGATCTATCTTGAGCCCGCCGCGGGCGTGCCGGCGGATTTGCCGGCCGAGCCGGACGCGGTGGTGGCCCAGGAGGGCATGCAGTTCGTACCCTATCTCACCACCATCCGGGTTGGCACGCGCGTCTCGTTTCCGAATCGCGACAACATGGAGCACCACGTCAAGTCCTTCTCGGAGGCCAAGCCCTTTGAGCTGAAGATCTACTCGGCCGGCACGCCTGCACCGATCACCTTCGACAAGATCGGCATGGTCGGGCTGAACTGCCTGTTGCACGACTGGATGCGCGGTTTCATCTATGTCGTCGACACGCCCTATTTCGCCAACACCGACCGCACCGGTGTGGCCACGGTCGTCGACCTTCCCGAGGGGAAATACGAAGCACGCGCCTGGCATCCGGACATGAGCACCTACATCGCGCCACTGACGCAGGAGATCACGATCGGCCCGGGCACCACATCGATCCGCTTCGGATTCGACTTCGTACCGCGCAAACGCAAGCCGCCGCATCCGGTCTGATCAGGCGCGACCAACCCGCCGGCCGCCGTCGACGACGTGCACCTCGCCCGTGGTCTTGGCGGCACCCGCGCCAAGCCAGTAGATGGTCTGGGCGACATCGACGGGCGTGACGATCGATGCCAGGGCGGACTCGCGCTCGTAGGACTGGCGGCGCGTCGCAAAACCGTCCACTCCCAGACCGTTTCTGAGCCAGGGAGAGTCCACCATGCCAGGCGCCACCGCATTGACCCGGATGTCGGGTCCAAGGGCACGCGCAAGGCCTACGGTGAGCGCGTTAAGGGCCCCCTTGGACGCGATATAGGCGAGGCTTGAGCCCCCTCCCAGCAGGGCGGCGATCGATGAAACATTGACGATCCCAGCGCCGGGGTTAAGCCTTAAGAGGGGGACCAGGGCGCGGATCATCTGGTATGCCCCGATGACGTTAACCGCGTAGATCCGCTGAAAATCAGCGGCAGACAGACCTTCCAGGTCGGCGAGGTCGACAAACTTGGTGGTTCCAGCACTGTTCACGAGAACGTCACAGCGACCGAAGTGGCCCGTGACCGCAGCGGCAAGCGCGGTGCACTGTTCGTCCTGCGCGACGTCGGCCGGCGCGACGAGCACCCGCGCTCCGTGGCCACGGCATTCTTCGGCGACGCCTTCCGCGCGCGCCGCGTCACGCGAGAAGTTCACGCAGACGTCCCAGCCCTGTTGCGCGTAGAGCACGGCGGTGGCCGCACCGATTCCCGACGATGAGCCCGTGATCACACACACGCGTTTATTTGCGCTTTCTGCGCTGCCCAGACGTGCCACGCTTGCGTCTCCCCTCGAGCGTTGTACGATGCCCCGCCTGGCCGCTCTGCCCAGGGCTGCTGCCCGCCTGGGCAGAGGCGATGCTGATTTTGGCATTCTCGCATCACCCAGTACACTTCGGCCTTGATTCAGGCAGAGGCAGGTATGGAAATCAGCGCACCGCTAGGCTATCAGAGCATAACCCCATTACTGCGCGAGATGCGTGTGCGCCCCATGGCGGGACACATCCCCGCTTTCGCAAGCCAGCGCAATGCCATGCCGATCGTTGCCGGAGAGGCGGGACCGGCCGGTCGGGACTACCCGATCGTATTCGTTCCGAGCAACTCGACCGAATTTGCACCAGTCGCTGTGGTCGGGCTGCTACCGGGGGAGAATCTCTTTGCCCAACCCGAGGGTTGGGCAAGCGGCTGCTACATCCCGGCGTACGTGCGGCGCTATCCGTTTTGCATGGCCCGCGCGGCCGTGGCCGGCACTGCGGGGAGCGAATCAATCATCTGCATCGATACGCCCGCGATCTCGGCAGACGGTGTCGCGAATTTTGATACGACCGGGCAACCCACGCCGGAATTCGCCCAGATGCAGGAATTCCTCGCTCGCTTCGAGGACGAGCTGCGACGCACCCGGGAGCTGTGCCAGATCTTCGCCGACTACAAGCTTTTCGAGCTGATGACGGCGAAGGTCCGAATCGGGGAGCTATCCGTGGATTTGAATGGGCTTTACCGGATCGCGGAGCCCCGCCTGCAGCAGCTGATGTCGAACCAGCTGAAGACGCTGGTGCGCAAGGGAGGCATGGCCCTCATCTACCAGCACCTGAACTCGCTGGCTCAGCTGCAGAATCTGAGTTCGCGCAAACTCGCCGCGATGGCCCGCGCCGCGAACGATAGCCCTGCTCTATCCGAGGACGCGGACAACTAGAGTGACTGGCACTGGATCATGACACGGGGCGCTTGATTCGATCCAATCCACTAGTTCGGAAATGGCACAAGTTCGATCTCCTCATCCCGGCATCCCATGGCCTGGGCCATCCGGTGCAGGCCTTCGTCGTCGATGCGCACGACGTCATAAGCTGCGACGAACTCATCCCCCTTGCCAGACAGGAATCCCCTCGCGCGCTCCTCGGTCGGCCAAAAGACGACCGAATCCGGACCTTCGCTGCGTAACCGTGCAACCATCGGCACCGAGTCTTCCTTATAGACGATTGCAAACATCATGCCTCCGAACTCGCTCCAGCCCAAGGGGCCGGGCAGTAGCTGCGTTAATAGTCGTACTTCCACCTGCCATTTTCGATGCGGGCCATGACACGGGCGCGCTGATCCAGCCCGACGTGGTCGCTTGCCGACATATTGATGACCCCTTGCGGCACCGTCAAGCCCTCGGTTGTTTCGAGTGCATCACGCAATGCCTTACGAAACTCCGGTGTCCCGGGCTTGCCGACCTTCAAGGCGCGGGGAATCGCATCGGCCAGGAGCAGCCACGCGCCCCACGCGTCGGCTGCGAACTGCGTCACGGAATTGGGTCCGTACTGCGATTCATACCGCTTGGCAAACTCGACCGCCGCCTTTTTTGCAGGTTGCGTATCCGGCAGTTGCACTGCAACCACGGCCGGCCCCGTCGGGAAGTAGGTTCCCTCGACATCCTTGCCGCCGACCTTCAGGAATTCATAGGTTGCAATGCCGTGCGTCTGGTAGATCTTCCCCTTGTAGCCACGCTCGACGAGGGCGATCTCCGGGGTCGCAGCGGGAGTCCCGGCTCCGGCAATCAGCACGGCGTCGGGTGCGGCGGCGAGGATCTTGACAATCTGGCCGGTCACTGAGGTATCGGCCCGTCCAAAGCGCTCATTGGCGACCAGTTTGATGTGTCGGATCTCGAGGAGTTTGTTGATCTCGTTGAACCAACTCTCCCCGTATCCATCAGAAAACCCGATGAATCCAAGCGTCTTGACGCCATTGTTCTCCATATGCTGGGTGACCGCAGTGGCCATCAGCGAGTCGTTCTGGGGCATCTTGAAGACCCAGGCCCGCTTGGCGTCCATGGGCGCCACAATGCTGGCCGACGCAGCCAGCGCGATCATGGGGGTGTGGGACTCCGCGACCACGTCGATCATGGCCATGGCATTGGGCGTTGTGTTCGAGCCGACCACCACGTCGACCTGGTCCTCCGAAGTCAGTTTACGGGTGTTGACGACCGCTCCGGTGGGATTCGAAGCATCGTCCAGGATCACATACTCGATCTTCTGGCCGGCAATCTCCTTGGGCCACATGAGGGCGACATTCTTGCTCGGTGCACCGATCGAGGCGGCCGGACCGGTGGTCGAGAGCGTCATGCCGATCTTGATCTGGGCCACGGCGGCCACGGGCGCTACACCTGCTGCCCACAGCAGGCAGGCCGCGACTTGCAATGCGGTAAGGCGGGACGACATGAGCAACTCTCCAATGAATGAACCCGGCAGTCTGAAGTCTAAAGGATATGCCGGCCGCGTCGCAGCCTTTCCAGAGCGGCTCATGCGCCCGCCCGACGTCAAAGTCGCCAGGGGACGGAGCG
>PLEY01000070.1 GCA_003136595.1 Burkholderiales bacterium
CTCGACCCGCTTCTCGACCCGCTGCAAAAGGCGCGCGGCGAACTGCCGGTCGAGTCGTCCGCCCCGCGAGTCCTCGACGAGGATGGCCCGCTCGATGGCGAGGCGCTCCATCAAGGTATCGAGCAGCGCCAGTGCGGGTCCAATGAGGCGTCCACCGTTCCGTGCCAAGCCTGCCCAGACCGAGCGGCATGCTGGCAGGAAGGCTGAGTGCGTGGGTGCGTGGGTGCGTGGGTAAGTCGCCTTAGCTGAGTTGACCCCTCAGAAGGCCGCCCAAGACGCAGCAACGCTGCGGGCCCGGGCTTCGTAGTTCGTGCGCAGGTGGCGCTCGCCGCAGCTGGGCGCGACTGCATCGTGGGTTCCCGCATAGATCATCCAGCGCAGGATTGCCGCGGTGCGGCGCAGACGCGCCGAGCAGGTGCCTCCGGCGGCTGCAAGCCCGGCTGCGACCCTGAGAACCCCGGGGGGAATGGCGCGCACCTGCAGGGCCGCACGCGTGCCCAGAACCTCTGCTGCGAGTTCGCCGATCTGGCGGAACGTGAACACGTCCGGTCCGCCCACCGGATAGTCGGCACGGGCGGCCCCAGGAGCGATGGCGCGCGCCACGATGAACGTCGCGACGTCGTCGCCGTCGACCGGGTTGATGCGACGAGTGCCATCGCCGATCTCGGTGTAGCGATGGTGCGCGGCGACGGAATCAAACGCCCGGTTGGTGAGATCGCTGAAATACGCGGTCGGCCGGATCACGACAAACGGGATGCCGGCGATCCCGCAGGCGGCTGCGATCACGTCAACCGCCTGTTCCTTGGCTTCGCTCAGTGCGCTGCAATACCGCGATGCCACCCCCTCATAGGTGGCGACGAGAATGATGCAGCGGGCGTGGGCTGCCACGGCGGCAAGCCCGAAGCGGATGTTGGCGTCTCGATCGATGGCCCAGAAGTCGCTCGCACGATCCACATGGACATTACGCGAGGCCATGCACGAGATCGCTGTCCCGACGTCCTTAAGGGCAGGGCCGTAGTCCTCGTGGCGCGCGGCATCAGCGAAAAAGACATCGGCGCCCAACGACCGGAGCTGGCTCACCGCGGCGCCATCCCCAGGGCTCCTGAGAATCGCGCTGACGGGCACCGCGCGCGCGCGAAACGCGGCCGCAACTCGTGCGCCCAGATAACCGCTCGCACCGGCCAGACAGATGCGTGCCGTAGTCACTCTGCGGGAGGCACCGCTTTGCACAGGGAATAGAGCGGCACGAGTGGAAAGAGCACCGGTACCGTGCTCGCGTAGGCCACATAGCGCGGATCCGACCCATAGCGAGCGGCCTGTTTGCTCTCGAGCCGGCGCGTCGCGCCCAGCATGATCGCGACGATGCAGAGGAAGCCGAGGCTCGCCGAGCCTCGCTCGAGCAGAGTCTGCGCGGACGCGCTGCCCGCAAGCCATACGCCGAACCAGAAGATGATCTCACCGAGATAATTGGGGCAGCGCACGATGCGGTAGAGCTGGATGTCGCAGAAACGCTCAGGATGCTTGCGTTTGAAGTGCGACTTCTGCGAATCTGCCACGCCCTCCAGCAGGAGCCCCATTGCCATGACCACGACGCCGGCTGGCGACGACCAGACGACGAGGCCACGCGCCTGCGCGGCCATGGTGAGCAGGGCGGGCAGGAAGAGGATCATATATAGGAGGGAGACCCCGACCCAGATCGTGGCCTTGAGCGCAACGCTGGCGTTCTGGCCGTGCTCCCTCGCGGACTGCAGTTCCTTCTGGAACCCGGGGCTTTGCGCGCGCACGAGCAGATAGCTGCCCAGGCGCAGTCCATACGCGAACAGGAGGACACATTGAACCAGCGGCCAGCCGCCCAGCGAGGCTCGGAAGATTGCACCGAACACGAGCGCCTGTGCGGCAATCGAAAGTGCGTAGCTCAGACTGACAAAGTAGACGACCCGCCAGAAGCCCAGTGTCGAGCAGGCGAGGCAAAGCGACAAGGCAATCGCCAAGTCCAGCCAGGTTGTGCTCACAGAGTCATCAGGGCGCCATCCCTGATCACGGTTCGAGGCGTCTGGAGCGCGGCCCCCGCACGTTGAACGCGAGAACCCCCTGCGCGCAGCACTCGATGGGCAGCGCGCGAGCGGGATGTTTCTGGCGGGCCTGCCAAGGCGACATTCACAGGACCTTCAGTCGACGGAATTGCGAGCCATATGCCGGGAGACACGCCAACCATAGCGGGTGCGCGCACCTTGCGTCTGTGGGCTATCGCACGGCAATACCACGCCAGCCGCGTCCGTCCGGCCTGCCGCACTCATAGCGCCAGACCCCTTAGTCTTGGCATACCCTCGCACGCCGCAACGGTCCCGATGCGGGCGACTCCTCGATGCCACGAGGGCTAGCGGGCGAGCTGGATACAACGACATTCGGGACCACTCAGGGACCACATTCAGGGACCACATTAAGGAACCACCTGCGGGGGGAACAAATTGCAGAGGGAGGCGCAGCGACGGAACGCGCTGCGCATCCCGAGCACTCCGGAGCACGCCTCAAAGCAGGCGCCGGGTGCCCGTACGCTTGCGCACAGATGCCTGCGCGTCGACCCGGCTACCCTCGGTTGCTCGTGTACGCCCGTCCCACCCTCCCCAGGAGTCCCTGTGATCCAGACCGTCGGCTATGCCGCCAGCAGTTCGAGCAGCGATCTTCTGCCCTTTGCATTTGAGCGCAACGCGGCCGGCCCCTTTGAGGTCGAAATAGCCGTGACCCATTGCGGCGTATGTCATTCGGACATCCATCAGGCGCGCAATGAGTGGTACAACACGCTCTATCCGTGTGTACCTGGACACGAGATCGTGGGTCGGGTGACCCGTACCGGTTCACAGGTCTCGCGGCACGCAGTGGGTGACACGGTCGGCGTGGGCTGCATGATCGAGAGCTGTGGCCATTGCCAGCCCTGCACGCACGGTGAGCAGAACTATTGCAGCGGCCCGAACAGCTGGCTTGCGACCTACAACGGACCGGTGATCCCTGCAGTCAAGGCACGGGACCGCCAGAACACCTATGGACGCGAGAACACCTTCGGCGGCTATTCCAGCACTCTGGTGGTGCATGAGGCGTTCGTTCTGAAGATTCCGGCAGCGCTTGCGCCCGAACTCGCGGCGCCCATCCTGTGCGCCGGGGTGACGACCTACGCACCCCTGAAACACTGGGGCGTGAAGGCCGGCGATCAGGTGGGCATTGTCGGCTTCGGTGGCCTCGGGGACATGGCGGCCAAGATCGCGCGGGCGATGGGTGCGGAGGTGACACTGTTCACGAGCACGCCCGAGAAGCTGCGCGCGGCGGCGCGCATGGAGGCGCACGCCGTGCTCGAGAGCGACCGGGCCACGATGCAGTCCCTGGCCGGGCGTTTCGATTTCATGCTCTCGACTATTCCACAGGCGCACGATGTGAACCCGTTCATCGATCTTCTGAAGCGGGACGCGACACTGGTGGTGGTGGGTGCGCTCGACAGGCTCCCGCCGGTGAACAACCAGGCACTGGCCTTTGGCCGCAAGAGCGTGGCCGGATCGATGATCGGCAACCTTGCCGAGACGCAGGAGGTCCTGGACTTCTGTGCCAAGCACGCGATCGGCCCGCAGATCGAGATCATCCCGATGCAGCAGATCAATGAGGCCTTTGCGAAGGTCGTCCTGGGTGACGTGCGATTTCGCTTCGTGATTGACATGAAAAGCCTGGCCGAGCCCGAGCCCGGGCGCTAATCCAGCCACGAGGCCTCGCGCGACCCCGGTTAAGGGCGCTTGGGGTGCCCCGGACGCCAGCCAGGAGGTGAGGGACGTGTACCGCCTGCGCCCTTTCGTCGGCTCATCGGACGCTGCAGAAGGCGGCTATACGCCAAATGGATAGGTATCTGGAACGCCCGCGCGTTCTTCCACCGGCAGCGGCACGACTGCATGGGTCGCGTCGATCCAGATGTACTCATCGAACTGCAGGGGCAGGTCCGCCCTAAAATAATGGCTCTCGCGCTCCGTCTCGGGCCGATAGATCACGCCGATCGCCCTCTCCAGTCGCGGATGTCCGAGCTCCCGTGCGAGCTTTCCGTCCAGAGGGTGCAGCGGCAGGAAGAAGCCGGGCGCGCCCGTCTGATGGCAAAGTGCCTCGTAACTGCCGGACAATGCCGGCAGAACCGTCTTGACCTCCATGGGATCGTCCCAGTCCGTGGCAGCCGCGACTGTCCCGTGGTCCGTGCCAAAGCCGATCGAGTAGGCCTTGCCGCCGAACTCCCGCCGGCACAGATTGCCGATGTTGTATTCACCGCGCGTCGACATCTCGGTCGCCGCTGAGTCTCCAACGTGGGAGTTGTGCGCCCAGACGATCCCCTTGCTGCCGGGCCCGTGGAACCTGAGCAGGTTAAGGAGGGTGTCGAACATGTGGCTGTCGCGCAGGTTCCAGGACGCAGCTGAGCCGTAGTACATCGTCCGGTAATAGTGCTCGGCATTGGCGACCAGGCGGGCGTTCTGCTCGGCATCGAGGAAGCGTTCTCCACGGTCTTGCGCGTAGGCGCGGCGCTTGTCCAGGAGCGCGGTCAGGATCGCGGTCACGGCGGGTTCGCACGTGGGGTGCATCCCGGTCACGGCTGCGTGACCGTACACGGTCGGATCTTCCTGCCATGGGCTCAGGCAGCCGTAGCGCTGGCGCGCCGCCTGTGCGGCCGCCGGGTCGACGCTGTCCAGATAGTCCAGCACCGCTTGCATCGAGGTATACAGGCTGTAGAGATCAAGACCATGAACCGACGCCATGGCGCTCGGGGCGAGCCCGGCATTGTAGGTGCGCAGCCAGTCAATGAACTCGCGCACCTCCTGGTTGCGCCACATCCAGACCGGAAAGCGCGCGAACGCCATCCACTCGGCAGGAGGCGTCGCGAGGTTGCGCACGTAGTGGTCTATCCGGGCGGCGTCCGGCCAGTCGCCTTCGATGGCGACGAACGAAAAATTGTGCTCCTCGATCAGGAGGCGGGTCAGGCGCGCGCGTAGCCGATAAAATTCAGCCGTGCCGTGGCTCGCCTCGCCGATCAGCACAACGCGCGCCGCACTGCTGCGCGCGGCGATGGGATCGAGACCGGCAGAGTCGACCGAGGCAAACTCTTCGTACGAGCTGGCCATTCGATCAAGCAGCGCAGCGTCACTGGGGCTGTACCGGGCCTGGGCGTGTTCGGGCGCGGCGGGCATGGCATGCCGCACGGGCCGAGATGGCTGCTCAGAATCGGCCACGGGATGTAGACAGGGCGTACGGCAGAACGGGGCGAGTCGGCATGGGGTCTCTGGGCGTCGCGATCGGCAGGCCCGCGATGCAGTTTCCGGCCGGATATCCGGGCAAGCCACGCCAAAGCTACGGCGCGCGGGCGCCGGAGTCTGTGCGCTGGGTGACAGCGAGCGAGCCCGTCTGGGCCAGCGGTGGTCCACAAGGCCGGCATGAGAAGGCGCTGTTCGATGCCGGCAGCGATCCCAAAGCGCCGCCCAGAAGCCCCCCGTCACGCCCCACTAAGCCGCCCACCGGCCGACGTGACCCGCCTGTGCCAGCCGGATACCGGACGAGCGCCGAGGGCCTTGACACGCCGCGCTTGGGCGCACCCAGAAATCCGGATTGCCCATGCACAGGGCTGCGCAGACACGCTGATCAATCCGTCTTCGACGTACCCGGCAGGCACGGTCCCGCGCGCCATCCGGAGACGATGGGTCGCGATCCGTCTAGCTCGAGGAGAGATCGAAGGGCAGCCGCCTAAGACGCTTGCCGGTCAGGGCGAAGAGCGCGTTGGCGATGGCGGGTGCGATGGGTGGCACCCCAGGTTCTCCGAGGCCGCTCGGGGGGGCGCTGCTCGAGACGAAGTGGACGGCGATTGCCGGCGCATCGGTGATGCGGGGTGGCGGATAGTCCGTGAACTGGGACTGCTGGACGATGCCGTCCTTTAACGTGATCTCAAAACCCGGGCGGGTCATCGCGAGCCCGAAAAGGATGCCTCCCTCGATCTGGGCGATCGCCGCGCTCGGGTTCACGATCTGATTCGCATGGACCCCGGCCGTGACCCGGTGCACCCGGGCGCGCCCTTCGACAAGCGAGACGTCGACCACGTAGGCGACCACGGTATCGAAGGACTCATGGACCGCGACACCGAGGGCATGTCCGGGCTGCGGAAGTTGTCCGTAACCGGATTTCTCGACCGCCAATTGGAGCGCGGCGCGTTGCCGGGCGTGCGTCTCCAAAGGCCAGCGCGCAAGACGCCAGGCCACCGGGTCGACGCCGCCGTGGTGCGCGATCTCATCGACCAGGGTTTCCACCACGTAAGCGGTATGGGTGTGGCCGACCGAGCGCCACCAGAGAACCGGCACGTCCACCTCCGGATGGGTGACGCGCAGCCGCATCGGCAGGCCATAGACGTTTTCGGCGAGGCCCTCCACCATCGTGCTATCGACCCCGTTCCTGATGATGCGGGCCTCAAAGGGCGTACCCCGGGAGAGCGACTGGCCGATGACCACATGGTCCCAGACGAGGACCTGACCCCGGGCATCCAGGGCGACATCGACCCGGTGCAGGTGGACCGGACGGTAATAGCCGCCCTTGATGTCGTCTTCACGGCTCCACATCACCTTGACGGGCGGAGGCCGGCGTCCAAGCCGCTCCCCGAAGACCCGCAGGATGTCGGCCCCCTCGCGCAGATAATCCGCGGTGGGTGTTGCGCGCCGGCCAAAGCTGCCCCCGGCTGGCAGGGTCATGAGCCGCACCTGCTCGGGCTTCAAGTGCAAGGTGTCGGCGATGGCGACCTGGTCGGTGGTCTGGAACTGGGCACCGTACCAGACGGTCACGCCAGCCGGGGTCGGCTCAAAGGTGGCATTCAAGGGCTCCATTGGCGCATGGGCCAGGTACGGAAACACATAGTCTCCGGCGAGGTGCACGGCCGCATCCTGGCCTGGACGCACATCGGCATCCAGGACGGTCGACACCGGCGCCCGCGCGGCAGCGCGATAAGCCTCGAGGAGGGCCGCGCTCGACACGTTCCCACCCACGCCAGGCTTCCAGGAGACCTCGATCCGGTCGCGGGCCTGCTTGGCGGGCCAGTAGCCCCCTGCGATGATGGCGATGCCTGTGCCACCGCGGTCGGTTGGAACCGGGAAGACGTCGATGACGCCTGGGACCTGAAAGGCGCCCGCCGCGTCGAAGCGTTCCACCTGGCCCCCAAAACGGGGCGCGCGCAGCAGCAGCGCGACCACCATGTCCGGCAGGCGCACATCAATGCCATAGATTTTGGCCCCCGAAGCCGCCGTGACGCCATCGATACGGGTCTGGCTCCTGCCGATGATCCTGAACTCGGCGGGGGACTTCAGCGCGACATGCCGCGGCACGGGCACCCGCGCCGCCTCGGCGGAGAGGGCAGCGTAGGTCGCACTTTGGGAGCCAGAACGCACGATCCCCGAGCCGGTCGTGCAGGAACTGGCCGGAACCTGCCACCTTGCGGCCGCCGCCTGGACCAGCATGCTGCGCGCGGCCGCACCAATCTCGCGGTACTGGATCCATGAATTGGGCACCCCGGAGGAGCCCCCGGTCATCTGGATCCCAAGGAAAGGATCCCTGTAGGCTAAGCCGGCCGGCGCGAGACTCGCCCGCACCTGCTCCCAGTCGATGTCGAGTTCCTCGGCAAGCAGCATGGGCAAAGCCGTCAGTGCACCCTGGCCGCTGTCGAGGCGGTTGACCTGGATCTCGACCGTGTTATCCGGATGGATGGTGATGAACTCGCTCGGCAGCCAGTGCTGGTTTTGGAGAGCCCACCTGCGCTCACCCCAACGCCAGGCCTTCGGGGCCGCCCAGGCGATCAGCAAGCCGCCCCCCGCGAGAGCCGTCAGCTGAAGGAACCGGCGCCGGCCGGGCCGGTCTGGTCTGCCCGAGTGCGGCCCGCCTGCCGCCAGGCGTCTTGCAACCCCCCCTTCATCCATGGCGTGTCCTAGGCCAGCGTCTTGCTTGCGGCATGAATCGCCGCACGGATCCGTTGATAGGTCCCGCAACGACAGACGTTGCCGGCCATCGCGACATCGATCTCGGCATCGCTTGGCTGCGGGTTCTTCTCGAGCAATCCGGTCGCGCTCATGATCTGCCCGCTCTGGCAGTAGCCACACTGCGCCACATCGTGGGCGAGCCACGCGGTCTGCAGAGCCTGGCCGGCGCGGCTCTGGGACGCGCCTTCGATGGTTCGAATGCTCTTGCCGGTGGCAGCGGCCAGGGGCGTGACGCAAGATCGTGCGGCCTGCCCGTCGATGAGTACGGTACAGGCCCCGCAGGCGGCGACTCCGCATCCGAATTTCGTGCCGGTCATGCCGAGAATGTCGCGCAGCACCCAAAGGGTCGGCGTCGACGGATCGGCGTTCACCGGGTGGACCTGGCCGTTGATGTTCAGGGGGGTCATAGGTTGAGCAAAGACCCGGCCTCGGGCCGGGCTGTTCTGAAAGGGGCTCCATTGTGACATTCTTGCCTGTGGCGGCAGCCGGGAGTTCTTGCATCATGCGGCCGCATGGGGCGTGCGCCAGGCGGCAGAATGTCCCAAGCCGCATGCCACGGCTGCAAAAGGATTTGACGCCGGGAAGGGAGTCAGATATGGTTAAAGGAACATTTGTTCACTATCTGACAACCTGACCATTTTCCCGATCCCACCGCCTGATTCACTGAACCCCGCACTGGGCCCGACGGGCAGGCCGGTGTGCCAGTGCCCATGCATGCCTTCGGAATCAAGGCGCGGGAACACTTTCTCCGGTACCTATGTCCCACCTGTCTTTGCGCGCTTCACGACTTGCCCAACTGGATGCGCATCTAAGCGCCCCGCTACGGGAGCGGCTCTGGCAAGGCGACATGTTGTTTGCACCGGCAAGCAGCGTGGCAAGCGGCTTTGCCGCACTCGATGCCCAGCTGCCGGGAGGCGGCTGGCCGGCGCGCTGCCTGACCGAATTGCTCATCCCCGCGCCAGGCATTGGGGAAATGCGTCTGCTTGCGCCATGCCTTGCGGCCCTCGTCAAGGCCCAGCGCCAGATCATCGTTCTGGCCTCTGACGAGGCCGACCATGGCCTGTTGTATCCGGACGGCTGGGCCCAGCTCGGAATCGATCCGCGTGGTCTGCTGCTGGTGCGCGCCGAACGTCCTGCCGACCGGCTTTGGGCGGTCGAGCAAAGCCTGCGAAGCGCGGCCTTCGGTGCCCTCTTGGCGTGGCTGCCCGAGGCACGTGCGGATGCACTACGGCGCCTGCAGCTGGCCGCAGCCAGCGCGCAGGGTCTGAGTTTCCTGCTGCGGCCCGCCGGCGCCCAGGCGCAGTCCTCGCCGGCCCCCCTGCGTCTGCTGCTCGCCCGCCCGCCCGCGCTACAGACCCAGGACCGGTTGCTCTCGATCCAGCTGATCAAACGCCGCGGTCCGATGCAGGTGCAGCCGCTCCTGCTGCGGCTGCCCGAACCGCGTGCGCTGCACAGACCGGCAGCCCCCGCAACGACACCCGCACGGACCACACGCTTGGCTCCTGCCAGCTTGGCTCCTGCCAGCTTGACTCCTGCCGCTTCTTGGACTGTTTTAAATCATGCTTTGGGTCGCTCTGCATTGCCCGACACTGCCCCTCGATCGCATCCGGCGCCGGCTGCCTGAGGCTGTGGTTCCCGCCATCGCGATCGCCACAGCCGTTGGCAACCGACGCTGGATCAGCATGGCCAATGCCAGCGCACAGCGCCAGGGGGTTGCCGCGCGCCAGCCGGTTGCGACCGCGCTTGCGCTTTGTCCGGAACTGGTGCTCATCGAAAGGGACGAAGCCGACGAACAGGAAGCCCTGCGTGCCGCGGCCCTCGCCGCCCTCTGTTTCACACCGAGCGTGAGCCTGGTGCAAAACGGCGTGCTGATGGAAATCGCATCGAGCCTGCGCCTGTTTGGCGGCCAGCGCGCGCTCCTTGGCCAGATCCGCAATGCCTTTGACGCCCTCGGACTGGCAACCGCCATCGGTGTGGCGCCCACCGCCCGGGGCGCCTTGCTGCTGGCGGCTGCAGCGCGTCCCGGCCAGCCGCGCACGGCCACGGCAGCCCATCTCGAGGCGCGGCTCGACGCCCTGCCGGTGGATCTTCTGGAGAGCGCCCAGGACCATTTGGCCACCCTGGCCGGCATCGGCTGCACCTGCCTTGCGCACTTGCGCAGCCTGCCGCGCAGCGGCCTGGCTCGGCGCTTCGGGCCGCGCCTACTGAGCGAACTCGACGAGGCCTATGGCTTACGGGCCGAACCACGGGCCTGGTTCACTGCACCAGAACGCTTCGAGGTCCGGCTCGAACTGGCCGCACGCGTCGAGCATGCCGAGGCGCTGCTGTTTGCGACACGCCGCCTGACCCTGCAGCTGGCCGGCTGGCTCACCGCGCGCCATGCCGCCACGGGACGGATCACACTCACCTTGCATCATGCCGCATGGCGGCGTGCCGCTTCGGCACAGACCGCCGTCATCCTGCACCTGTCACAGCCGTGCCGGGATCCCCTGCATCTGCACGGGCTGTTGCGTGAACGCCTAAGCGCGCTGGTTCTGGATGCGCCCATCGAAGAACTCAGCCTTGCTGCCGATGACGTCGGCAGCGTTGCAGCGCCCAACCAGGAACTGTTCCCAACACCGCAAAGCGAGGCCGTGACTGTGCAGCGTCTGGTGGAAAAGCTGCGCGCCCGTCTCGGTCACGCCGCCGTCTTGCAGGTCGGCTCGCACGCCGATCACCGGCCCGAAAAAGCCTGGCAGGTCGGCGCGGCGCCCGCGGCCGGGAATGGGCCGGCGCCCAGCACCCCATCGCCCCGCCCGGCCTGGCTTTTGAAGACACCCCGTCCCCTGACAGTGCGCGGGCACCGGCCCTGCCATGGCACGGCGCTGTCGCTGCTGGCCGGACCCGAGCGTATCGAAGCCGGCTGGTGGGATGATGCCCTCGTGGCACGCGACTATTACATCGCTGAAAACCAGCAGGGCCAGCTGTTGTGGATCTATCGGGAACGCAAGGCAGAAGACGAGGCCCACGCCTGGTATCTGCACGGCCTGTTCGCCTAGAACAAGAGACCCATGTCGAGCGTGCCAATGGCTTTCATCGACCTGGAAACCACCGGGACCCAGGCGGGCCGCGATCGCATCACTGAAATCGGCATCGTCCAGGTCAGCCCCCAGGGCGTCAGCGAATGGTCCAGCCTGGTGAATCCTGGCATGCCGATCCCGGAAATGATCACGGGACTCACCGGAATCAGCGATGCCATGGTGGCCGATGCCCCGTCGTTTGCCGATCTGGCCGAGGCCCTGCAAGAACGACTCGCAGGCCATCTGCTGGTCGCCCACAATGCCCGCTTCGACCACGGCTTCCTGAAGAACGAGTTCCGGCGGCTGGACATGGAATTCCGGCCAACGGTCCTTTGCACCGTCAAGCTGTCGAGGCGGCTGTTTCCGGGATTTCGCCATCACAACCTGGACGCGCTCATCGAGAGGCATCGGCTCCTCGTGACCGAAAGGCATCGGGCGTTAGGCGATGCCCGGCTCATCTGGCAGTTCTGGCAGGCCCTGCACGCAAGCCATGAAGCCGGGCAGATCCAAGGCGTCGTCAGGGCACTGACGGCCGCCCCCAGCCTGCCTCAGCACCTCGATGCGCAGGGTCTGGACGAGTTGCCGCATCGCCATGGCGTCTATTTCTTCTATGGCGAGAATGGCTTGCCGCTCTATATCGGCAAGGCCAATGACCTGCGGCGGCGGGTGCTGGCCCATTTCAGCGCCGATCACCGGCTCGAATCGGACATGGAGCTCGCCCAGCAAGTACGGCGCATCGACTGGATCGAGACCGCCGGCGAGCTCGGTGCCCTCCTGAAGGAAGCCCAGCTCATCAAGCAGCGCAAGCCCCTGTACAACCAGCAGCTGCGCCGCAGCCAGGAGTTGTGCTCATGGCGCCTGCTGCCGCGCGCGCACGAGCTCTGCCTGAGCCTGGCCGCCGGTGATGACCTGTTCTTCGACCAGGATGAGAACCTCTATGGCCTCTATGCCAACGCCAGGAAGGCCCAGGCGACCCTGCGTCATGTCGCCGACCAGAATGGCCTGTGTCCGGTGGTGCTCGGGCTGGAGAAGGGGCGGCCTGGCAAGCCCTGCTTTGCGCACCAGGTGAAGCGCTGCCTGGGTGCCTGCTGTGGTGCCGAGACGCGTGCTGCACACGACGAGCGGCTGCTCGCAGCGCTTGCTGAAGAGCACCTGCAGAGCTGGCCGTATCCCGGTCCGGTGGGCATCCGCGAAGGGCCGGTACTGCACGTCGTGGAGGGCTGGTCTTACCTGGGTAGCGCCGCCTCCGAAGACGAGGTTGCTGACCTGCTCGCCCACGGCAAGGCCATCTTCGACCGCGACGTCTACCGCATCCTGCAGCCGCGTCTGGCCAGGCTTGGCGCGCGCATCGTGCTGCTCGGTGGTCCCAGATAGCAGCAGATCGAGGTGACGCCGTCCAAACTTCCCGGGTACGCGGAGCTGCACTGCGTATCCAATTTCAGCTTTCTGCGCGGGGCCTCGCATGCCGAAGAGCTCGTGGCACGCGCTGTGGCCCTGAACTATGCGGCACTGGCCATCACCGACGAATGTTCACTGGCGGGCATCGTGCGCGCCCACGTCGAGGCCAAGGAAGCCGGTCTAAAACTCCTCGTGGGCAGCGAATTCACCACCGTCGACGGTCTGCGCCTGGTGCTTTTGGCGATCAACCGCGAGGGGTACGGCAATCTCTGCGAACTGATCACCCTGGCACGCATGCGCGCCGCAAAGGGCCACTACCGGCTCGAACGCAGCGATCTTGCAGCCGGTCCGGCAACCCATCTGGCAGGCATGCCGGATTGCCTCGCGCTCTACCTGCCCGACCCCGAGGCCTCGCTCGCCACCCTGTGCGCCGATGCCCTGTGGTGCGCAGCGACGTTCCCCGGACGCATCTGGATCGCCGTCGAGCTCTTGCACCGCATGAACGACGACCTGCTCGTCGAGCGCCTGCGCGGCGCGGCCGAGGCGAGCGGGCTGCCTCTGGTGGCCGCCGGGGACGTGCACATGCATGTGCGCTCGCGCAAGCCCCTCCAGGACACCCTGACGGCGATCCGGCTGGGCGAGCCGCTCGCCCGCTGCGGCATGCAGCTGCAGCCCAACGCTGAGCGCCATCTGCGCTCGCGGCTGCGCCTCGCGCGCCTGTATCCGGCCGAATGGCTCGCGGCCACGCTCGAGGTCGCAGCACGCTGCCAGTTTTCGCTCGATGAGCTGCGCTATGAATATCCCGAGGAAGTGGTGCCAGCTGGTGAGACCCATGCCGGCTATCTGCGGCGCATGGTCTGGGACGGCCTGGCCGTACGCTATCCGGACGGGGCGGCGCCTGCCGTCATGGCACAGATCGAGCACGAGCTCGCCCTCATCACCGAACTGCACTACGAATCCTACTTCCTCACCGTCTTTGACATCGTGCGCCATGCCCGCTCGCTTGGCATCCTCTGCCAGGGGCGCGGTTCAGCGGCCAACTCGGCCGTCTGCTATTGCCTGGGCATCACCGAAGTCGATCCGGCACGCGGCAACCTGCTCTTTGAGCGCTTCATCTCGCGTGAACGCGGCGAGCCGCCGGATATCGATGTCGATTTCGAACATCAGCGCCGCGAGGAGGTGATCCAGTACATCTACGGACGCTACGGGCGCGAACGGGCCGCGCTGGCGGCCACTGTCATCACCTATCGGCCTCGCTCGGCGATCCGTGATGTCGGACGTGCACTGGGTATCGATCTGGAGCGCTTGAACCGGCTCTCGAGTGCGCACACCTGGTGGGACGCGGGCGGCCTCGTCGCCGAGAGGCTCGTCGAGAACGGATTCGATCCGGCCAGTCCGGTGATGCAAAAGATGTCTGAGCTGATCGATGCGCTGCTGCGCTTTCCGCGCCATCTGTCGCAGCACGTCGGCGGCTTCGTCATCAGCCGCGACAAGCTCTCGCGGCTGGTGCCCATCGAGAACGCCGCCATGCCCGAGCGCTCGGTGATCCAGTGGGACAAGGATGACCTGGAAGCGCTCGGTCTGCTCAAGGTCGACGTGCTCGCTTTGGGCATGCTCTCGGCCATCAAGCGTGCGCTCGACCTGGTCGGCAAGCGGCGCGGCACGGTGTTTCGCATGCAGGACGTACCAGCGGAAGACCCGGCCACCTACGACATGATCTGCAAGGCCGACACGGTCGGCGTGTTCCAGATCGAGTCGCGTGCCCAGATGAGCATGCTGCCGCGACTGGCCCCGCGCACCTTCTACGATCTCGTGATCGAGGTGGCGATCGTGCGCCCGGGCCCGATCCAGGGCGGCATGGTGCACCCCTACCTGCGTCGCCGCCAGAGCAAGGAAGCCGTCACCTACCCGAGTCCCGACGTCAAGGCCGCGCTCGAGCGCACTTTGGGTGTGCCGATCTTCCAGGAGCAGGTGATGCAGCTGGCCGTGCTCGCAGCCGGCTTCACGCCCGGCGAGGCCGACCGTCTGCGGCGTTCCATGACCGCCTGGAAACGCAAGGGCGGCCTCGGTCCCTTCCATGCCCGCATCCTCGAAGGCATGACGGCACGCGGCTACAGCCTGGAATTTGCCGAACAGATCTTCCGACAGATCCAGGGCTTTGGCGAATACGGATTTCCGGAATCGCACTCGGCCAGCTTCGCGCTCCTGGTCTATGTCTCCTGCTGGCTCAAGCATCACGAGCCGGCGGCATTCCTGTGCGCGCTGCTCAACAGCCAGCCGCTGGGGTTCTATGGTCCCGCGCAGCTGATCCAGGATGCCCAGCGCCATGCCATCCGTGTACAGCCAATCGACGTCCTGGTGAGCCAATGGGACTGCACGCTCGAGGAGGGCGATGCGCCAGGGCAGCAGCCGGCGGTGCGCCTGGGTCTGAATTGCGTGCGGGGTTTAAGCGCAGACGCCGGCCGGCGCATCGTCGAGGCGTTCGCGCGTGAGCGGATTGGCGCTGTCGAGGACCTCGCGCGCCTGGCTGACCTCGACGCACGCGCCCTGCAGTGCCTCGCGGCAGCCGATGCACTCAGTGCGCTCGTCGGCCATCGCCGCCAGGCACGCTGGGCCGTGGCGGGCCTGTCCCGCGAGCGCAGCCTCCTGAAGACGGCGCCGGTCAGGGAGGTCCTGCCCGCGATCGCACCGGCCCCCGAAGGCCAGGCGATCGTTGCCGACTACGCCAGCATGGGACTGACGTTAAGACGCCATCCGCTCGCGCTGCTGCGTCCGCGCCTGACCGCGATGCGCCTGTCGAGCGCGGCTGAGCTGAAGAGCTTTCCGAACGGCCGGCTGGCGCGCACGACGGGGATCGTGACGGTACGCCAGCGACCGGGCACGGCCAAGGGCATCGTGTTTGTCACCATCGAGGACGAGACCGGCACGACCAACATCATCGTGTGGAACGATGTCAGCCGCCGCCAGCGTCGCGAGCTTCTGGGCTCGATGCTCCTGACCGTCTATGGAGTCTGGCAGCGGGAGGGCGAGGTCACCCACCTGGTCGCCAAACGCCTGGTCGACCACTCCAGCCTGCTTGGCCAGCTGGTTGTCGAGAGCCGCGACTTCCACTGATTTAGGCCGCCCCACGCCTCGCGCCCTAGCGACCCGGCGCCTCGATGAAGAACGCCGCGCTGTCGGGATGCGCACCGATCAACGCCTGGGCGGCGGGGCCGCCCTCGAGCCAGGTGTTGAGATCGGCGTCGGCAAGCACCAGTGGCGCGCGGTCATGAACGGTGCCCAGGAGCTCGTTGGGCGGCACCGTCACCACCGTGAAGGTGGCGACCGGCAGGCCGGTGTCCGGATGCTTGGAGGTCTCGTAGAGGCCCGCCACCCCGAACATGCGGCGGCCCTTCAGGCCGATCCGCACGCGCGTCTTCTTGCCGTCGATGAGCGGCCACTCGTACCACGCCGACATCGGCACCAGACAGTGGCTGTGACCGAAGGCGGCCTTGAAGGCGCGCTTCTGGCCGAGTTCCTCCCCCACTGCATTGAAGAGCTGCTTCTTGACCCATTTGCCACTCGGTCCGGGCCAGGTTCTCAGAAACCCCCAGTGCCGCATCTCGCCCAGCCAGCGCTGTCCCTCATCGAGGCGCACGATCGGCGCCGCCTGGCTGGGGCGCACGTCGTCATTCGGCCGGAACTCGGAGGGAACGTGGAATTCCGGGAAGTCAGACCAGTCATCCTCGAGTTGGTAGCGTCCGCACATGGAGCCTCACCGATCGGCACAACGCCCCCGGACGGGAGGGTCAGGAGGCAACTTAGGTAGCAAATTAGGTAGCAACTGGTGGAGCAAATGAGGGGTAGAGTCCTTAGTCTCGCACCGAGTAGGCGCCGCAAACAAGTCCTATTCGTGCTTTAGGTTACCGGAATTTGTCCGATACTGGGATTGTCAGCCACCTGGAGAGCTCACATGGACCGCATCGCATCCGACTATCCCCGCAGCCTGCGCACGCCGCGCACGCCGGTCAATCTGGGCGATGCCTACAGTGATTCCCGCGGCGTTCGTTTCCAGCTCGAACAGGGCGACGAGACCTTCGAATGTCTCGTGCTCTCGAGTGCGCTGCGCGCGCTGGACGTGTATGGCGTGCTCCACGAGGGCATGCTGGGCGTCTATCACAAGAACCGCGCCCGCATCGAAGAACGCGCGCAGCGGCTGGTGAACATGGGACTGCGCGGCTCGCGGCTCGTGCTCTACGCCCACCACTTCATCGATTGCTAAAGAGGAGGGCACGCTTCACGCAAGACGCGCAAGCGCCGCAGGGGCCCGCCCGGCCTCCTGCGCGAGCGCGTCATTGCAGCATCGCAGGAGATCTCCGGGAAGTACGGGCTGATGCCGGGTTGGGACTGAGCGCTCCTTCCCGATCCGAGCCGATCGCGCCGCTTCCCTGGCAGCCCGTTCAGTCAGGCATCGAATCCCCCTTAGTGAGCCCCTGCACGCCAAGCCGCGCGACAGGATGCATAACCGGAAGGATCACCCTCATGGGGGCGCCGCATGGGGGCGCCGCTTGGGAAAGCCGCTTGGGGCTGCCTCATGGTTCGGAGATCACCCCTTCGCGATCACGTCCTGCGCACGAGGGTGCGCTACAGGGGGCTGCCACGCTTGAGCGGCCTCGCGTTCGTCCAGCCTGTCCCGCGCCCCGAAGAACCGCGTCGTGCAGGAACGGCAGGTGCGCGAGGATCACGGCGCGCAGCAAGCAACGCCGCTTGACCGGCACATTGCCTTTGTCTATTCCTACCCAAATTGGATCGATCCAACTGGAGTGAGAAATGGCCCGCTCCGCAACCCTGTCCAGCAAATTCCAGATCTCCATTCCAAAAGCCGTTCGCGATCAACAGCGATGGGAAGCAGGTCAGGAGTTCGTCTTCATCGCGAAGGGGAACGGGGTCCTGATCGTGCCGGTTCTCGAGTCCCCTCGCACGCGGTCTCACCGAGTGATCATCCCGGCTCCGCAGATCACGGAAAGACCCCAGCCACCTCGCGAGCCCGGGCCCGTGAGCGATGCGTGACCGCACCCGCGGCACCCTCTCTCACCGACCCACCGACCCACCGACCCACCAACCGGCTGGCCTCTGAGGTGGCGAGTGCGGTGGCGAGCGCACTGGCGTCTATGATGGCTTCTGCGGTGGCTGCGGTGGCTCAACTGTCTCAATCCGCCCCAGACCGGTGCGCACACGTGGCCGGGACCCGGCAGGCTTGATGTGGATCAAGCCATGCGCTGGACGAACCGGCTAGTCTGCGCCAACGACGATCGCCGGCCAGCACACGCCTTGACCCTCTCCTTTCCCTCTTCCGGAACGCAGGCCAGCCCGCCGTGCGACGACGCGAGCGCTACCTGGTCGTGCGCCCATTGCGGGCTTGCTGCGGGCGTGCGCACGGCGGTCTGGGCGAGCGTGGGTGCCTCGCGCCAGGTGTTCTGCTGCCAGGGCTGCGCCACCGTGGCGGCGCTCCTTGACGGGGCAGCAGCACAGTCAGCAGCCAAGCTGGCAGCGGACGCGGCACCGGCCCGGACACCGGCCACGCTCACCGAGACGGAACTCCTTGTCGAAGGCATGCACTGCGCCGCCTGCGCGACCGCGATCGAAGTCACGCTCGCGCGCACGGTGGGCGTCTACCTCGCCCAGGTCGATCGCATCAGCCACCGGCTGCAGGTCTCCTATGACCCAGAAAAAACCAGCGAGGCCACCCTGGTGCGCACGGTGCTGCGCCTCGGATACCGCCTGCATGCGCCCGGGCTGGCCGCAGAGCGCTCCCTTGCACGGCAGCGGCTGCGGCGTCTGCTCATTGCGCTCCTGTGCATGATGCAGGTGATGATGCTCTCGGTTCCAAGCTACCTCGCCGCCCCCGACGACATCGAGCCCGATGTGATGCAGCTTCTGCACCTCTCCCAGCTGCTCTTGACGCTGCCGGTGCTCGGCTACTGCGCGCTGCCGTTCTTTCGCGCAGCGGCGCGTGATCTGCGCCTCATGCGCCTGGGCATGGACGTCACGGTCACGCTCGGTATCTGGGTCGCGGCACTGGCAAGCCTCTGGTCGATCTGGCGGGGTGCGGGTCCCGTCTACTTCGACTCGATCAGCATGTTTGTCGCGCTCCTTCTCGGCTCGCGCTGGCTCCAGGAACGGGCGATGCTGCGCGCGAGCGAACACCTCGATGCCCTGGCGCGTAGCGGCGTGCTCGCCGCCCTCTTGATCGAGCCGGACGGCTCGACGCGGACGGTCCCCGCCCAGGCGCTCAAGCCCGGCGAGCGCTTTCTCGTCTGCGCAGGGGAGACGGTCCCCGCCGATGGCCGCGTGATCGAGGGGAGCGGCTCCTGTTCGGAAGCCCTGCTGCACGGCGAGAGCCGGCCCGTCGAGAAGCGGCCGGGTGCCCAGGTCCTGGCCGGTGCCGTGAATCTCGGCGACCCGCTCATCGTGCAGGTGGAACGCGCGGGTGCTGCGACCGTCCTCGCGTGCTTGGCGCGCGTTGCGGCCCGCGCCGGACGCACCCGCCCGGAAATCGTGCTGTTTGCCGACCGCGCCGCGCAGGGGTTCGGCGCGGCCCTCGCCGTCTTCGCGATCGGCGCAGCCCTCGTCTGGGCAGAGCTCGATGCGACGCGCATCATTCCCGTGGAAGTCGCGATCCTGATCGTCACCTGCCCGTGCGCCCTGTCACTGGCGGTGCCACTCGCGCTCGCGGCCGGTCAGGCCGCCATGGCCCGCGAGGGCGTGCTGGTGGCGCGCGCCGCGGCCATCGAGACCTTGGGGGCGGTCGACACGGTCCTCGTGGACAAGACCGGCACGTTGACTGCGGGGCACATGAGCGTCAAGACGATCACCCTCTGTGAGGGGGCCGCGCTGGATGCGCGCCGCGCGCTTGAGCTCGCCGCGGCGCTCGAGGCGGGCTCTTCGCACCCGATCGCCTGCGCCCTGCGCCGCGCTTCTGGGGTGCCAGGCCCTGTTCCCACCAACCAGCGGCAGTTCGCGGGAGTGGGCATCGCCGCCTGCATCGACGGCGTCGAGTACACGCTCGGCCGTGTCGATGAAACCCTCGCGCGCCTCGATCTTGATCTGCCCGAGGGCGATTCGCTCGCGGTCCTCGGCAATGCCAAAGGGCCGCTCGCCGTGTTCTCCTTCGGCGATCCGGTGCGGCCCTCCGCACGGGCCTTTGTCGCGCACCTCGAGGCGCTGCAGTGCGAGGTGCGCGTGCTCTCCGGCGACCGGGCGAGTGTCGTTGCCCAGGTCGCAGGGGAGCTCAATATCGCGAACTGGCAGGCGGGCCTCGGACCCGAGGAGAAGCTCGCAGCCGTCTCTGCTCTGCAGCGCGCCCACCGCGTGGTGGCGATGGTCGGCGATGGCATGAATGACGCGGCGGCCGTGGCCGGCGCCGACACCTCGATTGCGCTCGGATCGGGCAGCGCCCTGACCCAGACGCGCGCCGACTTCATCGTCCTCGGTGAGGACCTGGGCGCGCTCGAGCGGGCGCTCGGGATCGCACGGCGCACGCGCCGCATCGTGCGCCAGAGCCTGGCCTGGGCTCTGGGCTACAACCTCGTCGCCATCCCGGTCGCGGCACTGGGCAGCATCCGTCCCGAGTGGGCCGCGCTCGGCATGGCGCTCAGCTCACTGGGCGTCGTCGGCAACGCGATGCGGCTCCTCGCCCGGGGCCGCCTGCGCTGATCGTCCATGGACATCCTCTACCTGCTCATCCCCCTTAGCGTCGGACTCGTGATCGTGATTGCGGGCTTCCTGTGGTGGTCGGTGGGCAGCGGCCAGTTCGAGGGTCTCGAGGCCGAGGGCGGGCGCATTCTCGATGACGAGAGCAGACCTGCACCCGAGCAGCCCGACGAGTAGGCGCGCATGTGCCGCACCTTTGACACGGATCAAAGCTGCGGCGTCCCCCCCCTCTTAGAATTCGCCTGAACACTGGGTCGGAGCGCTCACCCAGCGGGCGTTTCTTCGAACTCAAACCAAGGGCCACTCATGTCTCAGAGTCTTGGAAATCCAGCCACGGAGGTCTACAACGACAAGGTTGTGGCGCGCTTCGCGGTGATGACCGTCGTATGGGGCATTGTTGGCATGCTGGTGGGTGTCATCATCGCCGCCGAACTGGTCTGGCCCGATCTGCTTGCCGGGATCCCGTTCCTGTCGTATGGACGCCTGCGCCCCTTGCATACGAATGCCGTGATCTTCGCCTTCGGCGGCTGCGCCTTGATGGCCACCAGCTTCTATGTCGTGCAGCGGACCTGCCACACGCGGCTCGCCTTTGGCGTCTTGGCCGACGTCGTCTTCTGGGGCTGGCAGCTCGTCATCGTGCTGGCGGCGCTCACCCTGCCGCTCGGCTTTACGAGCGGCAAGGAATACGCCGAGCTCGAGTGGCCGATCGACATCCTGATCACGCTTGTCTGGGTCGCCTATGCGGTCGTCTTCTTCGGCACGCTCATGCGGCGCCGGGTCGCCCATATCTATGTGGCCAACTGGTTTTTTGGCGCCTTCATCCTGACGGTCGCGCTGCTGCATGTCGTCAACAGTGCCGAGATCCCGGTGTCGTTCTGGCCGATGAAGTCCTACTCGGCCTACGCGGGCGCCCAGGATGCCATGGTGCAGTGGTGGTATGGACACAATGCGGTCGGCTTCTTCCTGACCGCCGGGTTTCTCGGGATCATGTACTACTTCATCCCGAAGGAGGCTGCCCGGCCGATCTATTCCTACCGGCTCTCGGTCGTGCACTTCTGGGCGCTGATCTTCACTTACATGTGGGCCGGCCCCCACCACCTGCACTACACGGCACTGCCCGACTGGACCCAGTCGCTTGGCATGGTGTTCTCCCTCATCCTCCTCGCACCCAGCTGGGGCGGCATGATCAANNTTCGAGGGGCCGATGATGGCGATCAAGACCGTCAACGCGCTCTCCCACTACACGGACTGGACCATCGGTCACGTCCATTCGGGGGCGCTCGGCTGGGTCGGTCTCATCAGCATCGGTGCCCTCTACTACATGATCCCGCGCATCGTCGGCAAGACCCAGATGTACAGCAAGCAGGCGATCGATCTGCATTTCTGGATCGCCACCATTGGCATCGTCCTGTACATCGCCGCGATGTGGATCGCAGGTGTCATGGAAGGCCTCATGTGGCGCGCGGTCAACGACGACGGCACGCTCACCAACTCGTTCGTCGAATCCACCAAGGCGGCGCATCCCTTCTACCTGGT
Organism: Burkholderiales bacterium; assembly: GCA_003136595.1. Lineage (GTDB taxonomy): Bacteria > Pseudomonadota > Gammaproteobacteria > Burkholderiales > Burkholderiaceae_D > BOG-994. The sequence continues at coordinate 21,707 of PLEY01000070.1, forward strand.
ACGGCTTATCGGCGGCGCTCTCTATCTCTGTGGAATGTTGATCATGGCGTGGAACACCTACAAGACCCTCTACGGCAACAAAGCCATCCTGGTTGCGGTACCGGCCGAGCCGATCGGGGCTGCGGCGGCTGCGGCGGCCTAGGAGACCTGCATGGCATTGACGCACGATCGCATCGAGCGCAACACCGGACTGCTCATCATCCTCGTCGTCCTGGTGGTCGCCGTCGGCGGGCTGGTCGAGATCGTACCGCTCTGGTTCCAGCGCTCCACCACCGAGCCCATCGCGGGCCTTAAGCCCTACACCGCGCTGCAGCTCGAAGGACGCGACGTCTACCTGCGCGAAGGCTGCTACAACTGCCACTCACAGATGATCCGGCCGCTGCGTGCCGAGGTGCTCCGCTACGGGCACTACTCGGTGGCCGGCGAGTCCGTCTACGACCATCCGTTCCAGTGGGGCAGCAAGCGCACCGGGCCTGACCTCGCCCGCGTCGGGGCGCGCTACTCCGATGAATGGCACCGCCTGCACCTGCACAATCCCCGCGACATCGTCCCCGAATCGGTGATGCCCGCCTATCCCTGGCTGGAGACGGCCATCCTGGACGGCAAGGACGTGGCCCCGAAGATGCGTGCCCTGCGCACGGTCGGTGTCCCTTACACCGATGGCGACATTGAAGGCGGCGAGGCCGCGGTCGCCGGCAAGACCGAACAGGACGCGCTCATCGCCTACCTGCAGAACCTGGGCATCCTCTTGAAGAGTTCCAACTAGGAGTCATGGTGGACGTCAACCTGTTGCGCATCTGCGTTACTGTCGTCAGCTTCGTGGTCTTCATTGGCATCTGCTGGTGGGCGCTGCGCGCCCAGAACCAGCCGCGGTTTAACGAGGCCTCCCGCCTGCCCCTCGAGGATGACCTCGAGGGCACCATCATCCCCCAGCGCGGTGAGTCCGATCGTGTCTGATGCCCTGAACCCGTTCTGGGACTACTACGTCTGTGTGCTTGCGATCGTCTCGATCCTGGCCTGCGCGATCTTCCTGAACGCGCAAAGCCGCGGCCGCAAGCCGCCGACCACCACCGAGACCACCGGCCACACCTGGGATGACGACCTGACTGAGCTCAACAATCCGCTGCCGCGCTGGTGGATGTGGTTGTTCTACATCACGATCGGCTTTGCACTCGTGTACCTGCTGCTCTATCCGGGCACCGCCCTCTACGGCGGCGTGCTCGGCTGGTCCTCGAAGGGCCAGCTCAAGGAGGAGGTGGCGGCCGGTGACGCCAAATCGGCACCGCTCTATGCCCAGTTCCGCCAGACCGACACCAAGATCCTGGCCTATGACCCGGCCGCGCACGCCATGGGCGAGCGCCTGTTCCAGAACAACTGTTCGCAGTGCCACGGCTCCGATGCGCGTGGCTCGCGCGGGTTTCCCAACCTGACCGATGACGACTGGCTGCATGGCGGGGATCCGGCGGCCATCGAGGAGACCATCATGGATGGCCGCCATGGCCTGATGCCGCCCATGGGGGCGGCGATCGGCGGTGATGAAGCCGTCCTCGATGTCGCCAACTACGTGCTGTCCTTGTCCGGCAGCGCCCACGACGCCGCGCGCGCGGCGCTTGGCAAGGAGAAATTCGCCGTGTGCGCGGCCTGCCACGGCGCAGACGGCAAGGGCAACATCGCCGTCGGCGCCCCGAATCTCACCGACCAGATCTGGCTCTACGGCGGCGATCTGAAGACCATCGTCGCGACCATCAGCAGGGGCCGCGAGGGGGTCATGCCCGCCCACCGTGAAACGCTTGGCACCGATCGCGTCCACGTCCTTGCCGCCTACGTCTGGAGCCTGTCGCATCCGGCTCCAGCCCCCGTAGCCCAGGGCGGACCACCGCCCCGATGAGCACCACTGCCGTCCCAGAAAACCCGCTCGCGCGCATGATTCCCATCGTGCCGGTGGGCGCCGCTCCTGCCGGTGACGTCGGGGACAGCCTCTACGAGGTCCACCAGAAGATCTATCCGCGCGCCGTTTCCGGGTGGTTCATGACCTGGCGCTGGCTGCTCGTGTGGGCGACGCAGCTCGTCTTCTACGGCCTGCCCTGGCTGCGCTGGGACTCCCACCCGCTCCTCCTGTTCGACCTCGAGGCGCGCAAGTTCTACGTCGGCGGGCTCATCCTCTGGCCCCAGGATATCTTTCTGCTGACGCTGCTCCTGATCAGCGCTGCGCTCGGTCTGTTTCTCTTCACCGCCATCGCCGGGCGGCTGTGGTGCGGCTATGCGTGTCCGCAGACGGTCTACACCGAGCTCTTCCTGTGGATCGAGCGCGCCATCCAGGGCGACCGTCACCAGCAGATGCGGCTCGACCAGGGGCCGCGCTCCATCGAGCGCATCTTCAAGAAGTCGGCCACCCACGTCTTCTGGATCGCGCTCTCGCTGTGGACCGGTCTCACCCTGGTCGGCTATTTCACGCCGATCCGGCAGCTGGTGCCCGAGATCTGGGACCTGAAACTCGGTCCCTGGGAGGCGTTCTGGATCCTCTTCTACGGCTTTGCGACCTACGGCAACGCCGGCTTCATGCGCGAGCAGGTGTGCAAATACATGTGCCCCTATGCGCGCTTTCAGAGCGCGATGATCGATAGCGACTCGCTCATCATCACCTACGACAGCGCGCGCGGGGAGCCGCGCGGATCGCGCAGCCGCCACGCCGACGCGGCCGCGCTCGGACTGGGCGCGTGCGTCAACTGCGGCGTCTGCGTCGAGGTGTGCCCGACGGGGATCGACATCCGTCACGGCCTGCAGTACGAATGTATCGGTTGCGCCGCCTGCGTCGACGGCTGCAACCAGATCATGGACCGCATGGGCTATGCGCGCGGCCTCATCCGGTACACAACCGAGCGCGCCCTCGCCGAGGGCTTCCAGGTGGCGGGCATCGTGCGCCGCATCGTCCGCCCGCGAGTCGTGGTGTACGCGGTGCTGCTTGCGGCCGTCGTTGCGGGCATCGGCTTCGAGGTGCTCGCCCGCGAGCCGATCAAGGTCGACGTGATGCGCGATCGCGCAGTGCTCGCGCGCACGGTGCAGACAAGCGGTGGCACGGATTCGATTGAGAACGTCTACCGGCTGCAGGTCATGAATCAGGACGGCATNNCCCAGCGCCGACCTGAAGCCGGGCGTGGTCCACATCAGGCTGCGTGTCAGCGCCCTGGACGATCCGAAGATTGCAACCGACGAGGCGACCGTGTTCCTGGTACCTGCCGACGTCCTACACTGAGGAGCGAGCATGACGGTTGACCGGCGCGCCGAGAGCACCGAGGCCCCCTGGTATCGCCAGGGCTGGCCGATCTTCGTCTTCAGCCTGCCTGCCACGGCGGTCATCGCGAGCTTCATTTCGCTAGGCTATGCGATCGCCTACCGCGACGACACGGTCGGGGGCGAATATTACAAGGAGGGGCTCGCGATCAATCGCCTGCTGGCTCTTGAGGACAAAGCCTGGCAGGCGCGTATCGCCGCCACGCTGACCGTTGATGCGCAGGGTTCGATAAAAGCGATTCTCGAGGGCAACCCCGAGACCGTGCAACAAACCAGGGAGGGGATCCTGCGCATCTCCCACCCCCAGGACGCGGCGCTCGACCAGGTCGTCGCGGTCACCCTCGCGCCCGACCGGGCGCTGGTCGGCCATCTAAGACCGCTCGATCCCCGCGTGCACTGGGCGCTTGCGCTCCAGACCCGCGAGTGGCGCATCACCGGCTCGGCGCAAGTGGCGCCCGGGGCGGCCGTACGGCTCTTCGCCACGCCGCCCGTCGAATGAGCAGGATGACGGCACTCGTGCGGTGCGTCTGGCCGGCCTTTCTCGTGGCTGCGGTGGCTGAGATCGTGGTCTTTGTGGCCATCGATCCGCTTGACCTCGTGATCTTCGGCATGCCGCTGCAGCACGCCTCGCGCACGGCGGTGTGCTCGATCGGCTTCGTGCTCCTGTGGTGCACGGGCTATGGCGCCGCCGTCCTCGCGCTGTTCCTTGCGCCCGGGGTCCCGGACGAGGCGGGGCCGACGGTCAGAGCCCCCCAGAACACCACGGCCACACGCTAACAGAGGACCGTCCCATGAGCGGCTCACGGATGATCGGCTCCCCCAGCAACGACCGAGCGGACGGCCACCTGGCGGCCGACGTGTCCCATGCGCCCCATGCGCCCAGGCCGACAGGACTCGTGCCCGGCTCCGGGCAGACAGGAGCGGTCGGCCCGCAGGGGGCGTTGGTGCTCGATCCGGAACTGCTCGGCCGCTTTGACGCGACCGGCCCGCGCTACACCTCCTACCCGACGGCCGACCGGTTCACCGAGCGTTTCGGAGCCGACGACTACCGGAGTTGGCTGGCGCGCCGCGGCACGCTCGGCCCGGGCGGGGCCTGGCGCGCTCTCTCGCTTTATGTCCACGTGCCGTTTTGCGAGCAGCTCTGCTACTACTGCGGCTGCAACAAGATCGTCACGCGCCACCATGAGCGGGTGCCGCGCTATCTCGAGGCCCTCGCACGCGAGACCGAGCTGGTCTCTCAGGCGCTCACCGGATCACGCCGCGTCGAACAGCTGCACCTGGGCGGCGGCACGCCCACGTTCCTGTCGATCGCCGAACTCGACACCCTCCTCGACGGGCTGCGCCGTCACTTCGAATTCAGCACCCACGGCGATTTCGGCATCGAGATCGATCCACGGACCGTGACACCGGCCACCATCAAGAGTCTCGCGCAACTCGGCTTTAACCGCGTGAGCCTTGGCGTACAGGATTTCAACCCCCTCGTCCAAAAGGCGATCAATCGCATCCAGTCGCTTGAGGGGACCGCCCAGGTCATCGACGCTGCGCGCCACGCACAGTTCAAGTCCATCAACCTCGACCTCATCTACGGCCTGCCGCTGCAAAGCCGCGCGAGCTTCGCTGCGACCCTGGACGTGGTGCTGAAGCTGCGCCCGGACCGGATCGCGCTCTACAATTACGCCCACCTGCCTGAGCGCTTCAAGCCGCAGCGGCGCATTGATCGAGCGCAGATCCCAGCGCCCCACGACAAGCTTGGCATCATGTGTGATGCAATCGAACGGCTGGTCGGTGCCGGCTACGTCCTGATCGGCATGGATCACTTTGCGCTGCCCGATGACGAACTGGCCCGCGCCCAGCGCAAGTCCCGTCTGCATCGCAATTTCCAGGGCTACAGCACGCACCCGGACTGCGACCTGATCGGACTCGGGGTGTCCTCGATCGGCAAGATCGGCCCCACTTACGCGCAAAGCGCACGCGATCTCGAGACCTATTACGCCGCCGTCGAGAGTGGCCGGCTGCCCATCATCCGCGGGCTGGTGCTCGATGCGGACGACCTCGTGCGGCGCACGGTGATCGTCGCTCTCATGTGCCAGTTCGGGGTCTCGAAGGAATCGATCAGCTCGGCCTACCTGATCGACTTCAACACCTACTTCCACGAGGAACTGGGACGCCTTGCCGCACTTGAGGAACTGGAGATGGTCGAGGTGACGCGAGACCGGATCGCGGTCACCCCGAAGGGACGTCTCCTGGTGCGCGCCGTCGCCATGGCCTTCGACAAATACCTGACCCCGGGTACCGCGGGGGGACGCTACTCGCGCCTGATCTAACCGCCACCGTGATCTCCCCCGCGCTCCTCGCCGCGGCAGCCCTAGCCGGACTGGTCGGCAGCCCGCACTGCGCCGCCATGTGCGGCGGCATCATCGTCTCGCTGCGCGCGGCGCCGCGGCCGACCCCCATCANNCCCCATCAAGATCCCCATCACGAGCTCGGTCACGAGCGCATCGGCTGCCCCCCGACGCCGCGGAGGGGCCGGTCTTGACCAGTTTGGACGCCTCGCAGGCTACGGCCTCGTCGGAGCGCTCGCCGGGGCCACGGGCTCCCTCACCGAACTCGCCCATGCGTTCCTGCCAGTCCAGACCATCCTCCTGGGTCTTTTCAACGTCGCCCTTGTGATCCTCGGTCTGCAGGTCGCCGGCCTGCTTGGGCGCCCCCGCGCGCTCGAGGAGTTGGCCGGCCGGCTGTGGGGCTCGCTCAAGCCGCGGCTCGGGCAGATCTGGCCGCCCCAGGGAGCGCGCCAGCATCTGCTCTGGGGCATGGCCTGGGGCCTCATGCCCTGTGCCCTGGTCTACAGCGTCGTGCCGCTTGCGCTCCTGTCTGGCAATGCCCGGGACGGCGCGCTCCTGATGCTCGCTTTCGGCGCGGGGACTCTGCCGCTCGTCGAGGTCCTGGGTCGCAGCGCGCAGCTTGCGGAATCCTGGCTGTCGCGGCTCTTCTGGCGCCGCGTGGCGGGCACCCTGCTCGCGGGTTTCGGGCTCGCGGGGGCGGCCCGCGCGATGAGCATTGCCGAGCACGCGCCACGCTGGCTCGCCGAGGCACTGGCCTGGTGTCGCTAGCCGCCCTCTGCGGGCAAGAGCTGGCCCCGCTGCCACTCGCCTCTGAGCAGGCCATAGATGCCGCTGTCGGAGACCACGCCATCGACCTGCCAGCGCTCGCGCAGGAGCCCCTCCAGCTGGAAACCAAGGCGCACGAGGCTGCGCGCCGAGGCCGCGTTTTGCGGGTCGATGTCGGCCTCCAGGCGCCGCAGATCGAGACGGACAAAGGCGTACTCGATGAGCGCGACAAGCGCCTCGTGCATCCAGCCCCTGCCCCAGTAGGGGCGACCCAGGGCATAGCCGATTTCGGCGCGCCGGTTTGACCAGTCAAAGCGGTAGAGCGTGCAGGTGCCAAGGAGCGCCTGATCGGCCCGGCGCTCGACACCGATCTGCAGGAGCGTGCCGTCGCGATAGCCTTGCAGGATGTCTTCGACCAGGACGCGCGCCTCGTCCAGCGCTCGCATCGCCGGGCGGCTCCAGTAGCGCACGACCTCGGGATCCCGGAACATCTCGAAGAGGGCGGGCGCATCGGCCTGCGCGAGCGGCCGCAGGCGCACCCGGGATGCCTCGATCCTGACGTCCTCGAAGTGCAGCGGGTGGGTCTTGCCGGAACTCACGCTCGGGCCCCACTGCGCCCCGGGAGGATGCCCCGGCGCGCGCAGCCCTCGTCGATCATTTCGCGAACAGGCGGGTTGGATCTGCGAACGCCTTGAACTCGAGCGCATTGCCCGAGGGATCGGTGAAGAACATCGTGGCCTGCTCCCCCACCTCACCCGCAAACCGGACATGCGGCTCGATGATGAAATGCACCCCGGCAGCGGTCAGGCGTTCGGACAGCTCGCGCCAGGCGGGCAAGGACAGCACCACGCCGAAGTGGCGCACCGGAACGGCATCCCCGTCGACCCGGCTCGTCGCGGCCGCGGCCACCTCGTTTGGGGCCAGGTGGGCGACGATCTGGTGGCCGTAGAGATCAAAGTCGACCCAGTCGGCAGCGGAGCGTCCCTCGGGACATTGCAAGAGGCCGCCGTAAAAGGCGCGTGCGGCAGCCAGATCGTTGACCGGAAAAGCGAGATGAAAGGGCTGCGACACCCGGTACTGCGCACTGTCTGGCATGGTCAGAGACTCCTTACTGGCTTCGCTGCCGAGCTACTGCAAAGCCCGCAAAGGAGCTCTTTCGCGATTGCCGCCTCCGCCCGGGCGTGATCGCCGTGCGATGCGGGCTGGCTGGCGGGCGGCTGGCCAGGATGCATTTTAGCCGAGCGAACCAGCACTGCCCAGCGAGACGAACGAGCAAGACGAACGAGCAAGACGAACGAGCGCACCCGGCCCTGGAACTCAAGTCGACCGGCGCGGCACTGCTCCGACAGGCCAACAGGACCAGGCCGTGTACCCAAGCGGTCACCTCGTCTAAAACTGAGCTTCCCCGGGAAATCCGGATCCGAGTGCCCTGCGAGCACCTCCCGGGGTCTTCGGAGTGGCCTCCATGGCGCTTCGGCATGGCATCGGTGTGACGTGGGTGTGCCTTGGCCCCAGTCTTGCTCAGGTTCCACGCAGGTGGGTGTTTTGGGCTTTGGGTCCCCCGAAAAGCGACCAAGCTTGTCGCAGGGTGACACTTATTGGCCAAAACAGCGACTGAAGGATAGTCGAAACGTCCTTCGGGTTCGACAGCCAGTGTCAATCGATCGTCGTCAAGGAGAGACCTTCATGAAACCGATCTTCAGTTGTCTCGTGGCGTGGCAGGACGGCCGGGATGTCGCCTACTTCCCCAAAGAACCGCCTCCGATCGACACGGGCGCTCTCGACGCAGGCCGCCCACGAGGGGCGCTCCAGGCGCTCGCCGACGCGCTGCGCCATGCGTTCGGGGCCCGCTCAGCCGGTCAGCACTCCCGTCCCTAGAACCCAAGAGCCGCGGCGAACGGCAGGCCAAGGCCGCCCTTTGGCACACGCCCGCCGCGGCATTCTCCCCATCCGGCTCCAGACGGCTGCGCGCCCGCCCGCTCAGGATCCCTGTCCGGCGATAGGTAAGGCGCGTTGTCCCAGCCGCCAGCGGATGAGACCCGCTGCGTAGGTGACGTAGTAGCCTGCAAGAGTCCCGAAAAGCAGCAGCGTCAGGGGACTGCGCATGAACGCATCGGGTCCCGGATCAACGACGTCACCGCCGCCCAGAAACGGCACGAGGCGCCACAAGATGCGTCCTGTAAGCAAGAGCGACAGGGCGATCCCGAGATGGACATTGGGGGTATAGAACAATCCCTGGCCGGTGTTCTCAAAGCGTGTCAGGCGCAGTCCCACGATGCCAAGGACGATGCCGATGAGAACGCCTGCGCCAAGCGCGAGGAGCGCCTGCGGCACGCTCACCACCCCGAAGGCCAATGCGGCCAGAATCAGAGGAAACAGCACGAGCGTGAACCATGGCCTCACGGTTCCAAGCGGCTGCCGGCCAATATTCCGGCGTACGCGCCGGTAGACCCGCCAGGCTATGAGGGGCACTAGCACAAGCAATATGAACGAGTGCGGAACGTTCGATGGCATCGGTAGCCCCAGAGATCAATTGTGGACGAGGCGCCCTGCCGCGGCGGGCGCATCGAGCCCCAATGATTGTAGCGGGCGCGGCCGCAAACCGGAATGACCCGGGCCCCGGCACTGGGAACCGAATCGCCGAGACGCCCATCAACCGCACCACTGACCGACCCGTCAGGCCGCCCGCACTTCCATTCCTCACTTCGGAAAGTGTCAATGACAAATTGGTTTAGGCCGAGAACCCTAGAACCGGCAACCAAACGCTCTGGAATCGTATCGCCTAAAATGTCAAAATTCGATTTAAGATAAGAACTGTCGATCCGGCTGGCAACCGTGTAAGGACGCGATACGGGTCGGCGCAACCGCTGCTGCCAAGACCTGGAGCGGCGCGCCCGAGGGTGCCGCTCCGTCGCCTTCCAGAGGAACCATGAAGGAATCCACAAGGGAACAGATCGATCGGATTTTCGAGCTCAATGCCGAAAAGAAGCGCCAGGACCAGAAGGCACGGGCGGAAAAGGAGTTGCGCGACGCCGCGTTCGTCCTCGAATTCATCGAATGCGGCGAGTTCATCATCAAGCCGGCCATGGAGGCCATCGCGGACTATGCCCGCGCCAAGGGCCTGGAATCGCGCATCGAGAGCAGCGAGAGGGGCACCAATTCAGGGTGGAATTCGGCTGCGCCCGAATATTCGATCCGCTTCATCCTTGGGGAGAACCAGTTCGGGCCGGAGTACCAGCAGCCCTATGTCCGGATCGTGTGCGACCAGCAGGCCCACAAGGCGGTGTTCCATGAGAGCACCATCGGCCCCGGGCGCGGTGGCCAATCCGGGCAGACCGGCAGCATCCCCGTCGAGGAGATCTCGGAGGATCTGATCCACTCCCGGATCCTGCGGGTGCTGGCGGAGATCATGCAGTAGCGCGGGTGACCCTGCCCCTTACCCGGCCCCTGCACCGGCAGCCCGAGTCCTATTCATGTTCTCACACGTCCACCTGGGCACCTGCGACCTCGCGCGCGCGCACGCCTTCTATGCGCCGATCCTCGCGCTGCTCGGCCTGCGGCAGCGCTTCTACGAGGCCGATGACGGCTGGGCAGGCTGGAGCCCGGCGGATTCAGATCGGCCGTTGCTGTTGATCGGCAAGCCCTACGATGGCGCGCCGGCCGCGCCTGGGAACGGCCAGATGACTGCCCTGCTTGCCCCGGGACGGGCGCAGGTCGACGCGGCCTATGCGCGCGCCCTCGAACTCGGGGGCAGCGACGAGGGTGCCCCGGGACTGCGGCCCCACTATCACGCCCATTACTACGGCGCCTACGTGCGCGACCCGGACGGCAACAAGCTTTGCATCTGCTGTCATGACCCCGAGCCGGCCACTGACCCATAGGCTTTCGGCATCCGGCGGGGCCTCCCCGGGATGAGCGCCCTGCCCCCTGGCATCGCGCATCGAGAGCAGCGAGAGGGGCACCAATTCAGGGTGGAATTCGGCCGCGCCCGAGTATTCGATCCGCTTCATCCTTGGAGAGAACCAGTTCGGGCCGGAGTACCAGCAGCCTTACGTGCGCGTGGTCTGCGACCAGTACGCACAAAAGGCGAATTTCCATGAGAGCACGATCGGGCCAGGCCGCGGCGGCCATTCCGGCCAGACGGGCAGCATCCCGTTGGAGGAAATCTCAGAGGATCTGATCCACGCCCGCATCCTCAGGGTCTTAGCGGAAATCCTTCAATAGCTGGGGACCTCTCGGTCCAAGGCTAAGCCAAGCCGCCCGCGGCCGGGGTGGCGATGGTCTGACGATAGCCGCCCCAACGCAAGCACTTGGTGCGCTAGAACGCCACCGTTAAGGTCACCTTGATGAGCTGCGTGATCTGATTCGGAGCTTGAAAGACCGACGTGCCATCCGAGAAGGTCCAGTTCGCCCATGTGTAGTCATCCATCCGCCTGACATCGTAGATATAGTCCAGGCGGATGCGTGCGTTCTTGCTGACCGGTGTCGAGCCCGTCAGTCTCAGGCTGTTCACCGTATAGAACGTGTTCGGGAGACGACCTGCACCGGCAGGTACCGGAGACAACGGCCCCGGATCGACGTAGGCGATGTTGTAGTTGGTGAGATCTTTTTCGTAACTGTACCGAGCACCGACGTCCCAAACGCCGATCTTGCCCTTCAGTTCGAGCCCGAGCGTCTCGCCTTTCATATCGAGATCGGCGGACCAGGGCACACAAGTCGTATCGTCGGAGATCGTTCCTCCGCCCGCGCAGGTCTGGATTCCGCCCACGCGCGACGCCTCTACCTCATTCTGGTTCGTGTTCTGCTCGTTGTAGGACACGTAAGCGGTCAGCTTCCATTTGGCGTTGATCGCGTATGCCGCATCGAGTCCCACCGTATTGGTTCTGTCGGACAAGAGTCCTGTGGGCGACAGGGTGTAGCCGGGTACCTGCGACTGACCGAAGGGGGACGAGGTGTACTTGTCAAATCCCACTTCGTAGTAAGCCTGAAAGGAAAGAGGTGCCAGGGGCGACCAATCAGCCATGATCCGGGCCGCATCACGCTTTCGATTCCCAAACTCGATCGGGGCCGTGACATTGGTCAGCGTCGGAGCGCAAGCACAGGTCGGCGAAGGGTCGACCGGGGCCAGGTTCCATGATCCACCAGTGCGCGTGTCCTGCAGGAGTGTGACTGTGCCGTTGAACGTCTCACTCATCGACTTCTTCAGGTCGATGTGAAAAATGTCGTCCTCTATGGTCTCGCGGAGCTGACCCGGGGTGTTCTTCTGAAGATAGTTGAACCCTCCCGAGATGCGATAGTTGTCGGGTAGCCGATAGCTCAATTCAATCTTTCCATCGTTGCCCGTGTGCGAATCCGGCGAATTGAAGGTCGCGACGCCGCCCGATACAAAATACGGGCGGATCGGTGTCTCATCGTCGCGGTCTTCATAGCGCCAGGAGGCGATGAGATCGAGCCCCTTGATGAGGCTGGCATTGTAGGCGGCCGCATAGGTGGTGGTGTTGACCCGACCATCGAGATTGGTGCTCGTCATTCCAGGAGCATAGACGACGCCCTTCGGGTTTAGGCCACCCACGGCCACCTGCGGAATAAAGCCCATGTCCTGTACCGACTGTTCTGTCGTCGCCTTGAACGTCAATCGAGAGCTGTCGTTGATACTGTAGGCCCCCTGTGCATACAACTGCTGAGAACGATTGCTAGGCGGCAGAGAAATCCAAGGGACTTCGCTCGACGGGTACCGGGTCGTCTTGCTCGGATCGTTCCCCGGTACGATGTTCAGCGCGGTATAGTCATCGGTGAAGAAACTCCCGTAATAACCTCCAGTGACCTGCCAGGACCTGTTGAAATAGTCGATGCTCGCGGCGACCTGCGTGTGCTTGTAATCTTCAGGCTGGGGTGCGAAGAATTGCGTCGCATAGGTCTTGCCAGCGACCGGGACCCCGGAGTTGGCGGGCGTCAAGCCGCTCAGATTGTTCCCCTCGGATGAAGACATGATCGCGCCGGTCTTCTCTTCGGTGCTGATTGAAAAGTTCGCCTTGAATGATTCGCCCAGGAACTTGTCTGCAGAGAGGTCCGTGGCCTTGCGTTGCAGATCGAGACTGCTCACGCCACCCAGGCCATCATGTGAACGAAAGTCTGGGTTCAGTTCCAGATTGGACGTGCCTACCCCCTCGACCTTGGTCTGGATCGTATAGGGCGCGTACTTGGTGATTTCGACGTAGTTCAGGCCGACGCGCCAGTCACCCTGCCTTTCGTAGGAAGCGCCGAATTCCTGAATACCGTTTTGGCCGAGATTTTCTCCAAGGAGTTTGAACCAATCGCCCTGGGAGTCCCGATTGACATAAAGAAGCCCCAGAGCCCCGAAAATTCCGGAGTGGTCAATTCCCGAGTAGACCCGGAACAAGGGGTTGACTTGATTGAGATCTCCGATGGTCATGGAGACTTCGCGCTGGTTCGGGCTCTCCAGCTCCGGAACATCGTCGGCAAAGGCCACGACCGACATCATGAGCGTACCCACGGCCAGTGCCGCGCGGGAGAGTAGAGGGTGATCGGTTCTCATGGTCGCGTCCCCATATCTAGCGCCAGAAGACCGAGCCGGTGGGCGAGTTCCCCACAGGATTATTGCTTCCGTGAATATCGGTGTGACAATTCATGCACGACAGACCCTGAATGGTGCCGGGTCCATTGGTCGCATTCTTATTGTCTCGAGGCGTCGTCGAGCTCAGAGTCTTGCCGGCGGCGTTCTTGGAGGTGTTGACCGCCGAGGCAACACTGGGAATGTTTCCCAGATGGCTGGCCGGGTCGTGGCAGGACAGGCACAGAAACGGGGCCCGCACCTTGAGCATCGTATCGGCCGTCGTCCCATGGGGATTGTGGCAAAGATCGCAGTCCTCGGTGACCGGCTGGTGGCCCCAGATGAACGGGCCCCGCTTTTCTGCGTGGCACACGTAGCACGTGGTGTTGACCGTGTCCTTGACCAGCAACTTCTCTCCGAACGAGCCATGCGGATTGTGGCAATCCGAACAAGTCATCTTGCCTTCTGGAATGGGGTGATGAGACGGTTTATTGGCGAGAGCGCGCTGATCCTTGTGACACCCGTAACAGACCTCGGCCTGCGTGTGTTTGTCGAGGACATCGTCGTGGCCCGAGTGAACTTCATGACATGAGGCGCAGCTCACGTCATTCACATCGTGAGGACTGCCGGACCAATGCATCCGCCTCGCATCCTTCTGGTGACAACCCAGGCAAGTGCGGTTCAGCGCCCTCGCCTCCAATGGGCTTCCCGGTCCAAAGATGATGTCTGGTCTGGCCTGGGTACCGTCACCCTTGAAGCTCGAATGGGCGATGCTCGCGCCATGGCAGTCGGTGCAGCCCGGAGTACGGGCGTCCGCCGTCGTTCCGTGCTTGGTCATGCCGATGCTCAAGGTCTTTCCGCCCGCATCCGAAGAACCGTGGCAGGACGTACATTTTGCGTCGCCTCGCAGTACCTTGTCGCCGTCCGAGAGGGTGCCGCTTGTCGAGCTGAGTGCCGGTGTCACACCTTCGGGCGGAGCCCCGAAAGCGCTGCCCCAACCCGCCGCGATCACGATCGTGACCAGACCGAGTAGTCGTCGATGACTTCGCATACGTCCCACTCCTTCCAGCCCTGCGAACCCAAGCGGCTTGCACTACCAACGTCCGCCCATCGGTGCGGCCGTCGCGATACGGCTCACAGATGCCCGATTGCCTGTGCGCTGCCCTTCATCAATGCCACACAAACCCCTGCGCGCTTGTTCTACTGGCGGCTTACCGTCAGCGGATGTATTCGTGATCCGAGCGCGAGGAGAAATCACTTGTGTTCAGATCGACCTCTCGAGTCCGGGCCGATCATTCCGGGATCGCTGCGCAAAGCACTCTCGTACTGAGTTTTGGTCGAGCGCAGACTTGAACAAATGCTAGCAGCGTGCGGTAGCGCTCTATGTACGGTGTCGCACACACCGATCGCTTTTTTTGTGTGGATGACTGATCGGCGACAAGCTGCGCGCACGAGCCTTGTTGCGGGTCAACGTTTCGGTACGCCCAAGTCAAGCGCCAGCGCGTAGCAGTCCCGGCACAATCATTAGTGGGACTTACGTTTAGCGTCGCCCCAATCGAGCTCGGGATCGAGATGACAAACCGGTGCGCTCGGGCTCGCACGTCGATCGAGCGATTGAACGGGTCGCTTAGGGATGGCTTAGGGATGACTTAGGGATGACTGACGGGAACAAGATTCCTCAGCTGGTCGCTGACGGGTAGCTAGCGGTAGGCGAACGGATGGCTAACGAGTCGCTATCGGTCCTTTGCGCAAGAGCACTCTTGGGAGGACTACTCTCCTTTTCCGACGAAGGAAGAAACCTGGTGCCGCGAGGATCCAAGGCCGATGGGATCCTCTTCGAACAACGGGGCCGTCGTCCGGCTAAGGTGCTTTATCGCCGTTGGCCTTGAATTTTTCGCCGTACGGGGTTAACGGTCCCCCTCCCGCCGCGGCCTGGTGGCACGCGCCGCATGACTTGCCGGTGTCCTTGGCAAATTGTTCGGTCGCAAACGCCGGTAGAGAGGTCACGAGCGCCATCGCGGCTGCCCCGAACAGTACGGCAGTCGCGGCGCTGCCGGACAAGACAAGTAGCTTAGTGGAACGGGTTTTCATGTGGACCTCCTGTGAAACTCTTTGGGACGCGCAGCCGATCGGATGATTGGAAGGGCCATTCATGCACGAGAGCTCGATGTTCTCGCCAAGCTCAACTGCGAACACATGATGAACTCGGGCGATGCGTAAGGTCAGTGCGGTGACCCACCCAACGCTCCCTACGCCGCCTACGCGTGATGTCGATTCGACTTGGTGTCCTGGGTTGGCCGAGCGATGCCCTCGCGCAGATCCACCGGCAGCCGATTCGCGTTCTGGTTGAATCAGTTCGATGGCGTACAGACTGAGGGATGGTCGTCCGGATAATCAGTCGATCCAACACCCATGAATCCGTGGCCCACGAGTCCGTGGCCAGTGAGCTCGTTCAGGCATGACGCTCGACGAGAGAAGAGCGTCCCCCACACTGCACGTCGGCCGAAGAGAGTGGCAGACGGTGCACGGTGCGGTGATATGTGACCCTCTTCCCTTCCCGACCATCCAAACCATCCAACCGGCCCAATCTCTCTTGAACCCTACTCAGAATCGCAGACAGGCGGCGCGAAGATGACACCGCCGCCCAATCGTGCCGAACGCATGGCGTCATGGTTCTGGCGGCGGCCCCATCGCTGGTTCCTTCTGGGTATCCCCATCGGAGGACTCTGCGCACTGATCGTTGGAGTCTTCCTGACGGGCGGCTTTCTCGCCAGCCTGAAGTTCGCCGAGACGAACACCTTCTGCACAGCATGTCACGAGATGAACACCGCCTTCGGCGAGTATGCCCTTGGCGCGCACTACTCGAATGAGCTCGGGATCCGGGCCGGTTGCGCCAACTGCCATGTGCCCCCGACCTTGGTCGCAGGTCTGGTCCGCCATGCGGAGGCCTCGTTCGAGCTCTGGGGACATCTGACCGGCGAACTCGACACCCCGGCAAAATACGAGAGTCATCGCCTCGCACTGGCCCAGAAGGTCTGGACCGAGCTCAAGGCAAACAACTCCGCCGAGTGCCGCAGCTGCCATTCTCCTGCTGCGATGGCACTGGAGAAGCAGCCTTCGTCTGGTGCCAGTGCACATCGAGGGCTCGCAACCAGTGGCAGCACCTGCATCGACTGCCACAAGGGCATAGCGCACACCCTGCCGAAACAGGGATGAGTCGAGGCCGGTGCCGACGAGCGGCTCATTGGACGCGAACTTGGATCATCTCCTCGCCATTCGGATCGAGGATGTGGACGGCGCAGGCCAGGCACGGATCGAAGCTATGAATCGTGCGCAGGATTTCCAGTGGCTGCGTCGTATTTTGCAGAGTCTGACCTTTCAGCGCGGCCTCGTAGGGTCCCTCATTGCCCTGTGCATCGCGCGGGCCGGCATTCCATGTCGTCGGCACGACCGCCTGGTAGTTCTCGATTCGCCCCCCGTTGATGACGATCCAATGCGCAAGCGCGCCGCGCGGGGCCTCGAGGAAACCTACGCCAGAGGCGCGTCGCGGCCAGGACGAAGGCTCCCACTTCTCCTTGCTGAATGTTCGCACGTCCCCCGCCTTGATATTGGCCATGAGCGTGTCGTACCAGTCGGGCATCGAATCGGCGAGTATCTTGCACTCCAATGCGCGCGCGGCGGTCCGACCCATCGTCGAGTAGAGGGCATCGATCGGCAGATTCAACTGAGACAGGCTGCGATCCACGAGGTCTCGGGCCGCTCCATTGGCAGTGGCATAGAGCATCAGAATCCGCGCCAAGGGGCCGGTCTCCATGGCATGCCCCTTCCAACGCGGAGACTTGATCCAGGAGTAGCTCGCAGCGGTATCCAGATGCAGATAGGGAGGCTTGGGTCCGGAGTAATGCAAAGTCGTCTCGCCTTTCGAGGGATGCAGTCCGACATTCTTGCCGCCCGCATAGTCATACCAAGCGTGAGAGACGAATTCCTGGATATGCTCTTCTGACCCTAGATCCACTTCGTTGATCTGGGCTAGATTGCGATTGAGAATGGCCCCCCGGGGGATCCGGAACGTGGCGGGGTCTGAACTGCCCAGACTCGGAAAATCACCGTAGGTCAGGAAGTTACCAACCCCCTCGCCTTGACCGAGCTGGAACCAGTCCTTGTAGTACGAAGCGATCGCCAGCGTATCGGGTAGATACACCTGATCGACGAACTCGCGCATCTTCTCGATCAGCTGAGCGACCTTCTGAAGATTGATCTCGTTGACCGCCGTGGACCCAGTCCCTGCACCGGTATGTACGCTGATGGCAGCGGGCATGCCGCCCACGACCACGTTCGGATGCGGATTCTTACCTCCGAATATGGTCTGCAACTGGATTATTTCCCGCTGCCACTCGAGCGCATCGAGGTAGTGCGCCAGTGCCATGAGGTTCGCTTCAGGGGGCAGTTTGTAGCCAGGATGCCCCCAGAAGCCATTGGCGAACAAGCCCAGCTGTCGCGATTCCACCAGTCGCTTGAGCTTGGCCTGGACGTCTGCAAAGTAGCCCGGAGAAGATCGCGCGTAGGGCGAAAGCGACTGAGCCAGTCCGGAGGTCGCCTTCGGATCGGCTTTTAGCGCCGAGAGCACGTCAACCCAGTCCAGGGCATGCAGATGGTAGAAATGCATGACGTGGTCATGCACGAATTGCGAAGCGAGCATCAGGTTTCGGATCAGCTGCGCGTTCGCAGGAATCGGATAGTGCAGCGCGTTCTCGACAGCGCGCACCGAAGCGAGCCCGTGAACGAGCGTGCAGACCCCGCAGATGCGCTGCGCGAATGCCCAGGCATCCCGGGGGTCGCGCCCCTTCAGGATGATCTCGATTCCGCGGACCATTGTCCCCGAACTGGACGCACGCGTGATCACGGTCCCGTCGAACTCGGCTTCGATCCGCAGGTGCCCCTCGATCCGGGTCACCGGGTCGACGACGATGGTCTGCGGCCCGCTCTTTGTCCCTGCTGCCGCACCGGCTGTAGCGCTGGCTGGATTGTCCGATTCAGCCGTCATCTCGTGCGCGCGGTTCCATCGAGATGCTCTGCGACGAGTTCGAGCAGGCTTTTCGGTGACTTGTTCCAGCCGAAATGCTCTTTCGCGTCATTGAATGTTCTGCGACAGTCCGAACAGGTCGTCAAGAAGGTCTCGGCCCCCGTGTCGTCGATTTCGCGCAATTTGATCTCCATGGTCCGGTATCGCAAAGGTGCGGCGCTCTCGATATCCAACACCCCCCCGCCACCACCACAGCAGAAGGTGAATCCACCGTGATCTCGCAATTCATGCAGCTCGATGCCGAGCGACTTCATGATCTGGCGCGGCGCATCCTTGACCCCTCCCTTACGGACCAACTGGCAGGGGTCGTGGAAGGTGGTCACACCGGTCTTGGCCTCTTGCAAGGTGAGTTCACCCGCCTGCAATGCGTCGGCGACGAATTCGGTGACATGCCGCACTTGGAAGGGCAGCGGCTTGCCATAGAGATCGGCGGCCTCCCAACGCAGCGCTGTGTACGCGGCCCCGCACTCGGGAACGAGCAGCACTTTGGCGTTGCACAGGATGGCCTGCTCGATCAGACGCAGACTGATATCCCGCTGCCAGGCGCGCCCGCCGGAGAAATAGCCATAGTTCTCGGCGATGAGGCCGTCGCTTCGAAAGGTGCAAGACACTCCTAAATGGTGCATCACGCGTGCCAAGGCCGCCACCGCCTCTGGATAGTGTTCAATATCTGTTCGGGGCACACAGAGCATGACATCCACCGAGGGCCGATCCATGGGGATCTCGACCTGGAACTCCTCTCCGATCTCGATGAGCCGATCCCTGTAGGGCTCTGCGCTCGCCTCGGGTTGACCGGTCAGCTGTTGATGTGCCGCCTTTTCCAGGAGCTCCTTCGGGGCGAGGCCCGCCTCAAACATCGCATGCCTGGCCTGCTCGATCAGTGCTGCGATATCGATTCCCATCGGACAGATGAGGCTGCAACGCCCGCACATGTTGCAGCTATCGAAAAGCAGATGCTGCCATTCGGCCAACTCGTCCGCAGTAACCTTGGCCTTGAGGCCAAGGAGCCGAAAGACGGGCGCAAAGGCACTGGACTCGCGCTTGTAGGCCTGTTTGAACGGCTCCACCTTCCAGATCGGCGTGTACTTGGGATCCTCCGTTGCGATGTAGAAGTGACAGCTCTCCGCACAGATCCCGCAATGGATGCACGACTCCAGTCGAAAAGCACTCAAGGCGCCGATCTCGCGCGCAAATCCTCGCATGGCACCTTCGACCCGCGATTCTGCAGAGCGCGTGTCCGAGGACTCCAACTCGCCCGTCTCCAGTTCGGCAGAGGTACTCATGACGCCGCCCCCTTACGGGTCAAGAGCGCCCCATTGAGCGCGCGTGAGGGCATGATATAGAACGCGTGCATGAGCTTACCGAAGGGAAACCAGACGAGAAGCAGATCAAAGCTCAGAATATGGATTCCAAGAAGAGTCTCGTAACGCGCGCCCAGGTGGGCCGTGGCGGCAAGACCTGTGCCTAACACGAGCATCGTGACCACCCAACTGAAGTAGTCATCGAAATTCGAGAGCAGGCGCATGACAGGATTCGTGACGCGACGAAACAGCACGGCCAGAAAAAGGGTCGCCGTCAGCACCGCAACAATCGTGACGGCCACGCTTGGCAATCCTGGCCAGGTGAAGCCCAGGATGCTGCCCAGAAACACGATGTGCGGAGTGAACAGCAACACCACGGTGAACAGGCCCAGGTGATAGCTGTAGCCAAGCGCTTCCCCGGCCCCGGTGCGGCCGATGAACTCGCGATGCGGCCAGGACCGCGTTCCTGTCACGAGAAGTCCTGTCAGGAGGGATTTGAAGATCCCGTTGCGCGGCCGGCTCCACTCATGACCGATGCGCAACAACGCAAAGGCGAGGATGCGCCACGTTGTGCCCAGACAGAACACGGCGAGGGCAAACCAAAATCCGGGGCCTCGCGCAAAGGTGAGTAGGTCCATGGGTCCTATCCTGGTCTTGGTGGATCGTCGTTGGAAGCTTCGGCTTCGGGTTTTTCGCGACTCGTTTGACGGCTTCGACTGAGAACTGCGGAGCCGGCCCCCAGAGCCGCACCGCCAACCACTGCTCCAGCTGCGACCTCGAGAGCCTGCCGTGGGCTCGATTCTCCCGCTTTGCCCCACATGGCGCTCGATTCGGGGGCGTAGAAGCTGCCCTTGTCCCAAAACCCCGGCTCGGCGCAACCGATGCAACCGTGTCCGGATTCGATGGGAAAGCTCGTACCCCCGTTCCACTTCACTGTGGCGCAGGCGTTATAGGTGGTCGGGCCCTTGCAGCCGAGCTCAAAGAGGCACCAGCCACTGCGGGCGCCTTCGTCGTCAAAGGACTTTGCGAACTTCCCCTCGTCATAGAACGGTCGCCGATAGCAACGATCATGGATCGTGTTGCCAAAGAAGACCTTGGGTCGCAATTGTTCATCAAGGTCCGGTGCCCGGCCTGTGCTGACAAATTGAAGCAAGGTCCCCGTGATCACTTCGCCGATCGGCGGACATCCGGGCACGTTGATGATCGGTCTGCCCGCAACGATCGACGAGACCGGCCACGCCTCGGTGGGATTGGGATCAGCAAAGGGAATTCCGCCATAGGACGCGCAGGTTCCCACGCAGACGATGGCCGCAGCGCCTTCTGCAGCTTGCCGTAGAGTATCGACGGCACTGCGCCCGCCGATCGTGCAGCAGCCCCCACCTGCGCCGGTCGGTATCGATCCGTCGACGATGAGCAGATACTTTCCGAAATGGTCATGCATCGCCTGGGCGAGCGTTGCCTCGGCCGCCGCGCCCGCAGCGGCCATCAAGGTCTCGTCGTAGTCCAGTGAAATGACGTCAAAGATCAATTGTTCGATCGTCGGGGCAAACGACCGCGTGAACGACTCCAGACATCCGGTGCACTCTTGGAACGACAGGTACAACACCGACGGCCGCGGCAGGTTACGCAGTTGCTCGGCCATGGCTACCCCCATCGAAGCAGGGAGTGCCATGCTGGAGGCCGTCGCCGTACAGAACTTGATGAATCCACGGCGACTGATACCGTGGCGCAGCAGGACGTTCCCCACGAGCTGCTCATCGCTATCGCTCCACATGCTCGCACTCTTTGGCGGGCGCGAGCAGGCTCTTGACGCGCTGGTTCAGAAGCAAGGCTGCACCGGCAATCTCAGCGCGATCGCATTTCAGAATCGCAGGGATCAGCGCCACCTCGATCAATTCCGCGATCAATTTTCCCTGTCGGTCTCGGTGCTCGATCCACCAGATACCGGGAACGGACGTCTCCTGGACGCGGGACGGCCCCTCAGCATCCAATGTCGCGTGCACCTCTCCATCACCGAGCAGGCCCTTTAACTCCTCGCGGTCCAAGGCGCTCATCGGAAGGCTCAGCAAATCGATGAGTCCCGTCTCCTCGCGCTCCTTCAGTCGTACAAGTAGAGTAACGAGCTCAGAGAGAATCGCCTGCACGCCCCCCCCAAGGCCGGCCCTATCGACACCCGGATTCTTGGGCCCGGATGGAGGCGCAATTCTTACAGGGATCTGGGAAAGACGGCTCACGCGCCTGCCCAGCGATCGAGGAGTAGGCGCGCCTCTCGGGCAGCGCTGGGCATGGCCTTCCTGACAGAGGGTGACAGATCTGCGCCCCAATCGATGCATTCTGGCTGGATGCAAAGCAGCGCGCGAAGACCGGGTAGGCACCCCTTCAGGCGGGCCATGTCAAGAAGATCGATGAGGCCGACTTCGTGGACCGAGCGGCGCCGCTTCGTCTTCAGAAAGGTGTCCATCGCGGCGCCTTCTCGAAGCTGCACGGTTCCCGGGGGGGATTCCAGATTTGCGGCATCGATGACCAGGACGGCAGAAGCCTCTTCAAGGTGAGGCAAGAGACTAAAGCTCATGGTTCCGCCATCGATGAAACGCGCAGCTTCTGCGCCCGATTCCAAGCGCAGCTGCTCGGTGAGCCTGACACCGACGCCATCGTCGCTGAGAAGAACGTTGCCAAAGCCCAATACCAGGTGCTGCCGCCCAACCTTCTCCGTATCGCCAGCACCGGGATCGTTCACCACGAGACACTCTCCTGTTGCAATCGAGAACCGCGAACACCGTGACTGCGTAAGCCGCTGCGAAGGATGGAAACACCGCCTTCTGAGACGGTCTGTACGTTCGCGAACATACGCTCTCGGCTGCACCCCATCACAATTGTGGGGTCTGCTTTGGCACCTTCTCCTACCCGCACACGGGTCCAGGATTACACCTGACATCTGTAGCGGTGATCCGCAGCCGTGATCTGCACTCAGGACTTGGAAGTGGCTCGGCCGACCCGTAACTCTCGTTGGCCTCTCGGAAGAGACTGCTATGCATGAACTAGCCATCTGCGAATCCCTCCTAGACCAGGTGGCGTGTCTGGCTCGGAGGTACGACCAGGCATGCGTGGTGAGAATTTCCGTTGCCGTGGGGGCGTTATCCGGTGTGGATCCCGCGCTTCTGGCGAGTGCTTTCGCACTGGTACGTGGGAGCACCTGCGCGGAGCACGCGAGCCTTGCGATTGACGCAATACCCGTTTGCATCTCTTGTCATATTTGTGGTGCTCTGACCCAGGTCTCTCCCGATCGACTGACCTGTACGAGCTGCGGCGATTACAGGACAGAAGTTGTCGAGGGCGAAGAATTGCTGCTGCGTCAGATCGAGGTGCGCCTCGCAGGATGTGCCGAAGTGATGCAGGCAGGTGACCTGCGGCTGCCTTCGGTCAGGATCTGCTAGGACAGGGGCGAACTGCGCGCCGGGCGAAGTACACGGGCTAGTCCAGGACGTGCACGATTCTCGGTGGGCTCTAGGCACACAGCGGATTTCGCGCAGCTTGCGCACCTCGCCGAGGGCATGAGCTTGGGGTTCAGTCGAGGTTCGGCACCAAGCCAAAGTAGGATGTTTGCGAGAACGCAGTATCCCGTCGCAGCGAACCACACCATTGCGGCGCCCACGAACGCGGTGAAAGCTGCCCACCAAGGGGAGTAGGCGAGAAACAAGATGGATCCGACCGTTATGTTGACCCCGACTGTCACGTAGATCCGGCGTTCCAAATACCATTTGTCGATCTGCAAGAAGTACAGATTCCAGCGCGTCGGAGCCCTTGAGCCTAGCATCGGCTGAAAGCCCAGGAGGCGCAAGACATTGCCCACCGGGCAAAATCCGGTGAACGCAACATTGATCGAGACCAGACCAGTCGCTGTGACACCCAGAATCCAAAATGGATTGACCAAGAGCGCAAGCGCCGTGGAACTGAGGAGGACCCCACCGGCTATGAGCCAGACAGCGCGCTCGATATACCATTTGTGGGTAGGAACGATGTACAGACCTGTGTGATGCGTCACGGTGGATCGCCTCCGGGTGGTGCGACGGGAATTGGTTCATTGCACCGCAAATTCCCCCTTGCGACTGTACGTTCCCGAACCCAGCCCTGCGCATGGAGTGGGGCAGGTGCGCCCCGGCATCGCCACCTCGATGAGGTGCGAGGAGGGGCTCCCGTACGTTAGCGAACATACGGACCCATTGGGGTCCATTAGATTCGAATCACGGGCTCGGGGCACTCGGTCTTGCGCGGGCGGTGTGGATGATGGGCCTACCACACGCGACGTATCTCTTTGAAGGCAGGATCAATGACGTTCAGCCGCGCAAGGGTGCGAAACCGAGCACATCGGCGCATCGGCCCGACCGACTGGGATCGGGTTTCGCGAAGGATGCCAACGAGGGTCTCAGGCTGTGCCATAGGCCATGCGGAGCTTATCGGGCTCTGCCTCGGATCGAATTGCTAGTGTGGGCGCGCTCAGACAGGCCCCGCTGTTCTCAACAGCTCGGTGAAGCCATGATGTCGCAAAGCGCGGGGGAATCGAGGGACATCGGCAAAGAGCGCCTGGCAGGCGCTATCGAGAGGCAGATTGTGCGGGCTCTCGAATCCGCCGGCCACTCCAAAGACATGCTGAGCATGAGCCTGGCCGCTCCGGTCGTTCCTGCCGAGCGCTTGTTGATGATGCCGGGTTACGCGAATCAGACCTTGTGGTGCCCCTCGCTCGAGGACGAATCTGCGGGCGTCGGCGCAGCGGTGGTTCTGACGGGCACTGGCGAGTCGCGTTTCTCAGAGATTCTCGTCTCGGCGCAGAAGTTCTTTGAGACCCATACGGTCATTTCAATCGATGGCGAAATCGGTCCGGAACCCAGCTTCTTCGGTGGCCTCGCGTTTGCGTCTCGCGAAACGGAAAGCGATCTTTGGCGGGGCTTCGGCGATGCCCGCTTCGTTCTGCCGCGCATCGGCTATACCCGCCGCAAGAGTAAGGCTTGGCTCACCCTGTCGGCGAGCAAGGGCGAACTCGCAACCGAAGTGGGCAGGACGCGCCTTGCCCGGGAGGCCGATGCCGCACTGGAGATGCTCGGGCGGCAGGTCGATTCGAACCTGCCCAAGCCTTCTGACTCGGACACGATTGCAGAACCCATTGCCGAGGATGAGAGTGGCTGGACCTCGCTCGTCGCCGGCATACTCGCTGAAATCGAAGCCGGGCGGCTGGAGAAGGCCGTCGCCGCCCGACAGGTGGTCCTCAGGGGGAAAGACCTGCCTAGTCCGTCACAGGTCCTCGAGCGCCTGCGGGATGAGGGCCCCCATTGCACCCGATTCGCGCTCACGGTGGGTTCCCGGACCTTCCTTGGCGCCTCACCCGAAAAAATGGTCCGGCGCAGGGGGTTGCTCGTGTGGACCGAGGCCTTGGCCGGGTCGGTACCCGGCGACGACCCCGAGCAGGCTCAGGCTCTGCTGCGTAGCCATAAGAATGGGTTGGAGCACGAGATCGTCGCGCGCGAGATTCATGCGATGCTCGCTCCGCTGTCAGCCTCTTTCAGTACCGAGGGTCCGCACCTGCTCCAGTTGCGTCACGTCACGCATCTGCGGACCCGTTTCCAGGGGCTGCTGAAGGAGCCGATGCATGTGCTCGACTTGGTCGCGCGGCTGCATCCCACGCCTGCGGTGGGCGGAACACCGCGCCGCTCGGCGCTGGCTTGGCTTCGCACCCACGAAAACGCTGACCGGGGGTTCTACTCCGGTCCCTTCGGCGTGTTCGATCGCGCCGGCAATGGCGAATTTGTCGTCGCACTGCGCTCGGGACTGGTCAACGCGACCCAAGCTCACCTTTTTGCTGGCGCGGGGATCGTTCGGGGTTCGCGGATCCAGAGCGAACTGACCGAGACCCGCTGGAAGCTCGGAGCTCTGCTCGCAGGACTGGGCGCGAGCTGACATGGATGCGAGCCCCCTGGTGCGTGACGAGGGGTTTCTGCTTGGCCAATGGGCGCGTCTTTTCTTGGGAACGCTCTGCGCTGCGGGCGTGACCGACATCTTCATCAGCCCGGGCTCACGCTCGACTCCGTTTACCTGGGCTGCGCTGCGTACCCAAGGGCTGAGCTGTCACGCCGTCATCGATGAACGCGTGGCCGGGTTTGCCGCGATCGGTCATGCGCGCGTCACGGCTCGCCCTGCGGCACTCCTGTGCACCTCCGGTAGCGCTGCCGCACACTATCTGCCGGCCCTCGTCGAAGCCGCCCTCAGTTTTTTGCCCGTCATCGTCATCACGGCGGATCGTCCCTTCGAGTCCCAGCATGCCGGTGCGGCGCAAACCATTGATCAGTGCAAGCTCTATGGCGACCACGTGCGCTGCTTCTTCGAATTGGGTCTGCCCGATCCGGCGCAAAGTGCTCTCGTGGGTTTGCGTCGCATCATCGCTCAGGCGGTGGCCCTGTCCTTGGCGCCCGCGCCGGGTCCGGTGCATCTGAACGCCCGGGCGCGCAAGCCGCTTGAACCCAGAGCGGCACAGTCCGCCGAGGAGCGGGTGCTCGCCGCGCGAGTCGACGGGCTCCTCGCCGCTCCGCTGACCGCCTATCCAAGGACCAAGCCGCGGATTTCCCAAGAGGCGATCAAGGAGATCGCGCGCGCGCTCGTTGCGGCATATGCTGGCGCAATCGTCATCGGTCCCCTTTCTGCCGGCAGCAAGGTGTTGACCGGTGTCATCGGGCGGATCGCGAGCACACTGAGCTTTCCGATCCTTGCCGAAGCATCGAGCCAGTTGCGCTTTTCCACGAGCTCCCACGACATGGCCTGCCCGGGATTTACCTGGTTGCTCGGCTTGGAGAGCTTTCGCCAGAGCCACCGTCCCGATGTCGTGTTGTGCCTCGGTGCGCCACCGACGTGTGCCGGATTCGAGGCCTGGATGTTAGGCTCTGGCGCGCTGCGATTTGTGCTATGCGAGCATGGATTCCAGGATCCGCTGGGAGGCGCAGAGATGATCGCCAGCGGGGATCTCCTTCTCATCCTCGGGTCGATCGAAGATGCGATCAGCTCGATGAGACATGAAGCGTCCAACGCGCAGCGCGACTTCGCCAACGCACTCGTCAAAGGCGGACGCGTGAGCCAAGGGCTGGTCACGGCAGAAGTCTTGACCGAGCCGGTCCTAGCCGAAGGGGGCGCCGTCGCCTGTCTTTTGGGCGCACTCCCGGATGGCGCCCAACTCGTTCTGGGAAACAGTTTACCGATCCGTGACGTGGACGCCTACGTGCCCCAGTGCCGGGACGTCGCGATTTACACGCAGCGTGGCGCAAACGGAATCGATGGCCTCGTCTCCGGAGCTGCCGGTACCGCAATGGCCGGCGCCTCGCCCACGCTGCTCCTCGTTGGCGACGTCAGCCTTCAACACGATCTAGGCGGACTCGCGGTTGCGAGCTTGGTCCGTACGCCACTCGTCATCGCGGTTCTTGACAATGGGGGCGGCCGAATATTCGATCAGCTCCCCGTTCAGAAGCTCTATGAGGGCCAGCCCGAACTCGCCCGCTTTTGGCTGACGCCGCGCGAATGTGTCCTCGCTCATGCGGCGCGCGCGTTCGGTCTAGGCTACACAGAGGTGGCCACACAGTCAGAGCTTCTCACGGCCACGACTGAGGCGCTAGGCGTAAACACCGCGACGCTCGTGCACGTCAAGATCGGATGGGAAAGCGCGCGGACGGTAGGCGAACGCACGCGCGCGAACCTGAGCTTGGTCTACCCGGAGTCGGTCTCATGAGCTGGCTCATGCTCCACGGATTCACCGGATCGCCCGCGAGCTTTGCGCGCCTTGATGTACCGGGGCCGGCAAGCAGGCCGACACTGGGTGGACATCTGGCTGAACCTGCAAGTCCAGACTATTGGGCCGAAGTGGACCGGCTTGCCGAACTCTCTCCAGAGGCGACTGAGCTATTTGGCTATTCGCTCGGGGGTCGACTCGCCCTTGGGTTGCTCGCGCGCTACCCGAGGCGCTACACGCGGGCCGTCTTGATCTCCGCCCATCCGGGGCTTCGGACCCAGGCCGAGCGTCTAGCCCGCCAGGTGCATGACGATCGATTCATCCGCCTCTTGCGCGAAAAGGGGCTGCCTGGATTCGTCGCGGCCTGGGAAGGTCAATCGCTGTGGGACTCCCAAAAGGATCTGCCCGTGCACTTGCGCAGTCAGAAGCGCGCAGAGCGGATGGGGCACTGTGCAGACGGACTTGCGGATTCACTGGC
The DNA here is from genome assembly GCA_003136595.1 of Burkholderiales bacterium. Classification (GTDB taxonomy): domain Bacteria; phylum Pseudomonadota; class Gammaproteobacteria; order Burkholderiales; family Burkholderiaceae_D; genus BOG-994. The sequence goes on from PLEY01000070.1 coordinate 49,300, forward strand.
CAGCGTCGGGTTGGGGCGGATGCCCGATCTCAGGTCTGAGCTCTCGCGCTCGACGTGCGCTGTGGACCTGCTCGTCGGCGGCCAGGACGAGAAGTTCCTGGCGCTGGCAAGAGAGCTTTCTACCCTCATGCCGCATGCGCGCATTTCCGTTGCCCAGAATGCCGGCCACGACCTCATCTTAGAGCGGCCGGCACTGTGCTCAGCCTACCTTTTGAAGGGGATCATGTGACGAATGTGACCTGGGAACTCGTCGGCGAATTCGAGGACATCATCTACCAGAAGACTGCCGAAGGTATCGCAAAGATCACCATCAACCGGCCGGAGGTCAGAAATGCGTTTCGACCGCTGACCATCAAGGAGATGAGCGCAGCCTTCACCGATGCCCGCGATGACCCCGACATCGGCGTGGTCGTCCTGACCGGCGCAGGTCGCGAGGCGTTCTGCTCTGGTGGCGACCAGCGCGTCCGTGGCGCGGCAGGTTATGTCGGCGGCGATGGCCTTGCCCGCCTGAATGTGCTCGATCTGCAGCGGCAGATCCGCACCCTGCCCAAGCCCGTCGTGGCGATGGTCGCCGGCTACGCGATCGGTGGCGGTCAGGTCCTTCACCTGATCTGTGATCTGACGATCGCTGCCGAGAATGCCCGTTTTGGCCAAACGGGACCCAAGGTGGGAAGCTTCGATGGCGGCTATGGTGCCTCCTACCTCGCCCGCGTCGTCGGCCAGAAGCGCGCGCGCGAGATCTGGTTCCTGTGTCGACAGTACGATGCACAGCAGGCGCTCGCGATGGGTCTCATCAACCTGGTCGTACCCTATGAGCGCCTGGAGGCGGAGACGCTCGCCTGGTGCCGGGAGATCTTGCAGCACAGCCCCATGGCGCTGCGCTGCCTCAAATCGGCACTGAACGCCGACTGCGACGGGCAGGCAGGACTACAGGAAATGGCCGGGAATGCGACCTTGCTCTTCTACATGAGCGAGGAGGGCCAGGAAGGCAGAAACGCCTACCTGGAAAAGCGCGCCCCGGATTTCAAGCGCTTCACACGCTATCCATGAATCCGACGCGAGCGCATCTCGCTCGAGAGCACCGGCGCGCACCCGTCTACGACAGCAACGACTGCGGTGCCGCTCGCGCCAGGTTCGGCACAAGGCCCGTTTCGTGATCAAGCTCTCGGTCCGGCGGATCTCGGGCGAGAGTCATGGCGCGCAAAGCGGCCGGCTGAACTGGTCGAGCCGCTCGGGCCTCCTGTTAGAGCTCAGCACCCAGTCGAGCCGCGGCTTGGGCGAGGCCTCTCCCCTTCCCGGGTTTTCTCCTGATTCACTTGAAAACGTGGAGCGCGCTCTGCGGGAATTGGATCTCTCCGCTCTGGAAAGGGCGCTAGGCGATCGAGATATTCGCGATGCATTGCGCGCGACGAAAAATCTACTGCCCAGGTCGCTGCCTTCGGCACGCATGGCACTGGAGACTGCCGTACTGGATCTGCGGGGGCACCAATGTGGCGTGTCCGCCCCCGAACTACTAGGCGCGGCCCTCCACTCAGAGCATGCGCTCGCGTGGCTGGCCGGCCTTCCCGATGCGAGCTCGCTGGCTGCAAGCCGCAAGGCACAGGAGGCCGGTTACCGGCATTTCAAACTGAAGCTCGGGCGTGCCGGGCACTTTGAGCGAGAGTTGGCGGGCGTCTCAGAGTTCCGGCAAGTTCTCGGTCCAGAGCCACGCATCCGTCTGGACGCCAACGGCGCCTGGTCGGAAACAGAGACTCGGCTTGCTTGCCGCGCGCTCGAGGGACTTGACATCGAGCTGATCGAAGAGCCGTGCGGGCATCTCGGTTGCAGCGTCCAGACGAGCATCCCCATCGCGCTCGACGAGTCGCTTCGGGGTCTGGACTGCGATGGGCTAGAAGATCTCGCCAGACGAACATCGGCCCGCTTTGCCATCCTCAAACCCATGGTCCTCGGGGGGCTTAGCCATTGTCTGGACCTGGCCGAGCGCGCCCACGATCTGGGAGTGGGCATCGTGGTCTCGCATAGCTTCGACGGACCACTCGCACTCTCTGCCGCAGGCGCCCTGGCACTCGCGCTTGCCGGAGACACCGCGCATGGGCTCGCGCCTCACGCCGGTCTCGCCGCCTGGCCCAAAGTTCCACTTCCGATCCGTGGAGCGGCACTACGCGCCTGGGCCTCACCCGGCCTCGGAGCCGTCTCAGAGTCCCTCGATTGAGCCTTCTGTCGATCTTTGCCGCGGCTCGTGAGTCTCCCAAGCGTGTCGGCCTCATCACCGCAACGGCGCAGTATACGTTCGCCGATCTTGCCGCGCTAAGCTCGGATCGCGCGAACACGCTGTATCGATTCCCGGCGCCCTTGCTGCTCCAGCCGAGCATCGATCTGGAGAGCATGCTCTGGCTCTATGCTGCCTCAGCCATGGGAACGACTTTCCTTGCGCTCCACACCCGCGCGACGGCGGGTGAGCAGGCAGCTGTGACAGCGCTGGCCGGTGCTCGATCCGCTCCGACGCTCGGTGAGGAAGCAACTGACTCGCGAGCCGAGCCCAGCGCCCGGCCAGTCTCACATCCTGACCAGGCGTATTGTCTGATGCAGACCTCTGGATCGTCCGGCACACCCAAGCTCGTAGAACTCAGCCGCCGTGCGGTATTGGCATCGGCTGCGGCCTCACAGAGCAACCTCGGACTTCTGGACGATGAACGTTGGCTACTCTGTTTGCCCCTTGCTCACGTGGCTGGCCTGTCGATTCTCGTCCGAATGCTGGCCGCGCGCCGCATGGTCGTACTCTTTGATCCCGGTGAAGCGGGTCTGCTCGCCCGCGCCGCGGATCTGGGACGCCAGATGCACGAGCATCGTGTAACCCTCGTATCGCTCGTCCCGAGCGTTCTAGAGCGGCTCCTCCGCGAGGGGGTGCGCCCGCCACGATCGCTGCGGGCGGTGCTGGTCGGTGGCGCCGGTTGCTCCGAGGAGATGGCCGTGCGAGCGCGGCGTGCGGGGTTTCCCATTCTGACCAGCTATGGACTGACCGAGACGGGCTCGCAGATCGTCGCTCGACGCTACAGCGAGCGGGATCTGCCCCTCCCCGCAAGGAACGGTTGCGTCAGTTCAGGACACCTATTGCCTGGGGTCGAGCTCAAGTTGGTAGGCGAGACCATCGCGCTGAAGACGCCGGCGCTCTTCTCGGGCTACTTTGGTAGGACGGCTACGCCGCTCGATGCCGAGGGTTGGTTCATCACTTCGGACCGGGGACTGATCGGACCGGAAGGAGAGCTCTATGTACTGGGCCGAACCGACACCATGATCGTCACGGGAGGCGAGAAGGTCAGCCCCGAAGAGGTGGAGCGCGTCCTGCGCAAAATTCCTGCGATTCGCGAGGCTTGTGTGTTTGGCGTGCCGTGCGCTGAATTTGGGAGCTCGATAGTGGCCGTGGTGACTGCCGCGACGTCCGGGCCCGAAATCGATCTTGAGCTCCTCTTTGCACAGCTGGGCGAGGAGCTTGCGCGATTCAAGTTGCCCAGGGCCTTTGCTCTCGCCAAGGCCCTCCCGGTCACCGCATCGGGCAAATTGGATCGGCAAGCATGCCGCGATCGGTTCGGACCTGGGCTAGTGTCTATCCTTGCCGCGCGCGGCGGCCACGCAGCCAAAGGTCAGGTTCCTTGACGCTGCGTCCGATTCACTCGACTAGCCTTGCCAGTACAGCACCGGCGGACAGCAGCACGGCAAAGCGCAGTTCGAGCCAGAACGTCCGAAAGAGGATCGGGTTAAACGCGACTCCCGGCGGGCATGCACTGAAGTCATGGAGTAGGTGCATCGCCGAGGGGATGAGCAGCAGAGGTAACGCCAGCGAGGGCGCGTGAGCCGAGATCGCGATCGCCGGAACCAGCAGGAACGGGCCGAGTAACAGAGCCGCGTAGAGGCGACGCGAACCCGCTTCCCCCACGCTGATCGCGAAGGTGTGACGGCCCGCCATCCGGTCGTGGCTCATGTCCCGGTGATTGTTGACGGCCAAGGCGGCGGCGGCAAGCCCTCCGATCGCCGTCGCCGAGAGCAGACTGACCAATCCGACGGCTCCGGTCAGTACCCAGTCCGTCCCCGTGACCGCAACCAGCCCGAAAAACAAGAACACGGTCAATTCACCAAAAGGTGTGAACGCGATGGGCTTGGGTCCACCCATGTACGCGAGTGCCGCTAACAGAGACGCCCCACCGATCGCAAGGACAGGCCAGCCGCGATAAGCAAACAAGGTCATGCCCAACCCGAAGGCGACGGCCGCGGCGAAGACGATGCCTAGACGAACCTGGCGCACGGTCAACCAGCCATTGGCAGTGGCCCGAGGCAAGCCCGTCCGAGTTCCTCGGCTCTCGCTTCCGCGCACGGAGTAGCCCACGTCGTTCTGCATGTTCGTGACGATCTGCATGAGCACGGCCGCACCGAACACGATCGCCACCACGACGAGATTGATCGCGCCCGTCCGCTCAAAACCGAGTGTCGCCCCGACGAGGACGGGGCTCACGGCGACGAGTAAGGTACGCGGCCGGATCGCCACCATCCATGCGCCCATCGATCCCGGGCGCATCGCCGTGGTCACCTCGACGTTGCATGAGGTCTCGATCATCTCATCACACTCGACCAGATGGGTCGCGAATGGAGAGAGGGCTTATTAGCATGCTTTTGCAAAGCGGATCTGCCTAAGGTTTGGTCGTTGGTCCCGTGCGTTGACTCGCGCCCGGTGCCCCATCCGGGATCACCAAGGAAGGCCGCCGAGGTGACCAGCCCCACCGCGGCGATGGACAGCTTCCACTGGATGCGCAGTTCGGGCGCCGCCAGGCCAAAATTGTTCAGGTCTCCGAGCTCGAAGAAGAACACATAGGCCAATAGGCACGTCAGTTCCTTGTGAAAGCGTCCGATGGGAAGTCGATCAAGCCGCGCTGCTGCGGATACCCGAGTTCGCGTGGGTGCTTCGATGGTGTCGGTCTGCACTGGGATGCCTGGTTGATTGTTCTGTCGGCCCCGGATGCAATGGGGCTTCAATCAGCGGGCGTGAGGACAAACCTGCTGGGCTTGATACGAGTCCATCCTGACTATCACGCGGAACATCGCGAGCTCTGGAGAGTTACCTTAGGAACCGTCAATGACTTACTGTAACGGCCAAGGGATTTTGTTCTGTGCGGCGACGAACATAGCCCATTGCGATTCGTCGGGGTGTGGTGAGTCGGGTCAATCCGGGCCGGGGGCGTGAGCCGAGGCATAGCTGCTCCTCGCCTCGGTCCAGACGGCAATGAGTCGATCCGCGTAGTCGCGTCTCGGATACTGCTCGATCTCGCGCGCGGACTCGACCACCGCCCCTTCCCAGGCGCTGAGATCACCGAGCAGGTGCATGAAGGCCTCGGCCGCCGCGGCGGTGTTCTCGGAGGCTATCTTGATGCCGGACTCAAGGACCTCGCCTGCCCCGGAGTCCTTCGGATAGATCACGGGGACGCGGTGCTGCATCGCTTCGAGGATCACCATGCCAAAGGGCTCGAACCGAGAAGGTACGACGAGTGCGCTGGCCCCGCGGAACGCCGTCCCGCGCTGATCCCAACCGAGCGGCCCGGGCGAGGAGATGCCCTCGCGCAGGAGCAGGTAGCGTTCGGGACCGTCTCCAAACGCGACGAAGTCCGCGCGAAAGCCGCTCTGACGCACCCGGCTCGCAATCTCGCAGAAGAGGTCAACGCCCTTTTGCCTGGCAAGCCGTCCGAGAAAAACGACCCGATGCGATTCGAACCGCCCCATCTCGTTGGTCGGCGCCGTGCCCTCGGAGAGGCTGTTCGGGACGACATCGATACTGCGCCGAGCGCCGGTATCGTAGCTTTGCCGGATCACGCGACGCGTAACCTCGCTGACCGCCACGACGCGCTGGGCGCTGTCGACTGCACCTTGCTCGATACGCTGGGTCAAAGGATCGGGAGCATCGGGCTGCCGCTCAGCCTCGGTCGAGTGGAAATGAGCCACCCAGGGCACCCCGATGTGCTCCGCGGCCGCCCGGGCCGCATCGAAGGTCACCCAGTCGTGCGCGTGGAGGATGTCAAAGCGATTGTCTTCGACATAATTGCGCAGCTTCCCTCTAAATTCACCGATCAGCCGGAACAGCACCGATCCCAGGAGCGGGCCACCCCGGTAGCCGCTCGAGCCCCATCCATAGATGCCGACCGTGCTGCTCAAATAGGGACCGGCATAGGGAGCGCCATAGGGACCGCCATAGGGAGCGCTGTAAGGGCCTACCGCACGCATGGCCGCGCTCGCCCCGTAGGGCCCTGGCAGCGGGTTGCGCGAGCCCGACACTTCCGACCAGAGTCGACCGCCCCCACCGTAAGGAGACCAACCCGAATAGCCCCCTGGTCCGGCATAGGCTGCGGGAACGCTCGGGCTCGAATAGGGCGACCAGGTGCCATCGGCCACCGCCTCCTCAGGCACCTCGATGTCAAGCGTGACCAGCGGGACTTCGATACCAAACGGCGGCGGATCGGAGACGAGCGCGCTACGCTTCCACGGGACCACGATCGTCACATCCGCACCCCGTCGACGCAGATTCCGGATCAGGTGATAGCACGCCGTCCACGTGCCCCCTGCGACCAGCGGAGGAATCTCCCACATGAGCATGAGGATCCGAATTGCCGGTACTGCCGGACCGTAGATGCGATCGAGTTCTGCTCGGATCGGCGGATCAAACTGCGCCTGGCGCCAGTTCAGGGTTGCATCCCAAGGCACTCCACGCCACCCGGCGCCGATGTCCCGCAGTTCGCAGCCTTCGAGCTCGAGATTCAGCACCTTGATTCCGGTGAGCGTCGCACGGCCCAGATCGGCGCCGGCGAGATTCGCGCCGGCGAGATCCGCATAACTCAGATTGGCGCTGGAGAGTCGCGCCGCGTCGAGGTGCGCCCCCTGCAGCTGCGCAGCACTCAAGTCGGCCCCCATCAGCTGAGTCCCACTTAGCTCTGCGTTTTGCAGATCCGAGTCGCGCAGGTCGAAATTGCGCAGATCCGCCCGGCTCAGATTGACGCCCGGCAAGACCACGCCACGCCAGCTCACGTCCACGAGCACCTCGCGCACCACCGAGCGCACGGCCTGCTCGACGGCAAGCCTGATGCCCTGTTGGACCACCAACTGCTCTTCCTTGATGCGGGCCGCCGCGACGAGCGCGGAGAGCGCCTGGCGGTGGAAGTCCGCGCGATCCGCAGTGAAAAAGGACAGCAGTCCCGCGGCTCCGACCACCCGTTGGCGCCACTGTTCGGACACGAGGAGCGTAAGGGTGTCGTTCAAGGCCGTTGCCAGGCGGTCCTGCCGTTCCTTCTCCCGGGTATCGATATAACCGCGCATCGCGATGATCGCGCCCAAGATCGTCGCCAGCGCCGCGATGGCGGCGCTAAGGCCAGCCGTCAGGCTGATCGGCAGGGCCCCCTGCTCTCGTTTTCGATCCGCTTGCCGATGAGTTCCTGGCGCACCTTCTCGTGATCGAGCTGCTCCTGGCTCGTCTGGACGGCCGCGGTCGCTGCGCTCTGAACAACATGGGTGATTGAGAGCGCATTCCAGATCTGAAGGACGCACAGGATCGCGGCCAGTCCGAGGAACAGAAGTACCCAACCTAGCGACCGATCAGACTTGGCGTTCCTGGCCATCGTGACTCCCCGCCGGCGAGGACCTCTGGACAGTCTATCTGTCAGGGGTGTCCGCAACCGGAGTGCAGATTCTAGTCGGACTCTGATCCCCGAGAATATCCATCATCCGACTTTTCTGTGGGTAAAGCCGGAAGGATAGAGATCAAGGCCACCGCAATGGAAATAGACGGCAATCTTGAAGTGATCAGGATTTCGGTAGCCGAAGGCCCGCTTCTGGACGGTGGCGATCTTGGAATTCAAACCCTCGGCGACTGCGTTCGTGATGCGGTGCTTGAAATAGGCTCTGTTGAATTTCAAGTGGATTGCCGGGCATGAGGGTTGATCGCGTGGAAGTCGAGTTTACCGACGATCAAGAAGATGACGGTCTTGATGGTCGACAGGCGCTTGAACCCGCGAGCTCGACGCTTGGCGGCCTGAAACAGGCCGTTGATGGCCTCCAGGAATCCGTTGGTCTGTCGAGTCTGCGCCCAGGCAAGAATGCCCTCCAGATGGCGACGCACGAGCGCGGCCACCTCCTTCATCGGCTCGACTTTGCTGCGCATCACGCAGGTGCACCAGTGTTCGAGCATGCCTCGCACGACGTTGATCTGCTTGCGCTCCAGGATTTCGCGCAATCGCTCTTTGTAGAGCCAGGCCCGAGCAGTGCGCACCGTGGTGAGCTTGGCAATCAGCGCATCAAGATCGGCCGCGGCATCGGGCTTCAGGCGCGCTCGATCCTTCAGAAGCGACCAGCGCATGCCTTTGAGAGAAGGGTCGGTTCGCTGCTCGATGCGGCGCATCTTGTCCACCGCCGCATTGGCATGCCAGATGACGTGGAATTTGTCGAACGTGATGCGTGCGTTGGGCAGGTGCTGCGCGCATCCCTTGATGAACGCTGGCGACATGTCGATGCTCACCGACTCGATCTGCCCGGACGGGCACCCGTGGGCCTCCAGATCGGCCGCGAGCGCCTCAATGGTGCTCGTGTCGCGTCCTTCGGTCACGAAGATCACGCGGCGCGCCTGCGCGTCGGCCGCCAGCGTGATGTAGTCGTGCCCGCGAGCGCGCGAGGTCTCGTCGATGGCCAGGGCCTTGAGCTCGCTCAGATCGGCCATGCCCACGGCGATCTTCACATAGAACTCGCACACCGCCATCACCCGGTGCGCCGACTCGCCCACGATGCGCGCGACCGCCGCGAACGGCATTTGTTGCGCCAGCATCAGAATCAGCGCCTCGAACAGCAGCGTAAACCCCGACAGCCGACCGGCGAAGTCCGGCTCAACCAGGCGCACAGAGCCGTTGGGGAGCTTCACCCGAGGGGTCCGTACTTGTAGATGGCACTCATGCTGAAAGAAGTTCAGGTGCCGATAGGTCTTGGTCACCGTGTCATGGACCGAGTGCACCCCGTCATGACCCGAAACCGCGAAGCGGCTGCCGCGCTTGAAGTCGACTCGTATCGACAGGACCTTGCTCGCCTCGTCGAACTCCACCCCAGCGACGGACCACGGTGATGCGATCCCCAAGGCCGCTTCGAATACCTGTGCAGTCATCCAGACACCCCATTTCGATCAAAACATCCGCTTATACTACCCACTCGGGATTCAAGAGAGGCTTGAAATAGGTCAAGGCGTTGGGCAAGTGGCGCTCGATCAGCTTGGCGGCCTTGATGATGGGCGCGAGGCGACTGT
>PLEY01000038.1:0-5130 GCA_003136595.1 Burkholderiales bacterium
GCGTAGTCTGCGTCGGCTGCATGGCCGGACCCTCGGGCCCGCTCGGTTCGCCCGCCGGCACCGGCTCCGGCTGGGGCAGCGGGGCCGGCGCGGGTGGGGGTGCGGGTGCCGAGTCCGGCGTCGCGGGCAGCACTCGGCTGGTTACAGCCTCACGCCTTCCGCGGATCGCGCGCCCCAGTTCGATCACCGCCATGGCGTATGCGAAGCTGCGGTTATAGCGCGTGATCACGTAGAAATTCTGCGTGCCGGCGAGATAGATCGTGGGGTTATCGCCATCGGGCAGCGTGACGAGCGATAAGGGTTCGCCGCTCGGGACGCCCTCAGGCAGGACGAGCCCCGCCGCGCGCAACTCCTCGGGCGGCAGATGGGGTTCGCTACCGGCATCCTGGAGCGCCCCGAGCAGGCTGTTGTCGTGACCACCCGCGGCGAGAGTCGCCGGATAGACCAGCGCGCCGCCGCGCCGCCAGCCTTGGCTCGCGAGGAAATTGGCGACGCTGCCAATCGCGTCGCCCGCGCTGTTCTTCAGATCGATGGTGCCATCGCCATCGAAGTCGACGGCGAATCGCCGGATGCTGCCGGGCATGAACTGCGGCATGCCGATGGCCCCGGCGTAGGAGCCGCGCAGAGCCAGCACGTCGACCGAATCGTCGCGCGCCATGACCAGGAAATCCTCGAGCTGTTCCCGAAAGAAGGGGCTGCGGTCCCGATCCTTGTTGGGATAGTCGAAAGCGAGCGTCGTCAGGGCATCCAGCACCCGGAAATTACCGGTGTTGCGGCCAAACAGGGTCTCGATGTCCAGAATCGCGACGATGATCTGGGCCGGCACGCCGTAGGTCCGCTCGGCCCGCTCGAGATCTTCGGAGTGCGTCTGCCAGAAGCGCACGCCCGCGTCGATGCGCGCGGGCTCGACAAAGCGCGCGCGGTATTCGCTCCATGGGACGGGCCGCGCCGCGGGCCCCGGACCCATGAGGGCTGCCACGGTCTCGTTGTAACGTGCGTGCGCGAAGACGGCGCGCAGCTCCTCGGGCACGAAGCCGTATTGGGCGACCATGGAGTCGATGAACGCCTGGACGTCAGGGCGCTGGTCGTAGCCGACGAGAAAGGCCTCGCCCTGGGCCGCAGTGACCGGCGCGGGCCCCGCAGCCGGGCTGCGCGCCGCCACGCAGACCGGGCAGGTGCCGATCAGTATCCCGAGCATCGTGCCTCTGCCAAGGCGGGCGAGGGGTGCCCTCACGCCTGGCTGCCGAGGCTCTTGATGCATGCCCGCAGCGCCGCGAGGCCCTCGGCTGAAGGTTGGGCCTGGGCATAGCGCAGTTGCTCGTAGAGTGCGAGAGCCTGTTCCGCGCGCGCGCGGTCGGCAGGTTCGAGGTGCGGCGCGATGCGGCTGACGTAGTCGCGCGGCCCTTCGTCGGGGCGGCGTGCAGGAAGCTTGCCGCCGAGCCGCTCGAGGCGCGCGCACAGCCTCGCGTACAGCAGCAGCGCAGGCTCAGTCCGGCGCCGCTGCAAGGTGATCTGGCCGCCGACGGCGGCGAGAATCAGGCCACAGGAGGCGATGAGCGCGATGGTCAGTGTGCCCCAGTCGATGTCCGGCATGCCAAGGCGTGCGAACATGCTCTTTTGCGCATCGTCCGAATAGGCCAGGACCCACTGATTCCAGTAGTTGTTGATGGCTTCGAAGTTGTAGCGGGCCCAGCGCATCCAGCTGCCCCCCATGCCGCGAAACGCGGCTCCGAAGCCGGCCTGCCTGCCGAGACTTTCCTCCGAGCCGAGCAATATGCGCTCCGGCGCCACGGCCGCGGTCGGATCGACACGCGTCCAGCCGGTGTCGGCAAGCCAGACCTCGGCCCAGGCATGGGCATCCTTCTGCCGGATCGTCATGTAGCCGTTGATCGGATTCAGGTCGCCGCCCTGGTAGCCCGTGACGACCCGCGCCGGGATATCGACGGCGCGCATCAGCACCACGAACGCGCTCGCGTAGTGCTCGCAAAAGCCGCGCCGCGTCTGGAACAGGAACTCGTCGACGGCATTGCGTCCAAGCAGTGGTGCGGTCGTGGAATAGACGAAATTCTCGGTCCGGATATAGTTCAGAACGCGCTGGATGAGTTTGTGATCGTCCGTCTCCTCACGGCGCAGGCGCGCGGCGAACGCGTGCGTGCGCGGGTTCAGTCCGGCCGGCAGTTCCAGCCATTCCTCGCGCTCGAGCACGCCTGCGTTCAGGCCATACCGATAGCGCGTGTAGGAGCGGGCATCGAAGCGCACGCGCTCGCGCACCGGACTGGCCAGGGTCACTTCGAGATCGGGTTTGAGGTTGGCGCTCAGGCCGCGCAGGCGGGGGATGTCGGCGGGCGCGTCGAGCAGGTAGAGGGCGCTGCGGTTGGTCGGCTCAAGCGTCACCGTGTAGCGCACGGCGCTGGGCTCGTCGCCCTCGAGTTGGAGGGGCTCGAACACCGGCTGCCCGACCGGCACGAGCGGGCGCCAGGTGGTTCCGTCATAGGTTCCAAGCACCGGGCCGCGCCAGTAGCGTTGGTTCGGGGCCGGCGGCGCCCCCTCGAATTCGACCTCGAAGGCGAGCGTGTCGGACTGGACCAGCTTCTCGAAGCTGCCAGGCGCCATGACCTCAGACAGTCCCGCCCGGCCCGAATAGGCATCGGCCGGCATCCCCCACAAGGGTCCTTCGACCCGCGGAAAAAACAGGAAGATGGCCACCGTCAGGGGACCGGCGAGCAGCATCATGCGGCCCGCCAGGGACACTTTCGCCGAGAGGCTCGGTTCCCGCTGGGGCAGGTTCATGCGCACCAGGGCCGTCACCAGCCAGAGGACACCCGCGAGCAGCCAGAGCGCCGTGCCGATGGTCTGAGAGTCGAACAGGCTCGTTAGCATCACGAACAGGCACAGGAAGATCACGACGAACGTATCGCGTCGTGCCTTCAGTTCGAGCAGCTTCAAGCCCAGCAGCAGCACCACGTAGGTGACCCCCGCGTCCTTGCCGAAAATGCTGTGGAACTCGAGGAAGACGGCGATGCCGGTGGCGAGCATGAGCGTGAGCACCAGCCAGCGCGGCGGCAGCCGCCGGCCCTTCCAGGTGAGGAGCGTGCGCCATGCGAGAAGGACGACCATGCAGGCGGAACTCCAGATCGGCAGGGTCGCAGTCAGCGGGGCGAGGATCCAGACGATCGCGGCGAGCAGCCAGAGCGTGTCGCGCACGTCGCGCTCGCGTGCGTTCAGTTCGGCCACCCAGCGGGCGCGCAGGCCAGGACGGTCCGGCAGCACGAGCTCGCGCGTTCTGAGTAGGCGATCCGAATCAGCCATGGCTAACGGGGCGTCCCGTACACGGCCAGGGCACTCAGGCACTCGAGGGCATGGGCGTGTCCGTGCGCGGGTTCGATGATCTGCTGCCCAAGCCTCAGTCCGTAGCGCAGTTCACCCTGCTCACACTCCAGGATCCAGCGCGCGAGGCACGAAAGCGCGCCTTCGAGCCCGAGATGGGGCGGCGCACTTGCCAGGTCCAGCCAGATCTGACTGTGGCTCGAACCATCGAGGAGCTTGATGAGGAGGTCGCCGTCGGGCTGACGCGCCATGGCTTTCCACGCGAGGTGGCGCGGACTGTCGCCCGGCGAGTAGGCGCGTACACCCGCGAAATCCTCCGAGCCTTTGCCGATGTGCTCGGGGCCACCCGGATCATCTGCGTGCGAGCGCGGCAGGGGCTCGCCGGCCGGTCCGGGCGTCGGGAACGCGAGCACGCGCAGGTCCGGCTGCCAGTAGCTCCAGGCCCTCCAGAGCCCGAGCGGAAAGGTGGTCGTCAGGGTGATGCGCGGCATGCGGTGCCAGCCGCGCGTAGTCAGGCGCACGGGAATGGACAGTGCGCTCTCGCGTCCGGCGGGAGGATCAGCCCAGACCGGTGCCAGCTCGCCGTCGGCTGCAAGCGCCAGCGCGAAGCGGTCATAGCGGCTGCGGTTGCGCAGCAGCACCCCGAATTCGGCGATCTCCCCCGCGAACACCGGCTCGACCCGGCCGGGCTTTAGCACCAGGTGGGCGAGATTGCGAAAGGTGAAGAACATGCCGATCCAGGCGATGCTCGCAAGGAGGAAGGTCAGCGCGAAGCCAAGGCTTAGCAGATAGTTGATCGAGCCCAGCAGGAGCGCGACTAGCATCGTCGCAAAAAGCAGTCCGGCGCCGGTGGGCAGCACGAAGACCCGACGCTGGACGAGCACGACCTCGCCCGCCTCGGGGCCGCGCGGCTGGAAGATCGCCTTCTTGATGCGACCCGTCAGGGGATGGCTGGCCAGGTAGAGACGCAGCCGACGGGGTCCGGCGCGATTCTGGACGCGGTCAAGGAAGGTCATCGGCGCCGCCTGCGCAGGCTGCTAGGGGATGGCTACCGTCGCGAGCAATTGGGTGGCGAGTTCCCGCTGGCCGCTACGCTGGCTCGACTGACTCGCCCGCAGCCGATGGTTCGCCACGGGCACCCACACCGCCTGGACGTCCTCGGGCACGACGTGGTTGCGCCGGGCGAGAAGGGCCCAGGCGCGCGCTGCCTGCAGCAGCGCCATCGCACCGCGGGGCGAGAGACCCTCGGTGAACAGCGGTGAGGTCCGCGAGGCCGTCACCAGCGCCTGGATGTAGTCGAGCAGCGGCCCGGAGGCAAACACCTTGAACACCTCGCGCTGCAGGGCGATGAGGCGCACCGGATCGAGCACCTGCGGCAGGCTCTTGAGCAGAAGGCGCCGGTCCTCGCCCTCGAGCAGCGCGCGTTCGGCGCGCTGGTCGGGATAGCCGAGTTCAATGCACATGAGAAAGCGGTCGAGCTGGGACTCGGGCAGGGGGAAGGTGCCGACCTGGTGGAAGGGATTCTGCGTGGCGATGACAAANNTCCATCGCCTCGAGCAGTGCGCTTTGCGTCTTGGGCGTGGCGCGGTTGACCTCGTCGGCAAGCAGCACATTCGAGAAGATCGGTCCGGGATGGAAGACGAAGCGGCCGGTCTCGCCGTGCTCGCGGCCGCGCTCGAAGACCGACACGCCGGTGACGTCACCGGGCAGAAGGTCGCTTGTGAACTGGACCCGGGAAAACCGCAGGCCAAGCGAGATCGCAAGCGCGTGGGCGAGGGTCGTCTTGCCGACACCGGGCAGGTC
>PLEY01000038.1:5154-5441 GCA_003136595.1 Burkholderiales bacterium
GAGGGGCGCAGTGCGGATCCCCCGCGCGCCGCCGGGCATGCGGGGGCTACGCTGTTTCTTGCGCCCGGCGAGTGCGCCCTGCACGAGATGGGCAGCTGGCATCCCGAGGCTCCCGAGCGGCTCGCGGCCGTCGCGGACCAGATGATCGCAAGCGGCCTGGCGAACCTGGTCGTGGGCATCGATTCCGAGCCGGCCGCGGCTGCCGACCTCGAGCGCGTTCATCCGCGCGCCTACCTCGAGATGCTCCGGGCGCGCCAGCCGGAAGCCGGTTATGCCCCGCTCGATCC
>PLEY01000139.1 GCA_003136595.1 Burkholderiales bacterium
CACCCTCTTTCGTTGCGCCCCCTCTCTTCGCGCCCGCGGCGAGCACACCATGGATAGTCTGCCCTTCAAGCAGGTCGATGTGTTCACCGCAGTGCCGTATCAGGGCAACCCGGTGGCGGTCGTCATGGGTGCCCAGAGCCTGTCGGGATCACAGATGCAACGCATCGCGATGTGGACCAACCTCTCCGAGACGGCATTCATCCTGCCTGCGTCCAACCCTCTGGCCGATTACCGCGTCAGGATCTTCACCCCGAAAGGGGAACTTCCCTTCGCCGGCCATCCGAGCCTGGGCGCCGCCCACGCAGTTCTCGAGGCCGGCTGGGCCGCACCACGCGAGGAAGTCCTCACCCAGGAATGTGGCGTGGGCCTGGTGCGCCTCTACAGGGACCCTTCAGAAGGGCGCCTTCATCTGGACCTCCCGCCCGCCCACGCCACAGCGCTTGCTGATGACCTGCGGCAGCGCCTCGTTGATGCGGTCGGTGTGGCCCTGAAGGGCCCGGCAGCGATCCTCGACCTCGGTCCGCGCTGGCTGACCGCCGAGGCGGTGGCCATCGCAGAGCTGCTCGCCGCGCGCGTCGATTTCCCTGCCGTCCAGAAGCTCTCCGAGGATCTCGCCATCACGGGTGTGACGCTGTTCGCCAGAGACGACAGTGCCACGGAAGTGCGCTCCTTCGCGCCCGCCGCGGGTGTGCCGGAGGATCCCGTCTGCGGTAGCGGCAACGGGGCGGTGGCCGCCCTGTTGCGGGCCCAGGGGCAAAGCGCATCCTACCGCGCGCGCCAGGGGCGCGCGGTGGGCCGGGATGGCTATGCCTACCTCGAATTCGTACCTGACGGCCCGATCCGCCTGGGCGGTGACACTGTCACCTGCATCGACGGCCGGCTCCTTGTCCCGACGAGCGCCTAGACCCCGATCGAGAAACCACCCATGAGGAACCCCACCATGCGGACCCCACCCCCGTTCGCACCCGTGCAAGCGCCCTGGCAGCTCTCCGAGAGGGCCAGTGCGCTGACCAGTTCGGCGATCCGTGAGATCCTGAAGGTGACCGAACGTCCCGAGATGATCTCCTTTGCAGGCGGACTGCCCTCGCCCGAGGGCTTTCCCGTGGAGGTCATCCAAAGGGCATTCGCCGAGGTGCTCGCCACGCGGGGCAAGAGCGCCTTGCAGTATGGTCCGACCGAAGGCTACGGGCCACTGCGCGAATGGGTGGCGCACCGCCTCACGAAGGCCGGTGCCAAGCTCTCGGGTCAAGACGTCCTGATCGTGTCGGGCTCGCAGCAGGGACTCGATCTGCTCGGCAAGGTCCTGATCGACCCGAAGAGCAAGGTCCTGGTCGAGACCCCGAGCTATCTCGGTGCACTGCAGTCGTTCAGCCTCTACCAGCCGACCTTCCGTTCGGTGCCCTCAGACGAGCAGGGACTACTGCCCGAGGCGCTCGATGCCGAACTCGCAGGGGGTGCACGCTTTCTCTACGCATTGCCCAATTTCCAGAATCCGAGCGGCCGCACGCTGCCGCTCGAGCGCCGCCGCGCCCTGCTTGACGCCGCAGCGCGGCATCATTTTCCAGTGATCGAGGATGATCCCTATGGCGAGTTGCGCTACCGCGGCTCCCCCGTACCCGGTCTGCTCGCCCTGTCCGAGGACAGCGGTGCCACGGTGATTCATCTCGGATCGTTCTCGAAGGTGCTCGCCCCCGGACTGCGGCTCGGCTACATCGTCGCCCCCCATGCCCTCGTCGCCAAGCTTGCCCAGGCCAAGCAGGCGACCGACCTGCACACCGCAACGCTCACGCAGATGGCGGTCTATGAGATCGTCAAAGGCGGCTTTCTCGAGACTCACCTGCCCGGCATCTGTGCGCTCTATCAGCACCAGTGCTCGGTCATGCTCGAAGCGCTTGCCGAGCACTGTCCTGCCGGGGTCAGCTGGAGCCGGCCCGATGGCGGCATGTTCATCTGGGTGACCCTGCCCGCGGGACTCGACAGTTCGGCCCTGCTCGAGGAGGCGCTCCGTGAAGAGGTCGCCTTCGTGCCGGGGGCGCCGTTCTATGCCGAGGCCGGCGCCCGCAACACCCTGCGCCTGAGCTTCGTGACGGTGCCCGAGGCACGCATCCGCGAGGGCATCGCGCGCCTGGGCGCGCTCTTCGCGCGGCGGATACGCCAAGAGTCCGCGCACGCGGCATAGGCGCAGCCCACCAAGGCGCCTCGTGCTACGGGGCCTCCGGGTTCTTCTCGGGCGGCACCACGAGCCCAAGGGGCGAAAGACGCGCGGCGAGTTTGTGGCCCTTGGTGGCGCGTCTGCCGAAATGGGGCTGCAGGGCTGCTGAGGAGAGCAGCACCGACGCGTCCTTGCCGGCGCGGCTGGTGCCGGCGACGATGACGCCGCGTTTGCCGATCGGAATGGCAGCGAGCAGTCGCTCACCGCTCTCAAGACGCTGCAGGATGACGCCGCGCCCGCCGCTGGCGAGCACCTTGAGCTCCTCCGGGGCGAACACCAGGAGACGGCCCTGACTGGACAGGCAGGCGATCGCCGTATGCAAGGCGAGATCGACCGGTGCCAGACGGAGCGGCTCCTCGTCGGCCTCGAGCGTGAGGAAGGCCTTGCCCCCCTTGTGGCGGCTCGCCAGATCGCCCAGTCTCGAGAGGAACCCATAGCCGCCCGAGGTCGACACCAACAGCGGCAACTCGGCAGGGCCGGCCGTGAACTGGGCGACGCGGCTGCCGGCCTCGAGGTCGACCAGGCTCGTGATCGGCACGCCGTCGCCACGTCCGCCGGGCAGTTGCGCGACTGCGGTGGAATAGGCGCGGCCGTTGCTGCCGAGCGTGATCAGGAGATCGACGGTTCGGCATTCGAACAATCCGGCCAGCCGGTCGCCGGACTTGAAGCCGAACTGCGCCGGGTCGTGGCCATGGCCTGCGCGCGCACGCACCCAGCCCTTCTCGGAGACAACCACGGTCACGGGTTCGTCGACAACCTTGATTTCGAGCGTCGTGCGCTTCTCCTCCTGGATGAGGGTCCGCCTTGCATCGCCGAATTCCTTCTCGTCAGCTTCGATCTCGCGGATCAACTGGCGCTTCATCGCCCCCGGATTGGCGAGCAATTCCTCGAGCTTGGCGGCATCGGCGCGCAGTTCCTTCAGCTCGCGCTCGATCTTGATCCCCTCAAGGCGGGCCAGCTGCCGCAGGCGGATTTCAAGGATATCCTCGGCCTGCCGGTCGGTCAGCTTGAAGGCCTCGATGAGCGCGGGTTTGGGCTCGTCTGATTCCCGGATCGTGCGGATCACCTGGTCGATGTTCAGGAGCACCAGCAGGCGACCCTCGAGGACGTGGATACGCTCGGTGACCTTGGCGAGCCGGTGTTCGCTGCGGCGCGTCACGCAGTCCTGGCGAAAGCTGACCCACTCGGCAATGATCTCGGCCAGCGCCTTCTGGCGCGGCCGGCCGTCCGCGCCGACCATGACGAGGTTGATCGGTGCACTCGACTCGAGGCTCGTGTGACTGAGGAGGATGTTGATGAATTCGGCCTGGTCCACGGTGCGTGACTTGGGCTCGAAAACCAGTCGCACGGCAGCGCTCTTGCCCGACTCGTCGCGGATCTTGTCAAGCACGCCCAGGATCACCTGCCTGGACTGGATCTGGTCTGCGGTCAGGGACTTCTTGCCCAGCTTGACCTTGGGATTGGTGAGTTCCTCGATCTCCTCGCCGATCTTCTGCGAGGAGGCCTGCGGCGGCAGCTCGGTCACGACGAGTTGCCACTGCCCGCGCGCCAGTTCCTCGATCTTCCAGCGAGCCCGGACCTTCAGGCTGCCGCGGCCCGAACTGTAGACCTCGGCAATCTCGGCGGGCGAGGAGATGATCTGACCCCCGCCCGGGAAATCCGGGCCACGAATATGCTCCATGAGTTCAGCGGTGCTCGCGCGCAGATTGCTGCGCAGCATGGCCACGGCCGCACGCGCGACCTCCTGCAGGTTGTGCGGTGGGATCTCCGTGGCCAAGCCCACCGCGATGCCCGAGGCGCCGTTGAGCAGCACGAACGGCAGACGCGCTGGCAACAGGCGCGGCTCGCGGGTCGAGCCGTCGTAGTTGGGCTGGAAATCAACCGTCCCCTCGTCGATCTCGGCAAGCAACAGGCGTGCGATGGGTGTCAGGCGCGCCTCGGTGTAGCGCATCGCCGCTGCGCCATCGCCGTCGCGCGAGCCGAAGTTGCCCTGACCATCGATGAGCGGATAGCGCATCGCGAAGTCCTGCGCCAGCCGGACCAGCGCATCATAGGCCGACTGGTCGCCGTGAGGATGAAACTTGCCCAGCACGTCGCCCACCACGCGCGCCGACTTGACGGGCTTGGCACCGGAGGCGCCGGTGAACGCAAGGCCCATCTCGTGCATCGCATAGAGAATGCGGCGCTGCACCGGCTTTTGCCCATCGCACACGTCGGGCAGCGCACGCCCCTTGACGACCGAGATGGCGTAGTCGAGGTAGGCGCGCTCGGCATACTGGCCAAGCGTCAAGCCGTCGATCGGAAATAGTGCAGTCTGCTCTGTCATGGCGTGGTCGAAAAGAAAGTGTCCAAGGCACACGCCGCGATCTGGCGGCGCCCGGATCAAGCGCTAGATGTCGGCCTCGGCCTCGTTGCCATGCTCCTCGAGCCAGGCACGGCGCGCGGCGGCCTCGCCCTTGCCCATCAGCATGGTCATGCGCAGCACGGTGGTCTCGAAGTCGAGATCGCCGAGCGTGACCGGCATGAGCCGGCGCGTATCCGGGTTCATCGTCGTCTCCCAGAGCTGCTCGGCGTTCATCTCGCCAAGACCCTTGAAGCGCTGGATGGTCCACGCCCCATCGCGCACACCCTCCTTGCGCAGCCGGTCCTCGATCACCTCGAGCTCGCCCTGATCCAGAGCGTAGAGCTTCTGGGCGGGCTTCTTGCCGCGTGCCGGTGCGTCGACCCGATACAGGGGCGGACGGGCGATGCAGATATGGCCGCGCTCCATCAGTTTCGGGAAGTGCCGGAAAAACAGCGTGAGCAGCAGTACCTGGATATGCGAGCCGTCCACGTCGGCATCGGACAGGATGCAGATGCGCCCGTAACGCAAGCCTGCGAGGTCGGGGGAATCGCCCACACCATGTGGGTCGACGCCGATCGCCACCGCGATGTCGTGGATCTCGTTGTTGGCAAACAGTCGGTCACGCTCGGTCTCCCAGGCATTCAAGACCTTGCCGCGTAGCGGCAGGATCGCCTGGAACTCCTTGTCGCGTCCCATCTTCGCCGAGCCGCCTGCCGAGTCTCCCTCGACCAGGAACAGCTCGTTGCGGGTCACGTCGTCGGACTCGCAGTCGGTCAACTTGCCCGGCAGCACCGCGACACCGGAGCCCTTCTTCTTCTCGACTTTCTGCAGGGCCTTCAGGCGGGTCTGCGCCTGGCTGATGACGAGTTCGGCGAGCTTTTTGCCTGCCTCGACGTGCTCGTTGAGCCACAGCTCGAGGGCCGGCCGCGTGTAGGACGAGACGAGGCGCACCGCATCGCGGCTGTTCAGGCGTTCCTTGATCTGACCCTGGAACTGGGGGTCGAGCACCTTGGTGGAGAGCACGAAAGAGACGCGCGCAAACACGTCCTCTGGCAGCAGCTTCACGCCCTTCGGTAAAAGCCCGTGCATGTCGATGAAACTCTTCACGGCATTGAACAGGCCCTCGCGCAGCCCCGACTCGTGAGTCCCGCCCGCCGAAGTGGGGATCAGGTTGACGTAGGACTCGCGCACGACGCTGCCTTCTGCGGTCCAGGCCACGACCCAGCTCGCCCCCTCGCCTTGAGCGAAGCCGTCGGCGCCGCTCGAGTAGGCCTCACCCTCGTAGAGCGGGATGACCGGCTCCACCTCGCCACGATCCTGTGTCAGCGCCTCGAGAAGATAACCGCGCAGGCCCTCGGCGTAACGCCAGGTCTGTGTCGTGCCGGTCTTGACCTGGGTTAGACTGACCTGCACACCGGGCAGCAGCACGGCCTTGCTGCGCAACAGCCGCTCCAGTTCGACGGTCGAGATCACCTGTGAATCAAAGTACTTGGCATTCGGCCACACCGTCACGCGCGTGCCGGTGCGCTTTTCTCCGCGCTCGAAGGCGCGCGCACGCAGGGGTTCAAGCACGTCGCCATCGGCGAAGATGATCTGGTGGACGGCCGCATCCCGAAAGACCGTGACCTCGAGCCGCTTCGCCAGGGCATTGGTCACCGAAACACCGACGCCGTGCAGGCCACCAGAGAAGCTGTAGGCGCCGCCCGTGCCCTTGTCGAATTTCCCGCCCGCATGCAGGCGCGTGAAGACGATCTCGACGACCGGCAGGCCTTCCTCGGGGTGCATCCCGACCGGAATGCCGCGCCCGTCGTCATCCACCGTGATGCTGCCATCGGTGTTCACGAGCACCTGAATATGCGTCGCATGGCCGCCCAGCGCCTCGTCGGAGGCATTGTCGATCACCTCCTGGACGATATGAAGGGGACTGTCGGTGCGCGTGTACATCCCGGGCCGCTGCTTGACGGGCTCCAGTCCCTTCAGGACCCGAATCGATGCCTCAGAGTAGCCGCCAGCAGAAATTTTTTTCGGACTCACCATGGGCTAAGTGTTGTCGATGTCTATGACATGGGAGGACTCGGGAAGCGCCCGAAGAACGTCCCAAGTTATCCCCAGATACTGTGGAAAAGGACGGGTCTCATTCGCTAAAACCAGCGTCCCGTCTGGCTTTTACCGCTGCGCTCAAAAAGCGGGCAATGTGCCTCGTTTGGGGTGAGATTCATGAACCCGGCGCCATTTTACCCGGTCAGCCGCGCGCGTCGGTCCTGGACTCTTTTCAGGCAGCGCCGGCTGCGCTTGCGCGGTCCTCGAGCTCCTGCCAGCGCGCATAGTGGGTGATGAGTTCACCCTCCAGCGCACCAAGACGGCGCTGCAACGCCTGCGCCTGGGGCCCCTGCGCCTGATACAGCTTCGGATCGGACAATTCCAGCGAGAGGCGGGCCTGTTCAGCCTCGAGCATCGCGATCTGTCCGGGCAGCGCCTCGAGCTCACGCTGTTCCTTATAAGTCAATTTGTTCGTCGCCTTGGCGGCGGCGCGCTTGCCGGCGGGCTCGATCGAGGGACTCGCCGCCGGACTCGCCACAGGGCGTGCGCCCGAGGGCGCGCCTTTCGGATTGCGCGCGCGGGCCCGGTCCCAGTCCTCGTATCCGCCGACGTACTCGCGCCACACTCCACCGCCCTCGAAGGCGATGGTCTGCGTGACGACCTGGTCGAGAAAGACCCGGTCGTGGCTGACGAGAAACACCGTACCCGCATAGTCCTCGAGAAGTTCCTCGAGGAGTTCGAGCGTGTCGATGTCAAGATCATTGGTCGGCTCGTCGAGCACCAGAACATTGGCCGGTCGCGCGAACAGGCGCGCCAAGAGGAGCCGGTTGCGCTCGCCTCCCGACAGGCTCTTCACGGGTGAGCGCGCCCGCTCGGGAGCAAACAGGAAGTCACCCAGGTAGCTCATGACGTGCTTGCGTTGCGTGCCGATCTCCACCCACTCCGAACCCGGGCTGATGGTGTCGGCAACCGTCAGTTCCAGATCGAGCTGGCTGCGCATCTGATCAAAGTAGGCGACCTGCAGGTTGGTGCCGACACGCACGTTGCCCGAGTCCGGGGCGATCTCACCCAGGATGAGCTTGAGCAACGTCGTCTTGCCTGCACCATTCGGGCCGATCAGGCCGACCTTGTCGCCGCGCATGAGCGTCGCGGAAAAATCCAGCACGATGCTGCGGCCACCGTAGGACTTGCTGACGTGCTCAAGTTCGGCCACAAGCTTGCCGGAACGCTCGCCCGCATCGACCTGCAGCCGGGCCTCGCCCACGCGCTCGCGCCGGGCCATGCGTTCGGCCCTAAGGGCTTCAAGACGGCGCACCCGGCCCTCATTGCGCGTGCGCCGCGCCTCGACCCCTTTGCGGATCCACACCTCCTCCTGCGCAAGGAGCTTGTCGAACTTGGCGTTTTCGATCTGCTCGGCCTCGAGCTGCTCCTGCTTGCGCAGCCGGTACGCCGTGTAGTTGCCCGGATAGCTGCGCAGCCGCCCCCGATCGAGCTCGACGATGCGCGTTGCGACCGCATCCAGAAAGGCGCGGTCGTGCGTGATGAACAGCAAGGAGCCGCGCCAGTTCTGCAGCATGTCCTCGAGCCAGCGGATCGCCTCGAAATCCAGATGGTTGGTCGGCTCGTCAAGGAGCAGCACATCCGGCTCGGCCACCACCGCGCGCGCCAGGGCCACGCGCTTTTTCTGGCCGCCAGACAGCGCGCCCACACGCGCCTCGCCATCGAGCCCGAAGCGATCCAGTGCCGTCTCAAGCCGGCTCGCGAGCGTCCAGCCCCCCACAGCCTCGAGCGCGCCCTGCGCCCGCGCCAGTTCATCCAAGGCCTCCACGTCGCCGCCCGCCACGCGCGCGACGGCGTTTTCGTAGTCGAGCAGTGCGCGCGCGCCGCTAGCCAGGCCCGCTGCCACCGTCTCGAGCACCGTCTGCTGCTCCTCGAGCAGCGGCTCCTGCTCGACGCAGGCGAGCGTGAGCCCGCTCTGGCGGGTGACGGTTCCGTCATCAGCCTGACGCTGCCCGGCGATGATGCGCAGCAGCGAGGACTTGCCGGTGCCGTTGCGCCCGATCAGGCCAACGCGTTCGCCCGATTCGAGCGCGAGATCGACCGCATCGAGCAAGGCCACGTGGCCATAGGCAAGCTGTATCCGGTTTAGCGTGAGGAGTGCCATAGGAGGTGCTTTCCGTCGTCATACGGGTACGGGGACCAAGACGGCGGGGGAAAGGGGTGGCGTGTTCCGGAAAGTCCCGGAAAAAGTCAGGGAGTATAGCCGGGGATCGCGCTCTCATCGACCGCATCGATCTGCTTTGTGTCGAGAAAACGCTCGGCATAGGCAAGATACACCTTCTCGCGCACAAATACGTCGAACAGGTCGGGATCGATGTGGCCGGTCTGCGCCATGCGACCCAGGATCTGCAGCGATTCGGTCAGGGTCTTGCCGTCCTTGTAGGGACGATCCTTGGCGGTGAGCGCCTCGAAGACATCGGCGATGCCCATGGTGCGCGCCTGCACTGACATCTGCTCACGCGTCAAACCGCGCGGATAGCCCTTGCCATCCATGCGTTCGTGGTGGCCCCCCGCGTACTCGGGAACATTCTTCAGATGCGCAGGCCAAGGGAGCGCCTCGAGCATGCGGATCGTGGCGACGATATGGTTGTTGATGATGTTGCGCTCGTCGGCCGTGAGGGTGCCGTAAGGTACCGTCAGATTGAGCATCTCCTCGTCGCTGAGAAGGGGCTCGGGCGTGCCCTTGGCACCCCTCCAGGTGAGGCTGCCGATCTGTCGCACGCGCGCGACATCCTCGGCTGCCATACGCTCGCCACCGATGTTGACGTGGGCTAAGAACTCGCGGTCACTCTCGAGCGCAGCCAGCGCCTCGTGCAATCCGCGATCGACCTCGTCTACCGCGGCGCCCTCAAGCTTGCGCTTGAGCGCGTCCACCTCGAGTTCCCGGGCGCGCGCTGTGAGGCGGGTGTCGATGAGCGCGATACGGTCAAAAATGGTCTGCAGCTTGGTGGACTTGTCAACCACATGGACCGGCGTCGTGATCTTGCCGCAATCGTGCAAAAGGCCGGCCATACGCAGTTCGTGGCGATCACGATCGCTCATGCGAAACGAGGCGAGCGGCCCCGTGGACGTCGTGCTCGCCGCCTCCGCGAGCAGCATGGTCAACTCTGGCACCCGCTGGCAATGACCCCCCGTATAGGGTGACTTCTCGTCGATGGCGAGGTTGATGAGGTTCACGAAACTGAGGAACAGCTCCTCGAGCTTTTCGATGAGCAGCTTGTTGTCGAGGGCGATCGCCGCCTGGGCGGCGAGCGCCTCGATGAAACGCTGATCAGCCACCGAGAAGGGGATCGTCCCGCCCGTGCTGTCCTGGGCGTTGATGAGCTGCAAGACACCGATCAGCTGGTCGTCATGCGAGGTCATGGGGACGGTCAGAAACGACTTGGAACGGTAGCCGTTGGCCTCATCGAAATGGCGCGCCCCCTGGAAGTCAAAGCCCTGGGCCGTGTAGGCATCGTCGATCAGCACGCTTTTGCGGGTCAGCGCACTGTAGGCCACGACCGAACTGAGATTCTCGCGCCCCGCGGCGTCAAACAGAGGCATGTGCGCAAAATTCGCGGGGCGTCCGGACGAGCCCCCCAGGTGCAGTCCGAGGGTGCCGTTCATGACCAGATCGAAACTTAGCGCGTGGCCCCCCTCCACGACCCGGTACAGGGTCCCGCCGTCGGCACGCGTGGCCTGCCGCGCGGATTTCAGGATCAATTCGAGCAGCTTCGTGATGTCGCGCTCGCCTGCGAGGGCCCGCGAGATCTCCGTGAGCTGGTCAAGACGCGTGTACGGCTCAAGGAGATTCGCCATCTTGTGTCACGCCTGAAGGATCGGAACCAAGCGCGAGTTTGACATAGATCGCCCGAGCAACTCCAGAGCCCGAGCGCGATTATTCACGGTGCGCGGGCAACAATCCCCAAAGCGGTGCGGCAGCCGCCCAGACCGGGGCCACACTCCTCCCTGAAAACGAGCCCGGCGGACGAGTGCCCCGGGAGCGCGCCCCCAATTCGACCCCGGCAGCCCGTCGGGTCGGCAGGCTTGGGCAAGCCCGGGCTCATGGCCCGTCGCTTTGGCGTGGCGTCGGCGTCTCGTGGGCGCGCCTCTGGCCTGCGAGCCCTGGACACAGCACTCCCTCATGCGGCCTTCAGCCCTGAGGATGTGGGGTTTAGGCCACCCGAACACACCACTCCTCTCTGAGCAGCCTCTGGAATGAGGGGCTCTTCGGACGTGCCCTGCTTACGTGCCCCGCTTACGTCTATTTCGCCAGGGAAGGCACGATCTCGCGTGCGCAGTTCGCGCCCGGCCAAAGGGCGCTCACCGTGGCGCGGTGCAGAGGTACAGGTGCGCCCTTCGCGTCGGCCAGAGCGGCTCGTCCCCTTGTCCCTGCAAACCCCGCAGCAACGCGCTCGGCCGACGGTCCTGCAGCAGCGTCACGTTTCTGTGCGCTCCGTTGCGTGATAAAAACTGCTGCTAAAATGCGCACCAACTCGCCATAGCACAACGGATAGTGCACATGCCTCCTAAGCGTGGGATTCCAGTTCGATTCTGGATGGCGGGACCAGCGGCGTTGTCGCTGCGCATTGAGGTCGGGAGCGAAGCTTGGCGGCCGGCTGCCCTCTGTCGACGCCATCAAGGCCGCTCGTGCGGCTCCTTTTCGGGTACGACGCTTGAAGTCGAAGCAGATCGTGCAGACGATGCACACGATTCAGACCATGCGGACTGCAGCGTCAGGCTGACCAGCGGGAACCAGGCGGCCGCGAGGAACCGTGATCAGAACGTCGCCTGCAACTGCCCGCGCCGGATCGAGCCCATGCCCAGCAACTCCTCGAACGCCGCCGGCGGCAGGGGCCTCGAGAACAGAAAGCCCTGCTGCACGTGACAGCCGCGGCCAAGCAGAAAGGCCGACTGCTCCGCCGTCTCCACGCCTTCGGCAACCAGCTGCAGGCCCAGTTCGCTGCCCAGGGTGATGACGGCCGCCGCCAGTGCCCCATCACGGCCGCCGCGGGCCGCGTCGGTGATGAACATGCGATCGATCTTCAGCTCATCCATCGGCAGCCGCTTCAAGTAGCTGAGCGACGAATAGCCGGTCCCGAAGTCGTCCAGAGACAGCCCATAGCCGCGGGTGCGCAGACGGTCGAGCAGGGACACCACAGAGGCCACGTCTTGCATCAGCATCGTCTCCGTGACCTCCAGCATCAGGCTCTCGGGACGCAGCAGATAGCGTTGCGTCAGTTCGTCCAGTTGATCCAGCAGGCGCGCGTCCGCCATGCTCGACATCGGCAGGTTCACTGAAAGCGGCACGATTCTAAGCCCTCTGTCTGCCCAGTCACGAAGGCTGTGGCAGGCGGTGTCGAGCACCCAGTCGGTGAGCGGCACGATCAGGCCGCTGGCCTCGGCAAGGCCGATGAAGCGGTCGGGTGGGAGCAGTCCGCGCTGCGGGTGTTGCCAGCGTACGAGGGCCTCGGCGCCGACGATGCGGCCGTCGCGGGCGTCGACCTTGGGCTGGTAGTAGAGGCGCAGTTGCCCGGCACCAATGGCATCACGCAACTCGGTCTCGAGCATCAGACGATCCATGGTCTGGGTGTTCAGGGCCTCGTCGAAGAAGCGATGGCGCGCACGGCCGTCGTACTTGGCAGCGTGCGCCGCCTGTTCGGCGCAGCGGGTGAGACCGGCCAGGTCCGGGGCATCGTCAGGGAACAGCGCGATGCCGATGCTCGCGGACAGCACCAGCGTTGGCGGGGCCGGGGGCGAATCGATCAGGATCGGCTGCGCGATGACCGCGAGCAGCCTCTGCGCCACGAGGGCCGCCTGTTCCTGGCTGTCGAGATCGACGATCAGAATGGTGAATGCGTTGTCGCCAAAGCGCGCCAGCACGCCCTGCTCGGCCGGCGCGTGGTTGGACCCTGCGAGGTCGCCACCGCGGATCCACGCGCGCAGGCGTTGCGCGATGGTGTTGAGCACCGTGTCGCCCTGGTTTCGACCGTAGACGTCGTTCACGCCGGTGAACCGGTCGATGTCGGCGTGCAGGATGGCGCAGCCAGTACCATTGCGGCGCGCGCGCTCCAGCGCCGGATCAGCCAGCTCAGCGAAGAAGCGCCGGTTCGGCAGACCGGTGACTTCGTCATAGTGGGCGAGCTGGCGAATGCGCTGCGCCGCCTGAACACGCTCGGTGATGTCCTGCGTGGTGCCCTCATAGCCGGAGCGGCGGCCATGAGCGTCGAGGACCGGGGTTGCCTGCTCGAAGACGGTCCTGATCGCCCCGTCCGAGCGTTCGATCCTGAACTCCATCTGGTAAGGGATGCCGTCGGACGCGATGTGCCGGCGCGCGTCGGCTACGCGCTCGCGATCCTCGGCCACGATCTGCTGCGCCGAGCTGCGCGCAAAGTCCTGCATGTCGACGAAGTCCCGCTCGTGCGCACCGAAGATGCGCAACTGCTCGGCCGAACACTCGAAGCCCTCGCCAGCAAGCACGGCCCAGCTACCCAGGCGGGCGAGGTTCTGCGCCCGGGCCAGGCTCTCCCGGCTGCGCCGCATGGCCTCCGCGGCGAGACCGATGCGCAGGGCGTAGCGCACGCGGTGGGACAGCAGGGTCCAGTTGATCGGCTTGGTGATGAAGTCGGTCGCACCCTGGCCGTAGGCGCGCTCGATCGACTCCGTGTCGTTCAGGCCGGTGAGGATGAGGATCGGCACTTTGGCACCGAGCGTCGAATCGCGGATGCGCCGGCAGACCTCGAAACCATCGAGCCCGGGCATCAGCAGGTCCAGCAGCACCAGGTCAAAGGGTTCCTGCGCGAACCTTGCGAGCGCCTCCTCACCACCTGCGGCGACGCTCACGTCGAAGCCGGCATGCTGCAAGGTCCTCGCAGCCATGCCACGCAACAACGCGTCGTCATCGACGAGCAGCAGGTGGGCTGCGGTCACTGGCGCGCTCATGCAGGGGAATGCTCGGCCACGGATCGCGGCGCGCTTCCCTGGGCCCGGTCCAGATGCGCCTGGATCGTCTCCACGGCCCGCTGGTGTTCGTCCTCCAGCAGGCTCCAGTCTGCTGCCGTGGGCAGCGTTCCGGCGCGCAACTGTTCTTCCAGCTCTGCAGCGCAAGCCGCCAGTGCCTGCGCACCCACTTGCGCGCTGCTGGATTTCAGCGTGTGGACGTCGCGCAAAGTCGCTTCGCCGCCGGGGGCCACCACCGCGTCCCGGCAGCGCGCCATGGCCTGGGTGCTGAGCCTGACGAACTGTTCGAGCACGGACAGCGCAAAGTCCGGATCGGTGCCGTCGGCCACCATCGGCAGCTCGGCTAAGACCTGCGGATCAAAAATGCTTCGGGCCGGCTCCGGCATCGCGCGCGGCGTCGGCCCTGGCGTGGCAGGCTTTTGCGCGGCGGCTACAACGCCCTGGGCCGCGGCCGGATTGGGGGCCTCGAGGTGCCCTGCCAGCACCTCAAAGAGGCTGGCGCCGGTGATGGGTTTAGCGAGGTAGCCGGTCATGCCGGCCGCAGCGCAGGCCGCGCGGTCCTCTGCAATCGCATTGGCGGTCAGCGCGACGATGGGCAACGCGGCGCCTCGAGGCTTGCGCGTCGCTTCCCACGCGCGGATGCGGCGCGTCGCTTCGGGACCGTCCATCAAGGGCATCTGGCAGTCCATCAGCACCAGGTCGAAGGTCTCTTCGCGAACCATCTCGACGGCCTTGGCGCCATCGGCTGCCACGCTCACCGACAGACCGAACCTCGTCAACATCGCAATCGCGACACGCTGGTTGATGGCGTTGTCCTCGAC
>PLEY01000053.1 GCA_003136595.1 Burkholderiales bacterium
CCGATGCCCTGCGCGATGCCGCCATGCACCTGGCCCTCGACGATCATCGGATTGACGATGTTGCCGAAGTCATCGCAGGCGGTGAACCGGTCGACGCGCACGGCACCGGTCTCGGTGTCGACCTCGACCTCGCAGATGTAGGTCCCGGCCGGATAGGTGAAGTTGGTCGGGTCGTAGAACGCGTTCTCGTTAAGACCCGGCTCGAGCTTGTCGAGCGGGAAGTTGTGCGGCACATAGGCGGTCAGGGCGATCGATGCAAACGGCACGCTCTTGTCGGTCCCGGCGACTTTGAAGACGCCGTTGTCGAACTCGATGTCGGTGTCAGATGCCTCCATCAGGTGGGCGGCGATCTTCTTGCCCTTGGCGATGACCTTGTCTACCGCCTTGATGATGGCGGTGCCACCCACCGACAGGGAGCGCGAACCATACGTCCCCATGCCGAAGAGCACCTTGCCGGTGTCGCCATGCTGGATGTCCACGTCTTCAAGGGGGATGCCAAGGCGCTCTGCGACCACCTGCGCAAAGGTCGTCTCGTGACCCTGACCGTGACTGTGTGAGCCGGTGAAGACGGTGACCTTGCCCGTCGGATGCACGCGCACTTCACCGGCCTCGAAAAGGCCGGCCCGCGCACCGAGCGCACCGGCGACATTCGAGGGTGCAAGGCCGCACGCCTCGATGTAGGCGGAATAGCCTATGCCGCGCTTCAGTCCCCTGGCCGCGCTGGCCGCCTTGCGCTCCGGATAGCCCTTCACGTCGGCGAGTTCCAGGGCCGCAGCCATATGCGCCTCGTAGTTACCGGTGTCGTAAGTGAGCGCAACCGGCGTTGCGTAGGGGAACGTGGTGATGAAGTTACGACGCCGGATCTCTGCCTGGTCGATACCCAATTCGCGTGCGGCGGTCTCGACGAGCCGCTCGACGACATAGGTGGCCTCGGGACGCCCGGCGCCGCGATAGGCATCGACGGGTGTCGTGTTGGTGAACACGCCGGTGACCGCGCAATAGATCTTGGGCGTGGTGTACTGTCCCGCGAGCAGCGTCGCATAGAGGATGGTCGGTACGCTCGAGGCGAAGGTCGAGAGGTACGCCCCGAGATTCGCGGTGGTCTTCACGCGCATGGCGAGGAACTTGCCGTTCTGGTCGGTCGCAAGCTCTGCGACCGTGGCGTGATCGCGTCCGTGCGCATCGGTCTGGAACGCCTCGCTGCGCTCGCAGGTCCACTTGATCGGGCGCTTGACCCGCTTGCTCGCCCAGACCAGCGCCGTTTCCTCGACGTACAGGAAGATCTTGGAGCCAAACCCGCCGCCGACGTCCGGTGCGACGACGCGTAGCTTGTGCTCGGGGATCCCCAGCACGAACGCGCACATCAAGAGCCGGTGCACGTGCGGATTCTGGCTCGTCACATAGAGCGTGTAACTGTCGTCCGAGGGGTTGTAACTAGCATTGGCGGCCCTGGGCTCGATCGCGTTCGGGATCAGGCGATTGTTCTTGAACTCGAGGCGAGTCACATGATGTGCCGTGGCAAACACGGCATCGACCGCGGCCGGCTCGCCGAGTGCCCACTGGTAGCAGACGTTGTCGGGAGCGACGTCATGGACCACCGCCTTGGCGCCTTGGGCCTGCTCCACCGCGACCACGGCGGGCAGCTCCTCGTAGTCGACCTCGATCAACCCGGCCGCCACGCGCGCCTCTTCGAGCGACTCGGCGACCACCAGCGCCACCGCATCGCCGACAAAACGCGCCCGCTCGTCGCACAGGATCGGATGTTTCGGCTCCTTCATGGGCGTGCCGTCGACACTCGTGATGAGCCACCCACAGGGAACGCCTCCGACCTCGCGAAAGTCAGCGCCGGTGAAGACCGCGAGCACGCCCGAGGCCCTCTTGGCCGCGTCGATCCGGATGCCGCGGATGTGCGCGTGCGCATACGGGGAGCGCAGAAAGTAGGCGTAGCTCTGATGGGCAAGGGTGATGTCGTCGGTGTACTGACCATTGCCGGTGAGAAAGCGGGCATCTTCGCGTCGCTCGACGCGCTGCCCGATGAGATTTTGACGTGCGTTCATGGCGTGGTCTCCCGTCAGACGCCCATCGCCTTGGCGCCGCTGGCGACGGCCTTGACGATGTTCTGATAGCCCGTGCAGCGGCAGAAATTCCCTTCCAGGGACTCGCGTATCTCACGCTCATTGCCGTGACTGTGGTGAAGCACCAGATCGATCGAGCTCATGACCATGCCGGGCGTGCAAAATCCGCACTGAAGCCCGTGGCACTGCCGAAAGGCCGCCTGCATGGGGTGCATGCTGCCATCGGCCTGGGTCAGACCCTCGATGGTCGTGATCTCGGCGCCCGCCAGTTGCACGGCGAGCACGTTGCACGACTTGACCGCGCGGCCATTGACGTGGATCGTGCAGGCGCCGCACTGGGCGGTGTCGCAGCCCACGTGCGTTCCCGTCAGGCGCAGCTGCTCGCGCAAAAAAGTAACGAGAAGCGTTTCAGGTTGGACATCGCGCGTGACTGCTTCTCCGTTCACGCGCAACGATAAGGACGTTGCCATGCTGTCTCCTTTGAGGAATTATGGTCGTGCGATCCTGCCCGGCGGCCGCGAGCCGGGACCGTCCGGCGGGCGTGGCGTACCATTATGCTTTGCGATCCTGCAATTGCATAGCATGCAGTCAAGTTCGATCAAGAACAGGCGGGCAGGGCGCCGCCGGCCGATTCGCGCTAGGATGATCAACGGATTGGAGAACACAAGTGCGCCTTGCGGGAAGAGCGCGCGAGAAAGGCTGGAGACGGCATGGACAATGTGGATCTGAGCGTACTGGGGAAGATCGGCGAGTGGCGCGCCGGCGGTCATCGCGTCGTGATGGGCACGATCGTGCGCACCTGGGGCTCGGCACCCCGACCGATCGGCTCGGTGGTCGCGATCCGCGATGACGGCCATATCGCCGGCTCGGTGTCAGGCGGGTGCATTGAGGATGACCTCATCGATAAGGTCCGCAAGGGAGCACTCGCTCTCACAGCCCCCGAGCGCGTCAAATACGGGATATCGGCCGAGGAAGCGAACCGCTTCGGGCTTCCGTGCGGCGGGACGCTTGAACTGGTCCTCGAACCCGTCGCCGACCACTCCCAGGTCGGCGAATTGTCAGCCGCTCTCGAGCGTGGCGAGCGCATCCGCCGCTCGATGGACATGGCCACCGGCCGGGCCCGGCTTGAGCCGGGCGAGGGTGCGGACCGGCTGGTGATCACGGAACAAAGCCTCGTCACGTTCCACGGACCGCAGTGGCGGCTACTCATCATCGGCGCCGGACAGATGACGGAATATCTCGCGACCATGGCCAAGACCCTCGACTACGAGGTGGTGGTGTGCGACCCCCGCGAGGAATATGCCGACGACTGGCAGATCCCCGGCACGCGGCTCGTGCGGACCATGCCCGACGACACCGTGATCGCCCTGCGTCCCGATTCCCACACGGCGATCATCGCCCTCACGCACGACCCGAAGCTAGACGATCTGGCGCTGATGGAGGCGCTCAAGTCCGATGCGTTCTACATCGGGGCGATCGGGTCGCGCGCCAACCAGGAAAAGCGCAAGCAGCGCCTGCTTGAATTCGATGTGACGCCCAAACAGCTCGAACGCCTGCACGGTCCGGTCGGACTGAAAAACGGCGCCCGCACCCCGCCCGAGATTGCGGTGTCGATCCTCGCCCAGATGACTGCGGAGCGCTACGGTTTTCGGATTCCTGACCCGGTTCCGCTGGCTGCGGCCGAACGGGTCGCCGCGGGCTGCGTCGCCTAACGGCGCGATGCTCGGGGCCGGCGTCGGGACCCCGATGTCCCGCGTCTGAGGCACTCGGAGAAGACTGCGCAGCAGATCCTGCGCTCCCTGCGGGCCCTGCTTGCAAGGCGATGACCTGGCGCCGGGCTGGCCCCCATCGGATCGGGTCCGCGGCGCGCGCCGTAGCAAGCGTGCCGTAGCGAGCGTGNNCGTAGCGAGCGTGCCGTAGCGAGCTGCCATAGGCAGCGCGCCGGCAGGACGTGGCCGGCCGGAGCCAGCGCGGTGAGCGAGCGCGGTGAGCGAGCGGCCGGCCGGTGTCACACCCAGGGCATGCTTTTTGCATTAAAGTACCGCGTATGACGCTCATTCTCGGACTCGATATCGCAGGACAACCGTTTCGCTGGCTTACCCCCGAAGACGCTGTGTCATACAACGCCACCGGCAAGGTAGCGTGGTCGATAGGCGAGCCGGTCGTCACCTTCCATGGCGGATACAACCGTCAGGGAAAGCAGTCGATCGTCGAGAGCGCGCCCATCATCGCGATCGCGCGTTCGGACATCATGGCGGCCAAGGCACTGGCGTTCCCCCCGCTGGGTGACCGCAACGATGTCCTCTTCAAGCGCGATCGGCATCTGTGTGCCTATTGCGGCGAACAGTACAGCCGCGACAAGCTCACCCGCGATCATGTCCGGCCGCGCTCGCGTGGTGGTCAGGACATCTGGACGAATGTCGTGGCCGCCTGCCGGGCGTGCAACCATCGCAAGGGAGCCCGCCTGCCCGAGGAGGCGCGCATGCCCCTGCTGTATCTGCCTTATGCGCCGTGCCGCTATGAGCATTTCATCCTCTCCGGACGCAACATCCTCGCTGACCAGATGGAGTATCTGGCGGCGATGCTCCCGGCCCACAGCCGCGTGGGCAACGCCAACTAGTCGAGGCCGCTCCGGTTGGGGCCATGCCCAGTCCGCAGGCGGCCCCGACCGGCCTGTGTTCTCCAACGTACAGAACGATTCCCGGCAGTCGGTGATGATCTGCGTTGACTGGCCTGTTTGAAGCTGCTGTGCCGGGCGCAGGCGCACCCCGCGCAGGATGCGCCTGCGCTCGCGGCGCAAGCGGCGAGTGGGCCGGCATACTGCACGGATCCGTGGCATCAAACTGATGGGGAACACAATGAAGAAATTTGGATCGGCGCTGGGCGCGTTTGTACTGGCAACCAGCTTTGCCCTGGGTGCGGGCTCGTTTTGCGGCACCGCCCGGGCGGCCGCCACCGCAGAGGAGCTCAGCGAGGAAGGGTCCCAGGCCCTGCAGGTTCTCTACAAGAGTAACCCTGCGGCGCTGGCGATCTCAAAGAAGGCCAAGGCGATCCTGGTCTTTCCAAAGATCGTGAAGGCCGGACTGGTCTTCGGTGGCTCATTCGGCGAGGGCGTCCTGATCGAGGGCGCCGCGCGTAACGAATATTTCAATTCAGTGTCCGCCTCCTGGGGCCTGCAAGCGGGGGCGCAGACTTACGGCTACGCAGTGTTTCTGATGAACAACAAGTCCCTGAAGTACCTGCACCGCTCGGAAGGTTGGGAGCTCGGTGTCGGCCCGACAGTGGTGGTCGTCGATGAGGGCGTGGCAAGGAATCTGTCGACCTCGACCCTGCAAAGCGACGCCTATGCATTCATATTCGACCAGCAGGGACTGATGGCAAGCTTCAGCATCGAGGGCACCAAGGTCACGCGCATCAAGCGCTAAGCGAGGCGCCCGGTTCGGTCCTGAAAGAGTGACCGACCAGGCGGCCCTCGGAGACACCCCGGGGCACTGCAGAGCGTCCAGCCACGGGGCGGCGTCAAGCCCGATTGAACTCAGAAGACGCCGGGGCGCCCGACCACGCTTTCACCTAGACCTCACCCGCACGCGCCTCTCCCAGCGCGGCGCTCCCGCCTCCCGCTGCCATAGGCCTGGGCCAGACGCCCGGACCGGGTACGGCCGGCATCGACCGGGCCACATCGAGTTGTTAGGAAATGTCACGGCCGCGCGCTGCTCGGTCCGGGCTTGGGCACCATGTCAGCTCGCATCACGGGCACTGCTCGTCGCTTGACGGCGGGCCAGGTTGGTGCCACGCCTTTGGGAGTCTTGGCATGCATGCTGGGTCCGAGCAGGATCGATCCGCCCCGCCACCGAGCCGGTGCGCCCCTCTCCTCGGTCAGTACCGCCCGTCCTCACGCTGCGCGCTCGCAACCCTCGTGCTGTGCCTGTTTGGCACACCCGCTTTCGCGCAATCCCCGGGCGGCGGTTTTCCCGGCACGGGCGGAAATCGCAGCCCGATGCGGCAGAACCTCCCGAGCGATGACACGAAGTGTCCGGCAGCCAAATTGGGACCCTCACTCGCCGACCGGTTCAACGTCGAGCTCGATGCCTCACGGGTGGCCCTCGAACTGAAGGCTGAACAGATGTCCGCCTGGGGACGCTTTGAGTCCTCCTCGAAGAAGGCGTTGCGCGACCTGACCCGCGGAGAACAACCGCACACCGTCTCACTCTCCGAGATGCTCGCACCCCAGCTCATCGATCAGGCCCTGGACGATCCCCGCGACCGCCTGACCGCGCTCGAGGACGTCGGCGACAGTGCCAAGGCACTTTATCAGGACCTGACGCCGGACCAGCGCAGGATTGCGGACTCCCGACTGCCGAAACTGGTACGTCTCCTGGCTGGTGGACCTTAGACGCCCACCGGCTGCGCGCTGGCGCAAGTACAGGGGGGCCTAAGATGGTCACGGGCCTCTCTATCATGAAGACTCCCGCCACGACTCGGCTTGCGCCATTGAAGTAAGGGATTGCTGCTTTGGCGAACCGAGCGTGGGGCGCTTGGGCGCGCCACGACTACTTTGGTCTCCACAGGCGTGGGCGTTTCCCTGTCGCCACAGAGGACACCGGTTCGGGGCGCCCCGCCCCACCCTGAAAGCAATCCCGAAGGAAATCCACCACAGCGTCGGGGACCGTTGCTGCAGTCGAGACGCAAGGCTGCTGTCGAGGTTGTGTGCACGAGGCACTGCCGCAGTGGCAAAAGGGGTATCAAGCCCGGTGTCGCGTCGACCACAAGCTTTTGAGGGCGGCGCCAGACGCTCTCCTCGCGCTTTGCGCCAGGGAAGGGGAATGCGCGCCGCGTTGTTGGTCAATTCGATCAGCACGCCGGCCCCGCCGGGGACCTCCCGCGCTCGAGGCGCAAAGCACACTTCGAGGACAGTGGTGGGAACGGTACCAGGAAGGATGCCGGGGATGGTTCCAGGGACACCGCTCAGCCTGCTTCCCGCCGCCGTAGTTTTGAACAGGGCGACCGGCCCCAATCCTACCTTCGGTGGCCCATGCGGCCGCCGTCCCCGAGCAGATCGGGACCGTTCTCGGTCTTCGCCACCACGCCAGCCTCGTCGAAAGTGATCGTGAAGAGCGAATTGTAGACGTCGTCTTCCTTGTAGCGATAATCCCAGGTCTCGTGATCCCGGATGGTGCGGCGCGCAGCAGGAGGACCGAAGTGTTCGAGGATGTCCGCCTTGGTCCACTCATCTCGACGGATGCGGGCGAAGTGTCGGGGGGTGAGCACCTGATCGACGGCGTCCACCTGACCGGAGGGTCCAAACCTTGCGGCATAGGCAAACTGGCCCATCGGGCCGGTTGCATAAATCATCAGCTCGCCCGAGGGCGTGTTGGTGTCGACCGAGGGCTCGCCAAAGCGCTGCACGACTTCGGCGCGCGTCATCCCTGGTGCGATGTGGCTCGGATAATTCGCGCATCCGCAGGCGAGCGCCGCGCAGGCCAAGGCCAGCGCGCGTACCGGGAATGAGCGCACGCCCTCAAGCCACATCCGTATCCTGTGTGTTACGCGAGACATACTCTGGTGAGGCGTTCTGGCCCCATTGTACAGACCAGGCAGCACCACCCGAGGGCGGAGGTCCCGCCTGCTCCCTGCTAGGTCAAGGGCGGTGGGCCCAAGCGGGGCAAGGCCGCTTCGAGCGAGCGCGCTGCCCTGAGTACCAGCGCATCGGCATGCATCGGTCCGACCAGCTGGGCGGCCAGGGGCAATCCTGCATTGTTCAGCCCACACGGTACGACCACGGCCGGCTGCTGCGTGAGATTAAAGGGGTAGCTAAAAGGCGTCCAGCCCAGAAAGTCCTCCGGTCCGCGACTGGGCACCCGACCCGTTGGCTCTGCCGCCAGGGCCGCCACGGCCACAGCGGGCGTGAGCAGCAGGTCATACTGCAGATGGAACTGGCGCATGCGGCTGCCCAGTTCGGCGCGCCGCATGTGGGTCCGGTTCACCTCGAGGCCGCTCAGGACGCGCCCTCTCTCGGCCTGCCAGAGGAGCATGGGGTCGAGCTCGCGATGCCGCGTCGGATCAATCCCGTCAACGAGAGTGGCCGCGCCCAGAAACCACAGTGTGCAGATCAGCTCGAGCGGGTCCTCAAATCCTGGATCGACCGCCTCGACATGGGCGCCCTGATCGGCCAGGACTTCGGCACAATGCGCGACGGCCTGGGCCACCTCGGAATCGACCTTGGCGTAACCGAGGGTCGGTGAGTAGGCGATACGCAGGCCGCGCACGCCCGCATCGATCCCGATCCGGTAGTCGCAGGCCTGATAAGGCAGCGCACTCCAGTCGCGCGGATCGGGGCCAGAGAGCACCGTCAGAAGCAGCGCGGCATCCTCGACGGTGCGGGCATGTGGCCCGACATGACTGAGGCTGCCAAACGGCGAACTGGGCCAGGCCGGCACACGCCCGAAGGACGCCTTGTGGCCGACGATTCCCGAGAATGCCGAAGGGATCCGGATCGAGCCTGCGCCATCGGTGCCGAGCGCAAGGGGCCCCATCCCGGCGGCAACCGCGGCGGCCGACCCGCCCGAACTGCCCCCCGGCGTGTGCTTCAGATTCCAGGGGTTGCGCGTCACGCCGGTCAGATAGCTGTCGGTGACGGCCTTGCAGCCAAATTCGGGGGTGGTGGTCTTCCCGAGGAGCACGGCGCCGTGCTCGCGCAAACGCGCGACAGCCGGGGCGTCGATGTCCCACGGCTGGTTGGCCTCGACACTGAGCGAACCCCGCAGGGTCGAAGAGCCCTTGGTCAGGATGAGATCCTTGACCGAGACCGGTACCCCGTCCAGAAGACCTCGAGGCGTGCCCTGCTGCCAGCGCGCCTCGGCGGCGCGCGCCGCTTCGAGAGCACCGTTTTCGTCAACCAGGCGAAACGCGTTGAGCGCCGGGTTCTGCTTGCGGATGCGCCCCAGAACCGCGTCAGTCGCCTCGAGGGGTGACGCCAGGCGGCGGCGGTAGAGCTGGAGCAGTTCGAGCGCCGAGCAGTCGGCAAGATCGGTGGACATGATTGTGATACCTCACGGGACGGCCGGAACGGCTGGAACGGCCGGGCTGCACGACGCTTGAACCTCCTCTTAGGGCAGCACGCTGCGCGCGCGGCGATGCGTGGGCCCGAAGGCGATCAAGGTTCCTGCCATGGCGAAGACACATCCTAGCAGCACATCCCCGATGCGTTCCACCACGACGTGCGTCGTGAACCCGGATTTCGAGGACACGTCAAGGCAGACCAGCACGAAGACCACGACGAGCGCGCTGTGAAGCCAGTAATTGCGGCGCACGAAGTGCGGCAGAAAAAATGCCATCGACAGCGCCACGGCGGACAGGACAAGCGGATTGGGCACGACGGTGATCAACCCCACCGCCAGACCGGCGCCGGCGAGGGTTCCAAACATCCGCTGCACGATGCGCTCGTAGCTGCGTGCGGCATCAGGCCACATCACGACCAGGGTCGAGACCGTAAGCCAGGTCGGATGGACCTGGTCGACGACCTGGCCGAGGGTCCAGGCGGCGCCCGCCACGGCCATGTAACTAAGCGCATAGCGCCACAGCAGGGGCCTGGCCGCGCGTAGCTTGAACAGGGCCACGCGGACCGTCGCGAACTCGCCCGGGTGCAGATCCGCGGCGAGAACGGCCTCGAGCGTCCGCACCGCCGCAGCTATCGCCACAGCCACCAGACAGAGCTCCAGAAAGTCCCAGGCGCCGAGCTCACGCACGGTGCTCATGAGCAGGCCGACGATGAGCCCAAAGCGTGTCGCCTGCAGGAACGGGGCGCCCGCCCATGCCGCGAGGCCCGCCACGAACGTCAGGGGGCAGAACACAGCCGCAAACAGCCACTGCGAATCGCGGCACAGGATCGACGCGACACCGCCCAGCGCAATCGCGGCCGCACTCCAGGCCAGCATCGCAAGCCGGTTGGCGAGGGCCCCTTCGAGATCGGCCATGGTCATGAAGAAGGCGAGCGCAAGAGCCACCACCGGGGCTTCGGGAATGTCGGAGAAGAGCCCAAAAACCGCTGCCATGACGAGGGTCGCGATGGCCACCAGGCCTCGATGCCACGGTGGCCCGCCGTCCGCCATGGCGAGCGAACGCCTGGTGTAGACCTCCCAGCGCCGTGCCTGCCTCTGCCACCGTGACGCCACGCTGCCTCCGGCTAGGATCCCGTGAAGCGCGCGGCGCGCTTGTCGATGAACGAACGCACGCCCTCGGCGGCATCGGCGCTGTTGGCAAGGCGCATCTGCGTGGCTGCAAACTGTTCGATGGCCGCGGCGGGGCCTCTCTCAAGCGCCAGAATCGCGTTGGCCCGAGTCGCCACGACGGCAGCCGGTGCCTGTGCCGCGATCCGCTCGGCGAGCTCCAGGGCCGCACCCAGTTCCTCGCCAGGTGCCACCACCGCCTGCACCAGCCCCATGGCAAGTGCCTGGGAGGCATCGAATTCATCGCCCGTGAGGAGGACCATGAGGGCACGCCCGAGCCCCGCGCGCTCGGCGATGCGGACTGTGGCGCCCCCGGTGGCCATGATGCCGCGCTTGACCTCGAGCTGCGCGAAGCGGCAGTCGCTCGCGGCGATGACCATGTCCGCAGCGAGCATGAGCTCGATGCCGATGGTAAAGGTGATACCGCGCACCGCAGCGACCACGGGCTTGGTGCGACGCCGGCCGCGGTCATCGGGGCGCAGATCGAAGGGGTCGATCAAGTGGCTGGGCATCGACGGCTCACCGCTCCTGAGCAGCGGGGCCATGGCCGGCAGGTCGAGCCCGGCCGTGAAATGCGGGCCATGCGCGTGCAGCACGCCGCAACGCAGGGCGGGGTCGTCCTCGAGGCGCGTATAGGCCTCGGCCAGCTCCCGGGTCATCTTCGGCGTGTAGCCATTGAGCTTGGCGGGCCGGTTCACTCCCATCAGAAACAGGGGTCCGCGACACTCGGTGCTGATCTCTCCTTCGGGGTGGGGCATGCTCATCTCCTTGGCTGCATAACGGGTCCGCCTCAGTCTCGCCCGCGGTCTCGGTTGCAAGCCGGGACCGGGGCCCGGCGGCGACCCGGCCCGGGTCAGGCTGCGCTGCGCAGGCCCGCGTAGACGTGCTCATAGAACAGCGCACGCAGCGCCTCGCGCTGATTGGGCGCCTGCACCATCAGGATCGCCGTCAGGTCGTGCCTCGGATCGACCCACTGGAAGGTTCCTGCAAGGCCGCCCCAGAAGTATTCCCCTGGCGCGCCGGTCCCGCTGGAGGCAAGCCGCACGGCGACACCCAGACCAAAGCCATAGTCCGGGCCGGGCAGGTACATCGGACCCCGTGCAATTCCCTCGAGATGATCGCGCGTCATGAGCCCGACAGTACTGGCCTCGAGGATCTGGGTCGCCCCGAACCGACCCTCACCGCGCAGCATGGACTGAAAGCGGGCGTAGTCGGCGACGGTCGAGACGAGCCCGCCCCCTCCGGACTCGAACACCGGAGCCTCTCGCACGTCGATGAGGCGGACCGGCTCGCCGGTGTCGGGATCGAGCCGATACGGTTCGGCGACGCGGTGCTGCTTGCCCGGCGGGACCCAGAAGGCCGTGTCGACCATTCCCAAAGGCCCGAAGATGCGCTCCTGGAGAAAGGCCCCGAGGGTGGTTGCACAAAGCTCCTCGATGAGGGCGCCCAAGAGATCGGTGGCACGGCTGTACTCCCAGGTTGTGCCGGGCTCGTAGGCGAGCGGCAACTTGGCGAGTGCGGCCGCGAACTGCCGATTTGAAAGGCGGCGGCTCTCGACGCCGGACCGGATGTATTCGTCCTTGACGAGCGAGCGCTCGAAGTACCCGTAGGTGAGGCCCGCGGTGTGGCGCAAGAGATCGCGGATCGTCATGGCGTGCCGGGCCCGGCGCATGACAAGACGCCGCCCCGCCCCGCTACCCTCCTCGCTGCCCACGTTCAGGTGAGCATAGTCCGGCAGGTAGGTCGCAACCGGTTCATCGAGTCGCACGCGGCCCTCCTCGAGCAGCATGAGCAGCGCGACCGAGGTGACGGGCTTGGTCATCGAGTAGATCCGGAAGATCGCGTCCTCACTCATCGGCGCGACGCCCTGCGGATCAAGCCGGCCGAGTGCGCGGCACAGGAGCGGCCGCTCGCCCCGCGCAACCCACAACACCGCTCCGGGCAGCCGTTGTGTCTCGATCTCGCGCTCGAAGACGCCGATCAACGATTCAAATGACATGGATGACTCCGTATGCAATCCACCGCCCGGACCCTCCGCCAGGCTCTGGGCTATTCTATGCGGATTGGATCCCCAAGGAGAATCGGATGAAAGTGTCGGCTATCGCCTACCTGGCCACGTTGGTTGTCTTCCTCGCGCTCGATGCCACATGGCTCGGGCTCGTGGCCAAGGATTTCTATCAAGCGCAG
The DNA here is from genome assembly GCA_003136595.1 of Burkholderiales bacterium. Classification (GTDB taxonomy): domain Bacteria; phylum Pseudomonadota; class Gammaproteobacteria; order Burkholderiales; family Burkholderiaceae_D; genus BOG-994. Next base: position 12,488 of record PLEY01000053.1, read on the forward strand.
GTCGGCAGCCTCATGCTCGAGAAGCCCAACTTCATCGCCGCGGCGGTGTTCTACCCGATGTACATTGTGGGTGTGGTCCTGTTCGTGATCCATCCGGCGCTTGACGCCCACAGCGTGGTGCGCGCGGCACTGCTCGGCTCGCTCTACGGCCTCTTCGCCTACGGCACCTACGATCTGACGAATCTGGCGACGCTCAAGGGCTGGAGTCTCCAGATGGTGCTGGCCGACATGGCATGGGGCTTCGTCGCCACGGCGGTGGCGTCGGCGGCCGGATACACCGCCGCGAACACCTGGGGCCGCTAGCCGCAGGAGCCGCCCGCAATCAGGGCAGGTAATGCCACGTGCCGTGCTCGATCTCGACCATGACGCGCGCACGCTGGTCCAGGCCGAGGTGATCCCGGGGGCTCATGTTCACCACGCCATTGGTGGTGGCGAGTCCCTCGGTCGCCTCGAGCGCGTCGCGCAGCGCACTGCGAAATTCGGGCGTACCCGGTGCGGCCTTCTTCAGCGCGATGGGGATGGTCCTTGCCAGGAGCAGGCCGGCATCCCAGGTATAGGCTGCGAAAGCGGCCACGCTCCCGGCTCCATTGCGGGTCTCGTAGCGCTGGACGAAGTCCACCGCCGATTTTTTGACTGGGTTGGTGTCGGGCAGCTGCGTGGCCACCATCACCGGTCCCGTGGGCAGGAAGGTCGCTTCGCAGTCGCTGCCGCACACCCGCAGGAAGTCGCGATTGGCCACGCCGTGATTGTGATAGATGCGGCCCTTGTAGCCGCGCTCGACGAGGGCCTTGACCGGCGTTGCGGCCGGGGTTCCCGAGGCACCGATCACCACCGCATCGGGCTTTTCGGCGACGATCTTCAGGATCTGCGCGGTGACGCTGGTGTCGCGGCTTGCGAAGCGTTCGGAGGCGACGACCTTGATATGTTTGAGCTCGGCAAACTTGCTCACCTCGTTGTAGAACGCCTCGCCCAGCGCATCACTAAAGCCGATGAAGGCCATCGTCTTGACCCCATGGTCGGCCATGTCCTCGGCGATCGCCGTGGCCATCATGGTATCGGTCTGGGGCGTCTTGAACATCCACATGCGGTTGGCATCCATCGGTTCGATGATTCGATTCGATGACGCAAGACTGATCGCGGGCGTGTGCGTCTCTCCGAGCACCGGCAGCATGGCGAGGGAATTCGGGGTGGTGGTCGAGCCGATGATCGCATCGACCTTGTCCTCAAGCGTCAGCTTGCGGGTATTGGTCACGGCGGTCGTCGTGTCGGAGGCGTCGTCGAGGACGACATACTCGACCGACTTGCCGCCGATCTCGCGCGGCAGAAGCTCGATCGTGTTTTTCTCCGGAATGCCAAGCGATGCCGCCGGCCCGGTGGACGAGATCGTCACACCGATCTTGATTTGGGCAACACAGGGATTCACAACGATGCAGCACAAGCCCAGGGCGGTGCACGCGACGACTCGCATGAGTGGGTCTCCTGCCCGGATGCGGGCTTGGAATGGAAATCTGATCCCGCATCCTAATCCCGGCCGCCGGGCTGTCAAGGAGGGAAATCCCGGGGGCAATCCCGGACGTAGTCCCGGGCGCAGTTCCGAGGCTCGGTTTCACTTGGTCCGACGGCGATGCTATTGTAAGGCCCTGCGAAGGAGCGACGATCATGCAGCAGGGGACTTCATCGGGCCCGCAAGGGGCGCAGGACTGGGTGGGGCAGTTCGATCTGCGCGCGCTGCCCCAGGCGTTCTACGACGACCCGTATCCGATCTATCGGGCCTTGCGTGAGCAACAGCCGGTGCTGCGTCTGTCCGATGGCAGCGTCTTCATCACACGCTATGCGGATGTTCTGGCCGTCTACAAGGACACCCAAACGTTTTCCTCGGACAAGTCCGAGGAATTCCGTCCCAAGTTCGGTGCCTCCCCCCTCTACGAGCATCACACCACGAGCCTCGTGTTCAATGATCCGCCCTTGCATACCCGGGTGCGGCGGCGCCTCATCGGGGCACTCAACCCCAAGGCGATCGAGCGCATGGGGCCAGGACTCGAGGCGCATGTCGACATGCTCCTCGATCAGATGGCGCCTCGTACCGAGATCGACCTCGTCTCCGAATTCGCAGCGGCGATCCCGGTGGAGATCATCGGCAATCTCTTGGGCGTGCCCCGGGCCGAGCGCGGTCCCCTGCGGGACTGGTCGCTTGCGATCCTGACGGCGCTTGAGCCCAGTATCACGAGCGCCCAGTTCCAGGAGGGCAACCAGGCGGTCACGGAGTTCCTGCGCTATCTGGAGGGACTCGTCGCCGAGCGCCGCCGCAATCCCGGCGATCCTGACGTCGATGTGCTGACGCGCCTGCTCACCAATGAACTGGACGGCCAGAGTCTGACCGAGACCGAGCTCTATCAGAACTGCATCTTCATCCTCAATGCCGGACACGAGACCACCACCAACCTGATAGGCAACGCCCTCGTTGCGCTCGCCGGGTGGCCCGAGCAGCGCGCACGCCTGCTTGCCGCACCCGAGATGATCGATACCGCCGTCGAGGAGATCTTGCGCTTTGAGAGCCCGAACCAGCTCGGCAACCGCGCGGCCACGGTGGAGTGCACGGTCGGCGGCGTCGTGCTCGCAGCGGGTACCCGGGTCAATATCGGTATCGGCGCCGCCAACCGCGACCCCGAGCAGTTCGCCGATCCCGAGCGGCTCGATCTCGGTCGCACGCCGAACCGGCACGTGGCATTCGGCTCCGGAGCGCACCTGTGCGCGGGGATGAACCTGGCGCGTCTGGAGGCACGGGTGGCGCTCACGCACTTCCTGAAGCGCTACCCCGAGTATCGGCTCGCGGCCAGCCCGGTGCGCAGTCAGCGGGCGCGGTTTCGGGGCTTTAGCCAGGTGCGCTGCCGGCTCGGCCCGCGCCGCTGAGCACCGCCGTTCCGTGAGCTCAGGCGCCAAGTCCTGGTACAGGCTGCGCCCTGCATCGTGCTACACCGGCGGCTGGCGGTCCGGGCACTCGCCCGAGGGGCCGCCCCGGCCTTGACGCGCCGATGGGGGTTGCAGAGCCTAGACGCGGTTCAGTCGCTGGGCAAAGTCGACAAACCAGTCCAGGCTTGCAGGATTGCCCATCGCATCGCGGTTCACCACCTTCTCGACGGGCTGCCCGAGCAATAGACGCTTGATCGGCAGTTCAAGTTTCTTGCCCGACAGCGTGCGGGGCACTTCCAGGATCGCGTAGATCTCGTTGGGGACATGGCGCGCCGAAAGGGCGCTGCGGATGCCGCTCGTGATGCGCTCACGCATCGCGTCGTCGAGTTCGTGTCCCGGCCGCAGGACCACAAACAGGGGCATGTACGATTCCCGTCCGAGATACTCCAGATCGACGACGAGACTGTCCAGCACCTCCGGCAGCGCCTCGACCGCCCGATACAGTTCACTGGTTCCCATCCGGATGCCGTGCCGGTTGATGGTCGCGTCCGATCGGCCGTAGATGATCGCCCCGCCCCGCGGGGTGATGCGTAACCAGTCCCCGTGCCGCCAGACACCGGGGTAGGCTTCGAAGTAGCTCTCTCGGTAGCGCTGCCCGGCCGGATCGCTCCAGAAATAGAGCGGCATCGAGGGAAGGGGCTCGGTACACACCAGTTCGCCCACTTCATCGGTCACGGCGCGTCCGGCATCATCAAAGGCATACACGGCAGCGCCCAGGCTGCGGCACTGCATCTCGCCCACGTAGATCGGCAGAGTCGGGTTGCCTGCGAGAAAGGCTCCGGCGAAATCGGTGCCGCCGGCGATGACGGCGAGCCAGACCTCGGAACCGATGCGCTCGTAGATCCACTGATAGCATTCCGGCGACAGCGGCGAGCCGGTCGATCCGAGGGCGCGTAACGCAGACAGGTCGGCCAGGGTACGCGGCTCTATCCCGGCCTTCAGGCACGCCGCATAGAAAGCTGCCCCGGCCCCGAAGAACGTCACCTGGTTGTGCTCCACGAAGCGCCACATCCTGGCCCAGTCGGGCCAGCCCGGATTCCCGTCGTAGAGGCAGAGGGTCGCGCCAACCAGCAACCCGCTCACCTGGGAATTCCACATGATCCAGCCCGTGCTGGAGTACCAGCAGAAGCGGTCTTCGGGGCCGAGATCGTTATGGAGCGCGGTCCCCTTTAGTCCCTCGAGAAGAATGCCGCCATGACCGTGCACGATCGGCTTGGGCATGCCCGTCGTGCCCGAGGAATACACCACCCAAAGGGGATGATCGAAGGGGAGCCACTCGTACGACAGGGGCACCTCGTCGCCGGTCAGCGATGACCAGGTGAGGGTGTCGCGAAAGTCAGAAGCGTCGACATGGGGATCAAGACACGGCACGAGCACCAGGTTCTCGACGCTCTTGAGCTCATGCAGCAGTTCGCGCACCACGGCGCGTCGATCATGTTCCTTGCCGCCATACCGGTAGCCGTCGCAGGCGATGAGCAGGCGGGGTTCGATCTGCCGGAACCGGTCCAGGACGCTCACGGGCCCCATGTCGGGCGAACAGATCGACCAGATCGCGCCGACGCTCGCGCAGGCCAGAAACGCCACCACCGTCTCGGGAATGTTGGGGAGATAGGCCACCACGCGGTCTCCAGGAGCGATGCCGAGACCGCGCAGCGAGGCGGCCAGGGAGGCCACTTCGCGCTCGAGCTCGGCCCAGCTCATGCGCGTTGCGTGACCGCTCTCGTTTTCGAAGACCAGCGCATCGCGGGCCGCGGTGGAGTGGCGAAACACCTGGTCGACATAGTTGACGCTCGCGCCTTCGAACCAGCGCGCGCCGGGCATCGAGCGCGAACCGAGCACGCGCTCGACGGGCGTGGCGCTGCGGACGTCGAAGTAGTCCCAGAGCGACTGCCAGAACGGCTCGAGCTCGGTCACCGACCATTGCCAGAGCGCTGAGTAGTCCGCAAAACGCAGGCCGCGGCGGGCTCCCAGCCACTGCGTATAGGCAGTCAGCTGCGCGCCGCTCTTGCGGGCCTCGGACGGCTCCCAGATCTTTTGGGCTTCCACACGCATCTCCTTAGGGGACCGAGGGGTTCACAAAACGAGTGCCGACAGGGCCGGTCACGGGCCTTCCTATTCGGCGGGGGCTTTGGACACTGCGGCCGCACGCACGCCGCCCGGGCGCCGTCCGGCCGCGGCGGCGGACACGAGCGTGCTGGGGGCGGGCTCGCTGTCGGCAAGCGCAGAGGGAATCGGCTGATTGAGCAGCAGCACAACGCGGTCGATCGCTTCGTAGATCTGCTGCAGGCCTTCGGTTCCGAGGATCTCCTCGATCCGCCGGTACTGGGCGTCGATCACGGGGGACACGCGCGCGACAAGCCGCGCGCCCTGGTCGGTCAGGCCGATGATCTGCCGTCTCTGATCGATCTCGGACCACTCGCGCCTTAAGAGCTCCATCTGTTCGAGCCTGGAGAGTATTCCGGTCAGGCTTGGGCTTAGGATCTTGCAGGCATCGGCGATGCGCCCCGCCTCGAGTCCCGGCGCGGGGGCCGCGGCGAGGACGCGCAGGATGCGCCATTGCTGGTCGGTCAGATGGAATTTCTTAAGAATCGGCCGAAAGTGCGCGAGCGCCGCCTCCCGTGCATGCAGGAGAAGCAGGGGCAGATTCCGATGGCTGGGGTCGTTCTGGCGCATGGCGCTAGGTGCGGTACGAATCGTCGGCACGGTCGATGCGGCGCGTGAGCGCGGCAAACACGTCCTCACCGGCGCCAAAGCGGGGATCGAACTGGAGCGCATCCCGCGCGCACCTCTTCTGAATCTCCTCACTGATCGCAAGCACCGGGCCCATGGCGAGCGAGGCCACCTGGATTTCGCAGGCACGGTTTAGCAGCCAGAGTATCGAGAACGCCTCGGGGATGGACCGGCCCCAGGCGAGCAGCCCATGATTGCGCAGGATGACGGCCTGACACGTGCCGATATTGCGCACCAGGCGCGGGCCCTCCTCGGCATGAACGGTGATGCCCTCGAAGTCGTGGTAGGCGAGCTTGCCGTGCAGTTGCGCGGAGTAGAAATTGCTCATCGAGAGACCCGCGGCGCTGCAGGCGACTGCCATCCCCGCGGTCGTGTGGGTGTGCATGACGCAGTGCGCCCCGGCGATCCCGGCATGAATGGCCGCGTGGATTGTGAAGCCGGCCGGATTGACCGGCCACTCCCCGGCGCCGATGCGTTCGCCCCGTGCGTCGATCCGCACCAGGTTCGAGGCGCGGACCTCGGAGTAGTGCAGCCCGAAAGGATTGATGAGGAAGTGACCCGCGTCACCAGGCAGGCGCTGCGTGATGTGGTTGTAGATCAACTCGGTCCAGCCGAGATCGGCGAAGATCCGGTAGCAGGCTGCGAGCTGGACCCGCAGCGCCCACTCGGTGTCCTCGCGAGGCACGGCTGGGGCATCGAGGGCGGTGCCGGCTGTCATGCTGGCGCCCCACGACCCGCTACCCGGGCGCCAGGATCCGGCGCGCCTGGTGCGGCCGTCGTTGCGAAGTGGGCGAAGCGCCCGGCGAGCGACTCGGCGGCGCGGGCGAGGAGGGTCGCATCGGCACCCACCGCCACGAAGCGGCAACCCATCTCCAGGTAGCGCTGCGCACTCGTCTCATCGAAGGCAAGAATTCCAGGCGCCTTGCCCGCACCCAGGATGCGGGTGATCGCTTGATCGATCGCCGCCTGAACCTCGGGGTGGCCCGGGTTTCCCAGTTGCCCGAACGATGCCGCAAGGTCCGCCGGTCCGATGAATACACCGTCGACTCCGTCGACGCTGGCGATTGCCTCGAGCTGCTCGAGTGCGCGCTTCGATTCCACCTGGACCAGGAGACATACGCCGTCGCCGCTGCGCTGCAGATAGGAGGGTATGCGACTCCAGCGCGAGGCACGCGCGAGCGCGCTGCCCACTCCGCGCACGCCAAGGGGTGGATAGCGCAGCGCTGCGACAATACTCTCCGCCTGCGCCCGGGTCTCGACCATGGGCACGAGCACGGTCTGCGTTCCGATATCGAGAAGCTGCTTGAGCAATACGGTGTCGCCCACCGGGGGCCGGACCACAGGCATGAGCGGATAGGGAGCAAGTGCCTGCAGCTGGGCGAGTATGCTGCGCAGGTCATTGGGTGCATGCTCGCCGTCGATCACGAGCCAATCGAAGCCCGCCCCACCCACGATCTCAGCCGCATAGGCGTCGGCCAGGGCGAGCCACAGCCCGATCTGGGGGCGCCCGCCTTGCAGGGCGTCCTTGAAACGGTTCGATACTGGATCGCGGTGCTCCATGCTCACTCCTTCACCTTCTGTCCGGCCTGCTCCGCAGAGAGGCCGACGGGGTCCTCGGCGATATGGTTGACGAGCTCGCCGAGACCGTCGATGGCGCAGACGACCTCGTCCCCACCGCGCACGTCGGCAAGTCCGTCCGGCGTGCCGGTCAGAATCAGGTCACCGGGGGACAGTGTCATGAATGCGGACAGATACTCGATCAGGTACGGTACGTCGAAAATCATGTCGCACGTGTTGCCCGACTGGGTCAGGTGGCCGTTCACCCGGGTGCTCAGTGCAAGCGACATCGGATCGGCGATGTCATCGCGGTCCACTAACCACGGCCCGATGGGCGTACAGGTGTCGCGACTCTTGACCCGGAAATTCGGGCGGTAGTAGTTCTCGAGATAGTCGCGGATCGCATAGTCGTTGGCGATGGTGTAGCCCGCCACGACCTCGAGCGCAGCCTGCCTTGGAACCGCGCGCGCGGTGCGGCCGATCACGACCGCGAGCTCGCATTCGTAGTGCATGTACTCGACGCCGGCCGGCCGACGCGACTCTGCCCGGTGCCCGATCAGGGAGTTGATCCCCTTCAGAAAGACCAGGGGCTGGTCAGGCGGCTTGAAGGCGAGTTCGCTGGCATGGCTGGCGTAGTTCAGGCCAAGCGCGAAAATGGTCCTCGGCACAGGGGTCGGCGCCAAGGGCGGCAGCCAGACCAGTTCCTCGGGGTCAGGATGGCGTCCGTCAAGCAGGCATGGCCGCCCCGCGTCATCGAAGACCTCGTGCACTGCCCCCTGCCAGGCGACACGCGCGCGCCTCATGGCGCCGCCTCCACGGGCGGAGCGCCGATCAGGGTGTTCTCCAGGCTGCCGACACCCGGGATCTCGATCCGCACGCTGTCGCCCGCACGGGCCTGGGGACGGTCCGCACCGGGTCCCAGCAGGAGGACATCCCCCGCTGCGAGCGTCATGAAGTCCGTGATGGCCGCGATCAGCTCGGCAGGCCCACGCGCGAGCCGCGTGGTCGTGGTCTCGGCCCGCAGGCGGCCATTGATGTGGGTGCGCAGCACCAGTCCATTGGGTGCGCCCAGTGCAGCGCGCGGTGTGATCCAGGGTCCGATTGCGCAAAACCCGTCCCGACAGCGCTCACGGATGGCGGGCCGATAGACATTCTCGTGGGCGGCGCACAGGTCGTTGACCACCACGTAGCCTGCGACGTGCTCGAGCGCCCGGTGCACCCCGATACGCGTCGCCGTACGACCGATGACCAGGCCGAGCGCGGCGCCGACCTCAAGACTGGCCAGATCCGCGGGAATGCGGATCGGCTCACGATGCGCGCTCCAGGTATTGGCCGGGCGCAGATAGAGGATGGGCGCGCGCGGCGCGGCCAGATAGGGTGGGCGCTGGAAGTCCTCCTCATAGGCGAGGAGCGCGTCCTCGTCGTTGAGGAGGGCGGCGACGACACTGCCCGCGATCGGCACCCCCCAATTCCGTGTGCGTTCGGGCTCGTCTGCGACGTCGACCGCGAGGCTCTCGAGGTGAGCTTGCCCGCGGGTTCGCGCCAGAACCTGGATCATGATACGACCTGCTGGGGTGCCTTTGCCTCGCCCAGGCCGAGGTAACTCTCGACGACGCGTGGGTTGCTGGCCAGATCAGAGGCCGGCCCCTCGAGCGCCACCTCTCCGGTTTCGAGCACGTAGCCGAAGTCGGCGACCTGCAGGGCGGCCCGCGCGTTCTGCTCGACCAGCAGAATCGCGACTCCGCTCGTGCGCAACTGCGCGATGATCCGGAAGATTTCGCGCACGATGAGAGGTGCGAGCCCGAGGCTTGGCTCATCGAGCATGAGCAGGCTCGGCCGGCCCATCAGCGCCCGACCGACGGCGAGCATCTGGCGCTCGCCGCCCGAGAGCGTGCCGGCCTCCTGGCCGCGCCGCTCGGCCAACCGGGGGAACAGCTCGAAGACCCGGTCGAGCTCGTCCTGCCAGCGCGGCTCCCGCGCCCGGTAGCGCCGAAACCCACCCAATCTCAAATTGTCGAGCACGCTCATGCTGGCAAACAGCTCGCGCTTTTCCGGGACCAGCGACATGCCGTGCGTGACGCGCTGCTCCACATCCCAGTTTTCGATGCGCTGGCCCGCATAGCGGATCTCACCCTGGGCGCTGCCGCGCGCCGGCAGGGACCCCATGATCGCATTGAGCAGTGTCGATTTGCCCGCACCATTGGCCCCGATCACGGTGACGATCTGACCAGCCCGGACCACGACATTGGCGCCATGCAGGGCTTCGACCTTGCCGTAGCGGGCCGCGAGTCCCCGGACTGTGAGGACCGCATCATCCATGGCTTGCCTCCTCGGCGGCACTGGGTTCGACGCCCCCCAGGTAGGCCTCGAGAACCAAGGGGTTGGCGCGCACCGCTTCCGGTTTGCCTTCCGCGAGTTTGGTGCCGAAATCCATCACGACCAGATGGTCGGTGAGACCCATCACGAATTCCATGTCATGCTCGACCAGCAGGATGCTCATCCCCTCCCGGCGCAACTGGCCAAGCACTGCGGCGAGCGCCTGCTTCTCCCGATAACGCAAGCCGGCCGCCGGCTCGTCGAGCAGCAGAAGGACCGGGTCGGCCGCCAGTGCCCGGGCGATTTCGAGGATGCGCTGCTGGCCCAGGGCGAGATTGCCGGCGAGTTCCTCCTGGTACGACCCGAGCCCGACGCGCTCAAGCTGGCGGGCTGCCTCGGCGAGGAGGCGCTGCTCGTCGCGGCGGTCGAGCCTGAGGGCGGCGCGCGTGATCCCGACCGGGCTGCGCAGATGCGCGCCCAGCGCCACGTTCTCAAGCACACTCATGCCGGTTAACAGCTGTACATGCTGGAAGGTGCGCGCCATCCCGAGGTGCACGATGTCACGGGCCGGCCGACCATCGATGCGCGTCCCGCAAAACCGGACCTCGCCACCGGTGGCCGGCAGCACACCGGTCAGCAGGTTGAAGGTCGTGCTCTTGCCGGCGCCATTGGGCCCGATCAGGCCGACGATCTCGCCGGCGGCGACCGAGAAACTGATGTCGTTGACGGCCACGAGGCCGCCGAACTCCTTGCGCACGTCACGCACGTCCAGGACCCGTTCGCCGGCCGCCGGGCGGGGCCGCACCGGGAGGGGATCGACGCCGCCGAACGAGCGCGCAACCGGCTTGCGGGTCGGCGTGCGCGCTCCAGACAGACGCGTGACGAGAGGCCAGAGCCCGTCTTGCGCATGCTGCAGGAGAAGCACGAGCAGCACGCCGAAGACGATCGTCTCGAAATTGCCGTTGCTGCCGAGTAGGCGCGGCAGCAGATCCTGGAGCTGGTCCTTGGCGACCGTCACGAGCGTGGCTCCGAGTATCGCCCCCCAGACATAGGCCGCGCCACCGGCGACGGCCATGAACAGGTACTCGATACCGGCATTGATGCCAAACGGGGTCGGATTGATCGAGCGCTGCAGGTGCGCATACAGCCAACCCGAGACACAGGCCAAGAGCGCAGCATAGACGAAGATGATGATCTTGTAGCGCGCCGTATTCACGCCGAACGACTCGGCCATGCCGGTACCGCCACGCAACGCCCGGATGGCGCGGCCCGGTCGCGAGTCAAGCAGGTTGGCGGTCGCTGCGACCGCCAGCAGAACGAAGAGCCAGATGAGGTAGTAGATCTGCCGGCCGCGCTCCAGACTTATGCCAAAAAGGTGCAATGCGGGCAGGCCGTTCAATCCATCGTACTTGCCAAGCCAATCCATGTTTCCAAAGAGGAAGAACAGACTGATCCCCCATGCGATCGTGCCCAGGGGCAGGTAGTGTCCAGACAGCCGCATGGTGATGACCCCGATCGCGCCGGCGACGAGGGCGGTGACGGCAAGGCCGGTCGGCAAGGTCAGCCAGGGCGATACCCCGTAGGCGGTCGTGAGGTAGCCGGTCACGTAGGCGCCGATGCCGACGAAGGCGGCCTGTCCGAACGAGGTCAGACCCCCCACGCCGGTGAGCAGCACGAGTCCGAGCACCACAAGGCTCGACAGGCCGATGTAGTTCAGAAGAGTGATCCAGAATTCGGGCGTGACCGGGGTCACCGGCAGGATCGCGAGAACGAGTACGAAGGCCACGCCGATGATGCGGTTGCGGTGCGCGGGCATCACTCGTCCTCCTCGAGCGCGTGGCTGTACAGGGACCGCCAGAGCAGCACCGGAATGATGAGCGTAAAGACAATGACCTCCTTGAACGCACTTGCCCAGAACGACGAGAAGGACTCGAGCAGACCGACCAGAAGCGCACCGAGCGCGGCCAGGGGATAGCTGACCAGCCCGCCGATGATCGCCGCAACGAACCCCTTTAAGCCGATCAGAAAGCCCGAATCGTAGTAGATGGTGGTGATCGGGGCGACCAGCATGCCTGACAGCGTGCCGATCAGGGCCGCCAAGAGAAAGGTGACGCGTCCGGACATGACCGTGCTGATACCCATGAGACGCGCACCGCGCCGGTTCACGGCCGTGGCGCGTAGGGCCTTGCCGTAGAGCGTGCGGTCGAAGAACAGGTAGAGCGCGCCGATCATGAGCGCGCTGCCCAGCACCACGACCATGCTCTGTCCCGACACGGTCACGGCACCGAACTGTGCCTGACCCTCGATGAAAGGAGGCGTGCGCGAACCTTCTGCACCAAAGAACAGCAGGCCCAGTCCGGTCATCGCAAAGTGCACACCCACCGAGACGATCAGGAGTACGAGGACCGAGCCCTCGGCAATCGGCTCGTAGGCCACGCGATACAGCAAAGGCCCAAGCGGAACGACGAGCACGAGGGTCAGGCCGACCAGGGCCCACAGGGGCAGTGCGTGCACCGCCCCCCAGCGCGCGAGCACCAACGCGGCCAAGGGCAAAACGAGGCAGCTCGCCCCGGTGCGCATGAGGCGCGCCCAGCGTCCTGAGCGCAGGGTCTGATAGGCATCCATCAGAAAGGCGAGCACGCCCACGCCCAAGAGCAGCCAGGCGGTGCCCGGTGTCTTGCCCGACACGAACTGGGCGAGGGTCAGGGCCCCATAGGTGACGAACTCGCCCTGCGGAATGAAGATCACCCGGGTGACCGTGAACACCAGCACCAGGGCGAGCGCGAGCAGCGCGTAGATGGCGCCGTTGACGATTCCGTCTTGGACCAGAATCAGGGCAATCGATGCGTCCATTCCATCCTCTGCTTCTTGGCACGCCGCGCGCGCCAGGGCACCTGACCGTGCGCGGGTTACCTTACTTCAGCAGCAGCCACTTACCGTCCTTGATCGTCACCATCACGCGGGCGCGCTCGTCCAGTCCACTGTGATTGGTCTTCGACATGTTGACCACGCCATGCGAGATCGCGAGCCCGCCGGTCGACTCGATGGCGTCACGCAAGGCACGGCGAAAGGCTGGCGTGCCAGGCTGCGCGGTCTTCAAGGCCTCAGGGATGGCATGCTCCAGAATCAATCCCGCGTCCCAGAGATGGGCGCCGAAGGTCGCGACGCTACCGGGTCCGAACGCGGCCTCGTAGGCGCGCGTGTAGGCCAGTCCCGCCGCCTTCGAGGGATTCGTGTCGGGCAGCTGTGCGGCCACGAGAATGGGACCGGCCGGAAGGATCGTGCCCTCCACATCCTTGCCACCGACTCTTAGGAAGTCGTTGTTGGCAACCCCATGCGTCTGGTAGATCTTGCCCTTGTAGCCGCGCTCGCGCAGCGTCGCCTCGGGCAGCGCGGCCGGCGTCCCGGAGGCCCCGATCAGGATCGCGTCCGGATTGGCCGCGATCAGCTTGAGCACCTGACCGGTCACGCTGGTGTCAGTACGCGCATAGCTTTCGTTGACGACGATCTTGAGGTTATGGCTTTGCGCGGCCTTTGCGAACTCGTCGTACCAGCCCTGGCCGTAGGCATCGGAGAAACCGATGAAGCCGACGGTGCCGACCTTGTTCTGGGCCATGTAGTCGGCAATCGCGCCGGCCATGAGCGAGTCGTTCTGGGGCGTCTTGAACACCCACTGGCGCTTGGCGTCCACCGGATCGACGATCTTCGAGCTGGCTGCAAGGCTGATCATCGGCGTCTGCAGTTCCGAGACGACGTCGATCATGGCGATCGAGTTGGGCGTCACCGATGACCCGATGACGACATCGACGTTGTCCTCCGTGATCAGCTTGCGCGTGTTCTTGACCGCAGTGGTGGTGTCCGAGCCGTCATCGAGAATGATGTACTCGATCGTCTTGCCACCGATTTCCTTGGGCAAGAGGGTCGCCGTGTTGCGCTGTGGCCCGCCGAGCGAAGCGGCTGGACCGGTCGCCGAAAGGGTGATGCCGACCTTGATCTGGGCCGACGCGGTGCCCGCCAGGGCGAGGCTGCCAAGGACTGCCCAGAAGGCCGCCACGATGATTCGTTTTTTTGTCATATCTGTCTCCGTAGGGGCGGGGCCTGCGCGGCTCGACATTGTCGACGGTTCGGGCTCCGGCCTCATATTTAACTGGTTCGATGCGGCTGCGCCATCGGTACAGGCCCTGATCCACCATCGGGTCCCGGTGCGACGCCCGTGGCGGCGCTGCACGGGCCGCTTGCACGGGCCTCTGAGGAGACCGGCCCCCTGACCCGTGCAGCTTGCGCGCGGCCGTCGTCAAAACCGTCAAAATCCGGGGGATTTGTCTCGTTTCGGCCGCTGCCGGCCAGCAAGGCCGCATGGGAGGACATCTAACCGTATAATTCTTATGGGATAAACAATATAGTTAACATCATAACTTGTCAAACCAAGCGATCCGCACGATCCGCAGCATCGGCAACAGCACAGGCCCGGTGAAGCCGTCCACAAATCCGGCAGGGTTTCGTCACGTCCAGGCGACTGACCCAACGGGCGGGGGGAGCAATCTTGGCGCGGCGTGAAATTCTTGGGCGCTACGAGATCGTCTCCGAGCTCGCGCAAGGCGCGATGGGCACGGTCTACAAGGCCATCGACCCGCGTCTGGACCGCACCGTCGCGCTAAAGACGATCCGCCTCGATCCCGCCAGCGCCGACTATGCGGAATTCCGGGAGCGCTTCCATGCCGAGGCCAAATCGGCAGGGCGGCTGTCCCATCCGAACATCGTCACGATCCACGATGTCGGCGAGGTCGATGACATCGCCTTCATCGCCATGGAGTACCTGCGCGGCGAGACACTGCGCGACATGCTCGACCGCCAGCGCTTCTCGGTGCGCCGCGCGATCCGCTATGCGATGCAGATCGCCGATGGCCTGGCCGCGGCACACGCCGACGGTGTCGTCCACCGGGACATCAAGCCGGCCAACGTTCTGCGGCTGCCCAACGGGCTGCTCAAGATCACGGATTTTGGTATCGCGCAATTGCCGACCAGCCAGGTCACGCAGGCCGGCACCGTGCTTGGAACACCGAAATACATGTCACCTGAGCAGATGCGCGGCCTGCGCGTGGATCGACGCTCAGACATCTTCTCGCTGGGCGTGGTCCTCTACGAGATGCTGACGGGCACATTGCCCTTTGGCGGCGCCTCGCTGAGCAGCGTGGCCTACCAGATCGTCCATGACCAGCCGATCCATCCGAACCGCTGGAACCCGTCCATCCCCGAGGCGCTGGTGCGCGTGCTTGCCAAGGCGCTCGAGAAGGACCCTGACAGCCGCTATCAGGGTGTCGATGATCTCGCCCGGGACCTGCGGCAATACAAGAACGTGCCGGTGGCCATGGATGCGGATGTGGCCGCCGTGTTCCTGCCCCTGGATCCGGCCGCACAGGCCCTGCAGAGCACGCCCCTGAACAAGCCGGTCGATGGCGCGACCCAGGCCTGGCTTTCGGCGACCCTGCCCCTGGATCAGACCCAACCCCTGGAGGTCGTCGAGGCGGCTGAGGCATCCGCAAGGCATGGCCTGCGCGGCGGCTTCGTCCCGGTGTCCCGGCCGGTAGGAGCCGCGCTCCTGATCGGCGCGGCAGCCCTCTTTTGCGTCGGACTCTACGCGGTGCGGCATGGAGGTGGCAGCGAGACCGGCCAGGCCGTCGTGAACCAGACCGCGGGACTCGCCACGCCGGTCGCCAACGCCGCGAACCCGGGAATCGTCGCCCCGACTGCGCCGCCCGTCGCAGCCGAGGCGGCGGCCCCCGCCAGCGCGGTTCCGGCCACGCTTGCGCCGGTTGTGATCGTCGACTCGCCCGTGGCACCCGTCATGGCGGCAGACGAGCCGGAGGACGCCGTGATAGACAAGAAGCCGAGCGCAAAGCCCGCCCGCAAGCCCAAGGCCCCCGCCACCCTGCCGATCGAAACCTCCCCGGTGGTCCTCTCGGCGCCCACCGAGCGCGTCCTGCCGGCGGCTCCCGTGGCCCCCCCGGGACCGAGTCCTGAGGAACTGGCCGCACGCAAGAAGGCCCAGGATGAGGCCGCCTTCAAGCTCTCCCTGAAGAAGGAACACGATTGCCTGGTCTCCAATCGCTGCGACTAACCCGACCCGAGGCAAGCCTGAAGCGGCCCCTGGCCCGCGCCCCTGTCCGCGACATCGATGGCTGAGTTCGATTTTGATCTGATCACGATCGGCGCGGGCTCCGGAGGCGTGCGCGCGAGCCGATTCGCCGCCGACCTGGGGGCGCGTGTGGCGATCATCGAGGCCCGGGAACTGGGCGGCACCTGCGTGAATGTCGGCTGCATTCCGAAGAAGCTCCTGTCCTACGCCGCCCATTTCGCCGAGGATTTCGAGGATGCACGTGGCTTCGGCTGGTCCTCGACCAACCCCACGTTTGACTGGCCGGCGTTCGTTGCTGCGAAAGACCGGGAGATCGAGCGGCTCAATGGGATCTATGAACGCGTGCTCGCCGAGGCTGGCGTTCTGGTCCTGCGCGGCAGGGCGCGACTTCTGGGCCCACACGAGGTCCGCGTCGGGACGAGAACCGTGAGTGCCGGGCGCATCCTGGTCGCCACGGGGGCGAGGCCCGTGCGTCCAGTCCTGCCGGGCAGCGCCGCCATGATCACGTCCGAAGAGGCGTTTCATCTGAAGACGTTACCCCGGCGCGCCGTCATCTACGGGGCGGGCTACATCGCCCTCGAGTTTGCCTCGATCTTCAACGGTCTGGGCGTCGACACCCACCTCGTCTACCGGTCCTCCGGACTCTTGCGTGGCTTCGATGCGGACCTCAGGGAGCATCTCGCGAGCGAGATCTCCGCAAAGGGCGTACATCTGCATCCCACAACGCGCATCGAGCGGCTCGAGACGCGTGGCGCCCAGGACACGCAGGGCGCGCACCGGGTCTATCTGTCCGAGGGCACCACGCTCGAGGTGGACTGCGTGCTGGCCGCGACCGGGCGCACGCCCAACACGGCGGATCTGGGCTTGGTCGAAGTCGGCGTCACGCTCGGCGGGCGCGGCGAAATCCAGGTTGACGAGTCCTATACAAGCAGCGTCCCCTCCATCCATGCGATCGGCGATGTCACGGATCGGATCCAGCTGACCCCGGTTGCGCTCGCCGAGGGCATGGCGTTTGCAGAACGCTGGTTCGGGCGGGGGCTGCGTGCGGTCTCCTACGAGCGCGTGCCCACAGCGGTCTTTTGCCACCCCAATGTCGCGGCGGTCGGCCTGACCGAGTCGGCCGCACGCGCCGCGGGCATGGCGGTGCGTATCTTCCGCAGCCGCTTCGGGCCTCTCAAACACACACTCTCCGGGCGGAACGAGCAGAGCTTCATGAAGCTCGTCGTCGACCGGGACACGGACCGGGTTCTGGGGGTCCATCTTGTCGGGGCCGACGCCGGCGAAGTGATCCAGGGATTTGCCGTGGCCCTGAACTGCGGCGCGACCAAGGCACAGTTCGACCGGACGATCGGCGTCCATCCGACCCTCGCAGAAGAGTTTCTGACGCTGCGCACGCCCATCGGGTAGACCGGCACGGCCCGCGCCTCTGCACGGTGGCGCATTCTGGGTTACGTTACGGGATCGACGTCCTCGTCGCTGGCCCGCGTCCTCGCTGCTGCCGTTGGTCGCCCTGGGCTGGCCGGCGCGGTGCCGCTACGAGCCTCTTCCTTTGCGACATGATGAAACTCTACTATTCTCCGGGTGCCTGCTCACTTGCCGCCCACCTGATCCTGATCGAGACCGGCTTGCCATTCGTGCTCGAGCGTGTCGACCTGGCGACGCGCCGCACCGCATCGGGCGCCGACTATCTCGACATCAATCCTCCCGGCTACGTTCCGACCCTCGAACTGGTCGACGGCCAGACGATCACGGAGGTTCCCGTGATCCTCCAGTATCTGGGTGATGCGGTACCGGAGCGCGGACTCGTGCCCGCCGCCGGGACGATGCAGCGCTACCGACTGCAGTCGTGGCTGAACTTCATCACCTCGGAGATCCACAAGGGATTCGGTCCCCTGTTTGCCGACGACACCCCGATCCACTACAAGCCTGCGTTGAAGGACCGGCTGCGCAAGCGATTCGGCTATCTGGCCACGGAACTGGACAAGGGGCCTTATCTGATGGGAGAGAAGCTGTCGGTCGCCGACGCGCATCTCTGGGTCATGATCAAGTGGACCCGCATGGTCGGCATCGATCCCGACCAGTGGCCCTCGATCGTCGAGTTTGAGACGCGCATCGGGTCGCTACCCAGCGCGCGCCAGGCACAGCTCGAGGAGGAGCTGGTCTGGTAGCCGCGACTCTGCCGGCCCACCCTCACGCCTTGGAAAGGCTCGCACCATGGACCCATACCGTCTGACCGGCAAGCGCGTGCTGATCACGCAGACCCAGGAGTTCATGGGGCCGGCCCTGGTCGCGACATTTCGTGAACTCGGTGCCGTGCTGATCGAGGATGAAGGTGGGCTCACCCGACCCGGGCGCGCCGCGGAACTGGTGCGCAGCGCCGGCCGCGTCGACGTGCTCATCGCCAACCTCTCGGTGTCGGCTCCGAGCACGCGCGCCGAGGACGTCACGGACGAGGAGTGGCAGGAGGTCTTCGCGCACCTGGTCGATCCCTTGCCGCGCCTGGTACGCGCGGTCCTGCCCCAGATGATCGAGCGGCGTGCGGGCAAGATCATCGTGATGGGCAGTGCCGCCGCCCTGCGCGGCCACCGGCGCACGTCGACCTACAGCGCAGCGCGGGGCGCGCAGCTCTCCTACGTCCAGGCGGTCGGCGTGGAGGTGGCACCCCACAACATCCAGATCAACGCGATAGCCCAGAACTTTGTCGACAATCCGACCTATTTCCCCGCTTCGGTGCAGGCCAACCCCCGCTTCATCGAACGCCTCCGGAGTGAGGTGCCTGCCGGCCGCCTCGGGCGGCCGGAAGAAGACGCGGCGCTTGCCGCGTTCCTCGCAAGCGATGCGTGCAGCTTCATGGTGGGACAGGCGATCCCCTTTTGCGGAGGCTGGGTGACCCGCTAGGCCCGACGGGGTTCGCGCTACACTGGGCGTCCCGCCGCTACCGATCCCCCATGCAACTACCTCACGTCGAATGGTCGCTTCCCTATCTCATCAGCGAGTGGACGGTGCGTATCGCCATGCTGGTGTACGTGCCGCAAAAGCGCAGCCCTTCCGCGGCACGGGCCTGGCTGCTCCTGATCTTTTTCCTGCCGCTTCCCGGGGTACTGCTCTATGCCCTGGTCGGGCGCATCTACATTCCCAAGCGTCGCATCGCGCTGCAGCGCCAGGCATCGCGACTGATCCGTTCGGTCCAGACGCGGCTTCCACCGCTACTGGTCTCGAACGCGGTGACTCTGCCGGCGTCGGTGCAGGCGGCCGTGCAACTGGCCGCCGGGCTTGGCGACTTTGTCGCCACCCGCGGCAATGCGATCGAGATCCTCCCCGGCTATGAGCGACCCATCGAGTGCCTGATCGACGATCTGCAGGCGGCGCGCGAAAGCATCCACCTGCTCTACTACATCTTCGAGAACGACGCCACCGGCCAACGGGTGGCCGACGTTCTGATCGGCGCCGCAGGGCGGGGCGTTCGTTGCCGCGTGCTCATGGATGCGGTCGGCTCGCGCAGTGCATTACGGGAAATCGCACCGCGCCTGCGCGCGGCAGGCATCGAAGTGCATGCGCTCCTGCCGGTGGGCCTGTTCCGCCGCAATGTCGCGCGCTTCGATCTGCGCAACCACCGCAAGATCGTGGTCATCGACGCCAACATCGCCTACACGGGGTCACAGAACATTGTCGATGCGGAATTCATACCGGGCCTGCCGAACGAGGAGCTGGTGGTGCGCATCGAAGGGCCTGTGGTGACCCAGCTGCAGTACGTGTTCCTCGCGGACTGGTACTTCGAGACGAACCAGATCCCGGCCACCGACGAGATCTTGCACGAGCACACAAGCCAGGGCGACACCATCGCCCAGGTCCTGCCGAGCGGGCCCGGGTACGGACGCGAGAACACCAAGGAACTGATGATCTCGCTCATCTATGCGGCGCGCAGCGAGGTGATCATTGCGACGCCCTACTTCGTACCCGATGAGCCCTTTCTCGAGGCCGTCATCGCCGCCGCCCGGCGCGGCATCCGCATGCGGCTCATCCTGCCCCTGCGCTCGAACCAGCGCGTCACGCACTGGGCCCAGCAGTCCTATTATGCACAGCTGCTCGCCGCCGGCGTCGAGATCCATCTGTTCGAGAAGGGCTTCCTGCACGCGAAGCACATGACCATGGATGGCGAGGTCGCCCTGATCGGATCGACCAACATGGACATCCGCTCGTTCGCCCTGAATGCCGAGGTGAGCCTGCTCGCGTATGGGCCGGAATTCGCAGCGCGACTGAACAAGGTCTCGCAGGGCTATATCGAGGGCGGACGCACACTTGACGCCGCGACCTGGTCGCGCCGCCCTCTGGTGCGCAGGCTGCTCCAGAATGTGGCCCGGCTCGCCGACTCGCTGCTCTAGTCCACGACGCGCGCCGTGCCGAGGTCCCAGAGCAGTCCGACCATGATCGCCATGCCCTCGCGCGCAACGCTCTTGAGCAGGTGTTCATTGGCCGCGTGCTGGCTGGAGCCCGGGTAGGAATGCGGAATCCAGACGGTGGGCATGCCGAGCACATCGGCAAAACAGTCATTCGGCAGCGATCCCCCGAGGTTGGGCAGGATCGACGGCCATGCCCCCGTGGTGCGTCGCAGGGAGTCGGCGACGCGCACGACCCAGGGATGCTCCGGATCGAGTCGCGTGGCAGCCGAGCAGCCGGCCCTCGTTGCCTGCACCTCGACCTGTGCAAACCCAGACCGGTCGAGATGCGCGCGGATGGCGGCTTCGAACGATGCCGGATCGCAGCCGACGACAAAGCGCAGCTGCAGATGGGCGGCTGCATAGCCTGGAATGGCATTGACCGGAGCATCGGGATTGCCGCACCGGAACGCCAGCACTTCCAGGGCATTCCAGCCAAAGACGCGCTCAGCGGGCGTCAAGCCCTCTTCGCCCCAGTCCCGATCGATGGCCGGCCCCTCGGGGGCCTCGAACGCGAGCCCGGCGAGCGCGCGCCGTACCGAGTCCGCGAGAGGCGGCGGTCGCAGTCCTGGCACACGGATGACACCGCGTGCGTCGACGAGGGCGGCAATGGCGTGGGCAAGGATGGTGCCGGGATTGGCGAGCAGGCCGCCCCAGTTGCCGGAATGATGTCCGCCTTCACGAAGCTTGATCCGCAGGTCGAAGTTAAAGGCGCCCCGCGAGCCGAGAAAAAGCGTAGGCTGAGCCGCGCTCAGGCGCGGACCATCGGAGGCGATGAACACATCGCCCGCCAACGCCGTCCGCTCCGCTACGCACAGTTCGCGCAGCCCCGGCGAGCCGAGCTCTTCGCCCATCTCGAAGAGGAGCCTCAGGTTGATCCCCAGCGTTCCCCGCGCGGCAAGCACGTGCTCGATGGCCGCGAGGTTGATCGTGTGCTGGCCCTTGTTGTCGGCCGTCCCCCGGCCATACCAGCGCGCGCCGCGCTCGACGAGCGTCCAGGGCGAGAGCCCCGCCTGCCATTGGTCCTCGTAGCCGCGCACGACGTCGCCGTGCCCGTACATCAGGACGGTCAGCGCCTCGCGGTGCTCGATG
This sequence comes from Burkholderiales bacterium, assembly GCA_003136595.1. Lineage (GTDB taxonomy): Bacteria > Pseudomonadota > Gammaproteobacteria > Burkholderiales > Burkholderiaceae_D > BOG-994. Next base: position 33,725 of record PLEY01000053.1, read on the forward strand.
CGCTCGGCCAGGAGAAACGGCGGCGCGTCGGGCTGGGGATTCTCGAGCAGCCGCACGCTGAACCCCAGGGCGCACAGCGCCGGGCGCAGCTCCTCGCAGAGGTAGGCCCGCAACGCCCCTCGTGCCGATGCGTCCTGGCTCTCGGTTCGAAAAGCAATCCGGCGGGCAAGGGTCGCTGCGAATGCGCCCGAGTCGAACCACTCGAGGGCGCGACCGATCACCGCGTCACGCGAGGGCATGAGGTTCCACGAGGCGTTGCCAGCACGGCTTATCCATTGCGGGGATTCTATCCGGTCTGCCAGCGCCCGGACCAAACGCGTGCGCCTTAGTCGAGAGGGTCCGCTCGGCCGGCCAACCGGGCCGTCTGCGCCGCCAGTTGCCGGTACAGTGCGGCGAGCGTGCTGTCACGGGCCTTGAGCGCTCTGTACTGCTCTCGCACGAACTCCAGGTCACCCCGCGCGAGCGGCCCGGTCAGCGCCGCTTCGGGACCACTGGTGAGGACGTTCTCGAGCGTCTGCCGGACCAGGGGGCCAAGCATCGTCAAGCCGAGTTCCGGCTCGATTCCGGCGAGCCCATAGCTGCGCAGCGCGAGCGAGAGGAGCGTCACGAGATAGTTGGAACCGAACACGGCCGCCGCGTGATAGAGCATTTTCTGCTCGGGCTCGATGCCCACCGTGCGGGCTCCGAGGGCCGCGAAGATCCTCGAAACGAGCGCCGCGGCGCGTGGCTCGCCCTCGATGGCGCACACGACACCGACGAATGCCGCAGCGCTGACAGGCGTCTGCGAAAAGCTCATGACGGGATGCGCACTGGCAAGCGCAGCACCACTGGCACCGGCCGGCGCGAGTTCTGCGCGAGTCGCAGCGCCGCTGCAGTGGAACACGATCGAGCCGGAGTTCAGAACGCCGCTGGCCGCGAGTGCGGCGCTCGCCTCGTAGAGCGCCCGGTCTGGCGTTGCGATCAGGAAAAGATCGGCGGGTCCGAGTCGGGCATAGTCCGAGACCGCCCGGCCGGCGCCGATCGCCTCGACGGCGCGCTCGGCTGAGGCTGCGCTGCGTCCGAGCACATCAGCCACTCGCAAGATTCCGGCGCTCGCCCAAAGCCTGCCGAGGCCGACCGCGAGCCGTCCTGAACCGATTATCGTGATCCGCTCGATCCCGCCGGCCTCGGGGAGCGTGGGTGCACGCCGGCTGACCATGTTGACGAGGTCCTCTCAGTCCGGCCTTGGCGCGTCGGCCGCGCTTGGCGCCGCGCACTGCCCGCTGATGCGGGCACCGGTCAAAACCGCACCCCAGAAAACCGCGGTTCTGCCCGGCCGCGGGATCTCCATACCGCAGAGCGCGCGGGCGTGCCTGCCGTAATCGCCAGGTGGTGCCGCTTTACTCATCGCCATGATGCTGCCTCTCGTGTCCCCCGGGAGGCCCGATTCTAGGCGGGGTGCTCCCGGGAGGCAACGCGGTCAAGCCACCCGGGCGCGCGGGGGCTCACGGGCGTGCGCCCTTCAATGCCTCATGCGCCCCAGGCGCCGCAGGAGCCGCAGGAGCCGCAAGAACCGCACGCTCCGCACGCCCCTCGTGCCCTTCCCGAAGACAGCCAAGGGCGGCGAGGCTCTCCTTGAGGGCCTGCTCGAGGGGCGTATGGGTCTCACGACCGAGAAAGGCGACGAGCTTGGAATTATCGAGTTCAAGCGGTGTGTCCCACAGGTAGCGCATCTCGAGCAGTTCCCGAAACAGTCCGACGAACGGAGCGCCAGCCTGAATCAGCCACCACGGAAAGCGGCGTACCGGGATTTCCGAAGCGCCGCACACGCGCGCTATGGTGGCGCACAGCTCGCGGCCCTCCTCGATCCAGTGGCCCCGGAAATGGAAGGTCTCAAAGTCGGGCAACTCGGACTCGCGCGCGGCCAGATCGACAAGCGTCGCGGCGAGATCGGGCAGATAGGCCCAGGTGTGGCCGACGCTGAGATCCCCGGGGTAGGTGATGCTCCGGATGGGCCGGCCAGGCTTGACGAGGCCCTGGGCCAGCCACGAGTTGGGCTGCGTGGGACCGAAGAAATCGCCGGCACGCACAACGAGGCTGCGGACCCGGTCCTGACTTGCCGCATCGCGCAGCATCTGCTCCATCTCGACCCGGATCTGTCCCTTGCGCGTGGTGGGATGCTGCGGCGCCGTCTCACTGAACACGCGTGCAGCGCCTGCGTCAAAGTTGTAGACGTTGCCGGGGAAGACCAGCCGCGCTCCGCTCACCCGCGCCGCCTCGATGGCGTGGCCAAGCATCGGAATCGCCCACTTCCTCCAGTTGCGGTACCGGGGTGGGTTCACGCCATGGAAGATGATCTGGGCACCGCGCGCGGCCGCGAGTTGTGACGCACGATCCAGAGCATCGCCTGCCACCCACTCGATGCTGCTGCTCCCAAAGCGCCGCGCCCAGAGCGCGCGCGCCTGAAGGGGATCGCGATGCAAGGTGCGCACCTGCCAGCCGCGTGCGAGCAGTGCCAGACCGACCGCCCCGCCCACGCCACCGGTCAGCCCGGTGACCAGGGCCAAAGGTCGGCCATCCGTTGTTGAGTAGCTCATGGTGTTCTCCATTCATGAAAAGTGATGGCCGATTATGCTTCTGGACTTCCCACCCGCGAAGGCTCATAGTTGCAGGGTGGCTTTTCATAATTGAAACACTGCACATGTCCGAGTCGACCGATTGGGGCCTGTACCGCTCGTTTCTGGCGGTACTGGCCGGCGGCTCCCTCTCGAGCGCGGGGCGCGTCCTCGGTACGTCTGCGGCGACCGTCGGTCGGCACATCGCGACGCTCGAGGGCGCACTGGGCGTGAGCCTCTTCACACGCTCGCCCGAAGGCCTCGCGGCCACGAGCGAGGCCTTGGCGCTCGCCCCCCATGCCAAGGCCATGGCCGCTGCGGCCGACGCCCTGGTGCGCGCGGCGGGCGGCCGGGCCGGTGATGTCACGGGGACCGTCAGGATCACGGCAGGCGAGATCGTGGGCGCCGAGTGGCTACCGGGACTCCTGTGCGGGCTGCAAGGGCGCTATCCGGGACTCGCGATCGAACTGGTCTTGAACAACCAGATCGAGGACCTGTTGCGCCGCGATGCGGACGTCGCGGTACGGATGACCGAACCGACCCAGGAATCCCTCCTCGCAAGGCGCGTCGGCCAAATCGAGATCGGCCTTTTCGCCCATCGCAAATACCTCGAGGCGCGCGGCACGCCTGAGACCGTGGCGGCCCTCGCCGACCACATCCTCATCGGTTACGACCGCGAATTGATCGCGCAGCGCCTGGCGGCCGGTGCAGGCCTTTCGATCACGCGTGATCAATTCGCGCTGCGCTCGGACAGTGACCTCGCACAGCTTGCCCTGTTGCGTGCCGGCTGTGGTATCGGTGGCTGTCAGGTGCCGATTGCGGCCCGCAACCCGGAGCTCGTGCGCGTCCTGGGCGCCGAGATCCGCTTTGAGGTGCCCGCCTGGCTTGTCATGCACAGCGACCAACGGCAGGTGCCGCGCATCCGCCACACCTTTGATTTCCTGGCAGAGGGGCTGGCCGCCCTGCTGCCGGCCGCGCGCTCGGCTCATTCCGAGCGCGCGCTGCGTGCCCGGCGTACAACTCGCAGGCGGGGTTAGGCGGGCTCCGAGCATTTTCCGCGCGACACGCGCACAATAGCGCGCGCAGCCCGGGCTTTGGTGCATCCGAACCCGGGCTGTCCACGTATGCTCACCTGTCGATAACCGTCCCCGCAGCACTTCCCGGCCCATTCATGCACCCCACCCTTGTTATTGGCATCGGCTTTGCCGTTCTCTTTCTGGTTTTTGCCGGCGCATGGCTCGTGCAGTTGCGCACCCACAATGCCGGCATGATCGATCCGGTCTGGTCCTGGTCACTGGGTTTTCTCGGTGTGCTCTATGCCCTCTTCGCGACGGGCGATACGAGCGCGCGGCTCCTTGTGGGTGTGCTGGGCGGCCTGTGGGGTCTGCGTCTGGGCACCCACCTGTGGCTGCGCAACGTCGGCAAGCCCGAGGATGGGCGCTATCGACGCTTCCGTGATCAGTGGGGTCCTAAGGCCAACCGCAACATGTTCTGGTTCTTCGAGTTCCAGGTCGTGCTCGCGATGCTGCTCTCGGTCGGCTTTCTGGTGGTTGCCTACCGGAGCGATGCGCCGCCGCCGGGCGCGACGGTGGCCGCGCTCGTGGTCTGGCTGGCCTCGGTGGTCGGCGAGGCGGTCTCGGACTGGCAGCTCGAGAAGTTCAAGAAGGATCCGGCCCATCGCGGCAAGGTCTGCCGCGCGGGATTGTGGCGCTATTCGCGCCATCCCAACTACTTCTTCGAGTGCCTGCATTGGCCTGTCTACATCCTGCTGGCGGTGGGCAGCCCCTGGATCTGGGCGACGCTCATCCCCCCGGCCGTCATGGGGTTCCTGCTGCTCAAGGTGTCGGGGATCCCGATGACCGAGGCCCAGACCGCCAAGAGCAGGCCGGAGTATGCTGATTACATTCGCACCACCAGCGCCTTCATACCGTGGCCGCCGAAGAGCGTGCGGCCCCAATCCTGAACCTGACCAGCCCTTGCGGAGCCTGCCTGTGTCCACCTCGTCGCTTCCCTCGCAACCCTTCAGCTCGCCCTCGCGCGTGACGAGCCTCATTGACTTGTGCGAGCGCGGCTACGTTCCCGACGCGCTCGCGCGACTCGGCATGCGGCGCTTGATCGGGGAGCGTCTTGAGATGGAGACACGCGGCGGCCCCGAAGCCGCAACCCGCCGGCTCGCGGGGCTGCTCAACGAGTTGCGCGCAAGCCCTATCGCCATTGAAACCCACCAGGCCAACAGCCAGCACTACGAGGTCCCGGCCGAATTCTTCCATCTGCACCTGGGTCCTTGCCTGAAGTACTCGAGCTGCCTGTATCCGAGTGGCGGGGAGACGCTCGAGGAGGCCGAGATCGCGATGCTCGAGACTGTCGCCGAGCGCGCAGGACTCGCCGACGGCCAGAGGATCCTTGATCTCGGCTGCGGCTGGGGTTCACTGTCCCTGTGGCTCGCGGCGCGCTTTCCGGAAGCCCAGATCGTCGGACTGTCCAACTCGCGTGGCCAGCGCCAGTTCATCGAGGCGCGCGCCGCAGAACGCGGGCTGTCGAATCTGCAGGTCGTCACCGGCAATGTCGCGGAGGTGGACTTTCCCCTTGGGGGAGTCGCGGCCGGATTCGATCGCATCGTCTCGATCGAAATGTTCGAGCACATGAAGAACTATGATCAGCTGCTCGCCAAGCTCGCGCGCTGGATGCAGCCCGAGGCACGGCTGTTTGTGCACATCTTTGCCCATCGCAGCGTCGCCTACCATTTCGAGGTCCAGGACCGTTCCGACTGGATGACCCAGTATTTTTTTGCAGGGGGCATCATGCCCTCGCAGAACCTGTTGTTGCACTTCCAGGATCAGATGCGGGTGATCGACACCTGGTGGGTTGATGGCCGTCACTACGAGAAGACCGCAAACCACTGGCTAGCCGGGATGGACCGCGCGCGCGCCCCGATTCTCCAGATCTTCCAGCGCGCCTATGGGGCGGACCTCGCAGTGATCTGGTTCAACCGCTGGCGGATGTTCTACATGGCGGTGGCCGAGCTGTTCGGCTATCGCGGCGGCCAGGAGTGGGGTGTGGGCCACTACCTGTTCGAGAAGCGCAGCCCCGCCTAGAAGAAGGCGCCGTCGACCTGCACGATGCTGCGCAAGACGAACATGCCGCACAGCACGAGGAGCGGGCCGAAGAGCGCCGCCAGTACCGTGATGAGGCTGGGTCGTTTCACGGCCTCGCCGTAGCGGTTGGGCGTTGGCGATCCCGGAAAAAACCACAGGTAAGGGATCGCCACGATCAGGTACAGCAGGACGCCGATCAGGGGCACGGCGAAGGCCAGGGACCACCATGGGCTCGCGTCCAGGTCGCGCAGACGGCGCGCCGACAGGAACGCGACCACGATGATGCAGACATAGCCGGCGAGCTGCGCGGTCAGCACCAGTCCGGCGCGCGACACGAGCCCGGCGCGGCTCGCCTGGACATGGAACAGGATCACCGTCCCGCAGAACCACAAAATGGCAGCCGACACCGCGGCGACGTAGGCCGCGCGTCCCATCCTGGCGCCTGCACGCCGCCGAATCGACGTCATCGGATCCGATCGCGGGCAAGGGTGCAGCTCATCGGCTGGCCCGGGTCACGGCCAGGGACTGCACCATGCCCTCGGAAGCACCGATCGCAGCGAAGCCGTGCCCGGTATAGACCTTCTGACCGCCCGGCCCGACCAGCCACATCAGAAAATCCCGCGCCAGAGTCTCATGCGGCCCGTGCGCGAGGGACCCGGCAAAGTAGGTCACCAAATCCCTGCCGCTCTGCTCGGGGGGCAGGGCAATGCCTTCCACCGCAGCGCCGCCGCGCACCGCCTCCTCGACCTCCGTGCTCCACACCAGGGCGACATCGGCGCCCCCTTGTGACACGCCTCTGGGCGCTTCGCGATGATGCACTCTGGCGAAGTGGACATGGCCGGCCCGGTCACAGTCGCGGCACGGATCGCCGCCGACGAGCTGGTCCCACAGGCCAAGGCTCCTTAAGATGGGCTCCCCGTAGATCTTCATGATCCCCTCGTCGAGGGGGTTGGGCAGCAGGACCCGCAGCTCGGGCCGCGTCAGATCGTGCAGGTCGACGACCCGCCTCGGGTTGCCCCGAGCGACCAGGAGCTGCAACTCGTTGTGCGCATAGCGGACATACTCCGAGACCCGGCGCGTCGCGCGCAGGTCGTCGAGGCTGATCGAGCCATAGATATCCGGCGTGCCAGGGTACGCGCGTCCCCGCAAACGCCAGCCACCCGCCTGGATCGCACGCAGCTCGAGTTCCGGCGGCATGGTGATGACGCCGATGCGCGCACCCGGATGAAGCGCCTGAAACGCCGCCACGGCATCGGGGATCGCGAGGAACTGGTTGCCTGCGCACCAGACCACCAGATCGGCATCGTGTGCCATGCGTGCAAGCGCGGGCGACCCCTCGTGGCGCCTACCCTGCGCATCAAAATAACTGAGGTCGGCCGGCGTGTCCGCAGGCAGTGCGGGATACGGGGCCGCGGCCGCGAGCCCGCAATGCGCCGCGAGCAGCGCGAGCGTCAGCGCTCGTGGCCAGCGGAGCCGGCGGAACCTCATCGGATGCGCGCCCAAGGGGGTGTGCCGCGCGCGTCCTCACACCGGATTTGAGAAGGTATAGTGGGCGCCATGATGGGATGTTATATCAACGGGTCCCCAGCCTGCGCAACTCCATGAGCACCCCGTTTACCCTCGAATATACCGTCCCGGCCACAGCCCACACGGCCGCCCTGGCTGACCTTGGGGGACTCGAGCGGCGGCGCACGCGCTCCGGGCTTCACTGGGTCCGGGGCGGCGTGCTCTTAACCGCGGCCCTCGGCGTGGTATCAGCCCAACAGCATGGGCTCCTCCCCGCTCTGCCCGCGCCGGGTCTTGGCCTCGTGCTCGTGCTCGTGCTCGGCCTGGCGCTGGGCCTCTTGGTTGCACGCTGGCTCGGATCGGCTACGGGCCTTCGGGAGGCGGCGGGCATGCTGGCCGGACCCTGTCGCCTTGAGATCGAGGGCGGTGAACTGGTCTGGCGCCAGGGGCGGCGCACGCTGCGGATCGGGATCGCGGGCGTGACACACATCGAAGAGGTCCCCTCCGGTCTCGTGGTGTGCGCCGAGCAACGCGCCTTGCTGTGGATCCCCGTGGGTGCGTTCACCGAGAGCCAGCCGGTGGCCGAACTGCTCGGCGCGATCGCCCAGATCCGGCTAAGCGGCGTCGGGGAGACGCGCAGAAACGCTCACGGGTTCCTCCCCCTTCTGCGCGGCTATCTTTTCAATGTCGGCTGCGGCCTCGCGTGCGCTGTGTTCTGGCCGCTCCCGGGAGCCCGGATCGATAGCCGGCCCGCGCAGTGGCTGGCGCTCGCAGCGACACTCCTCGTGAGCACGGGCGCGCTCGAGTATGCCGCCACGGGCGCGGCGGGGCAGTTCAATCCTGCGGCGATTCCCGGCCTTCTCTTTCTGCTGCCGGTGCTGCTCGTCGCAGGCGGCGTGGCCGGGGCGGTGGCCGGGCGCAGCAGTGCGATGGCGCAGATCGCCACGCTTGGATTGGCCGCCAGCATCTTTAGCGAGCCGGTCTGCCGCCTCTTGATCCGCGTGCCCGGGATCGCGGACCGGCTGGCAACCCTGGTCCCCGAGGAGGCTTTCGCACAGACGCTCAATGCGGCCTGGCTGGGGTTGGCCCTCGCGCTTGCCTTCCTGTGGCGCCTGCGGCCCGGGCCGGTCCGCGCGGTGCCGGCTGTGGCCGTTTTGATGGCCGTGATGGCGCTTGCGCAGGCCGTCGTTCCCTATGACGACGCGCTGTGGGTGATCCCTGACGACAGCGAGGCGGGTGCCGACCCTGACCCGGGCTCCGCGGCCAACGCCTGGGCGGCCGAGGACGGGGTGGCGGGTGAAGAGCGCCTGTACCGCGAGTCCCATGTTCTCGATGGCACGCTCGGGCACCTGGCACCAGCGCGCCGCGACCGCGTGAATCTCTACTTCGTCGGTTTCGCCGGCACCGCGACCCAGGACGTGTTCATGAAGGAGACCCACAGCATCGGCAAGCTGTTCGAGAGGCGCTTCCAGGCAGGCGCGCACTCGGTGCTGCTGGTCAACAATCCGGCGACGCTCGACGCCGAACCGATGGCGACCCGCAGCGCGCTCGCGCAGACCCTCACGCGCATCGGCTCCCTGATGGATCCGGAACGCGACATCCTCTTCCTCTACATGACCTCGCACGGCAGTCCGGATCACAGTTTTGCCGTGTCGTTTCCACCCTGGCCGCTCGCGTCGATCCGCCCCGAGGACCTGCGCGAGATGCTCGATGAGGCGGGGATCCGCAATCGCGTGGTCGTGATTTCGGCCTGTTACTCAGGTGGATTCATCGACGCCCTGAAGACCGACTATTCCCTGATTATGACCGCTGCAGCGGCGGATCGCTCGTCGTTCGGCTGCTCAAGCGAGGAGGATTTCACGTACTTTGGCAGGGCCTACTTCGACGAGGCTCTGCGTTCCACATCGTCGTTCGTGGAAGCCTTCCGCCTGGCGGCGCCGAACATCGCCCGGCGCGAGGCCGAGCAGGGGTTCGTTCCGTCCGAGCCGCAGCTCTACGAGGGCGCACGCATCGCGCCCATCCTGCGGCGCTTCGAGCATCAGCTACAGCGCTGAGCCGGGTGTCGCGCAGCTCACGCGATGATCTTCCGCGCCGCCCGATAACCCCACCAGGCGGCCTCCTCGAACACGGACAGGCCAGACAGATCAGAATGGGCGAAGAGGATCGGCCCGTTGCTCTCCTGCAGCGCAATGCGACCGGGCGTGCTCAGAAAGCCGGGCCCAGGCGTTGCCATGGCATGGCCCCGCACGGATATCTCAACGCGCTCGACGCAGGGTGCGAGCTTCCATCCATAGGCGCGCCGCAAGCCGCGCGCCGCCCGCTCAAGGAGGGCTGCCGGAGTGGCGGCTTCAAGCCACTGTCTGGCCGCGTCCGGTTCGAGGTCGGCGAGCGCCTCGTAGGCAGAGAACACCGTATGGTTCGGGCGGCTCTGGCGGATCGCTTCGTGGGTCGAGACCACATAGCCCAGCCCGGGTTCCTGATAGATCACATTGTCCCAGGCCAGTGCCGCCCCCGCGCGCTCTTCGGGAAATGCATTCATCAGGAAGTTCGAAACCAGCCAGGGTGCGTAGCGGGGCATGTCGCGGCGCGCGTCAAAGCCGAGCGCAGCAAGCTCAGGCACGATGCGCGCCGCCACAAAGAGCGGCGTCGCCACAATGACGCGCTTCGCCCTGATCGCAAAGCTTCTGAGCTCGGTACCCGCAAGGTCGACGCACAGCGCCTCGACCCCCGCCGGGCCGGCCGTGACCGCTGCGGCGCAGCCGCGTTCGAGCCGTCCTTCCAGCCCGGCGCGCTCGTAGAGGCCACGGGCGAGCGCGCCCAACCCCTCCGGCCAGGTCAGCACCGCGCCGCGTCCGGCGTTCTCGGCGAGCCCGGCGCGCGCGCAGAAATAGTGCAGCCCGGCCCAGGCGGAGACCTCGGCCGGGCGTCGTCCATAGTCGTCGCGGCAGCAGTAGTCGAGATACCAACGCAGGCTCTCGGAGCGAAAGTGGTTGTCGTCGAGCCACACGTCAAAAGGGCGCTGATCCAGTGCCGTCCAGGCCGGATCGCGCGAGGACATCTCGACGGGCACGACAAATACGCGCCGCCCGTCCGCCCCGCGCTGGGCCGTGAGCTCGTCAATCAGTGCGAAAAACCGCTCGCGCTCAGCCAGGGCGTTGCTCGAAAGCTGCGCCAGCGGTTCATAGCCGTCCTCCCAGCTCGATCCGTAGAGCACGCGCTCGCCCGGCGCATGCAGGAGGTAGCGCTCATCGTAGTAGGGGCGCTCGCTATAGGGATTGCGCAGGATGATGCCCAAGTCGAACAGGAGTTCCCGGACATGCCCCGATTCCATCGAGGGCAGCGGCAGGTAGTGCGCGCCGGTGGGGTAGTGCAGGGTCTCGCCGGACGTGCTGAAGGTCCCGGCTGCGGCATTGCCGAAGAGCTCGGGGCCCGCCACCATCAGTACGTCCTTAAGGCCGGCCTTGTGCAACTGCCACGCCGCGGTCAACCCTGCGATGCCCGACCCGAGGATCAGTACCTCGGTGTCCCGGCGCCGGGTCGCAGGCGGCAAGGTCTTGAGATCGCGCAGCACGTGGCCGAGCTCCCGGCCTGGATAGCGCACCTCGGTGGCCATCTGCTGCCACTGCCAGAATCCGCCTGCCGTGACGCCGGCCGCACCCAGGGCGCCGGCGCCCAAAAGAAACGCGCGTCGGTCCATCAGCGGATCACTTGATGCCAGTCTTCGTCGAAATAGCGCACCAGCGACTGGTCGTTCAGATGGTTCGCCTCAACCACCGGGTGGGGCATATCCGGAGGGAATGCGAACATCTCGCGCGTCACCTCGGCGTTCAGAAACTGCATCGGCAGGCTGTAGTGCTGGGGGGGCTCGAACGCCTGTTCCGGCGTGGCGAGAATGAATCCCCATTCGCCGAACGAGGGAACGTAGACATGATAGGGATAGGTCCTAAGCCCCGCCTCCTTCAGGGTGGCGTCGATCGACCAGTAGGCGTGGGGGGCAAAGTAGGGCGAGGTCGACTGCACGACGACGATGCCATGCGCTGATACGCTCTTCTTGACCAGGCTGTAGAAGGGCACGGAATAGAGCTTGCCGAGGGCGAAGGAGGACGGATCGGGGAAATCGACGAAGACGGCGTCGAACGAGGTCCGGTTCTCGGCGATCCAAAGCGCGGCATCGGCATTGATCAGATGCACCCGCGGATCTGAGAACGAGCCCTGGTTCAGGGCCACGAGGGGTGCCGAACTCGAGAACAGCGAGGTCATCTCCGGGTCCAGATCAACCAGGGTGACGCTCTGGATGTTCGGGTAGCGCAGGATCTCCCGGAGCGCGAGGCCATCGCCGCCGCCCAGGACCAGCACCGAGCGCGCCCACGGCAGGCTCGCCAGGGCAGGGTGCACAAGGGCCTCGTGATACCGGTGTTCATCGCGCGAGGAGAACTGCAGATTGCCGTTGATATAGAGGCGCAGATCGTCCTTCCAGCGGGTGATGACCAGGCGCTGGTACGGGGTGGTCACGGCGTGCACGATCTCATCGCCAAACAGCCCGCGCTCGCCCCAGTAGACAAGGCGATCCGAGGCAACCAGCCCGAAGGCAAGCAGGGCAAACACGACCGAGCCGCGCAGCACGCGCGCTGCGGGCTTCTCGATCGCATCCCGAAACGAGTGGATCGTCCAAAGCGCCACGCCCACGTTGATCATGCCAAACAGGAAGCCCGTTCGTGTGAGGCCCAGATGCGGAGCCAGCACCAGGGGAAACAGCAGCGAGACCGCAAGCGCGCCCAGATAATCGAAGGTCAGGACGCGGCTGACCAGTTCAGCAAAGCGCGCCTCGCGCGCGTTCAGGGCGCGCATGACGAGCGGGATCTCCAGGCCGATCAGGGCGCCGATCACGAACACCAGGGCGTAGAGCAGCGTGCGAAACGGTGCGGCGAGCCACGAGAAGGTCAGAAACAGCGCGGCGGCCGAGACCCCGCCGACCAGTCCGATGGCCAGCTCGATGTCGACAAAGCGCGACAGGACATCGCGGTCCTGCACGTAGCGCGACAAGTGGGAGCCGATGCCCATGGCGAACAGGTAGCAGCCGATGACCGTCGAGAATTGCAGCACCGAATCGCCAAGCAGATAGCTCGACAGGGCCCCGGCGATGAGTTCATAGGCCAGGCCGCACGAGGCGACAAAAAAAACGGAAATTACTAAAATGCGATCAGTCATCGCGCTCGAAGCGGGCTGATGTGATAATAGGGACGATGCCACATCCGGGGAGGATGTTTTTGGAGATCATCGTCAATTATGCCTTGCACCTGGTCACCGCAGGGCTGCTTCTGTTCGTGTTTTTCCTCGTCTACACCTGGGCGACGCCGTTTGACGAAGTCGGGCTCATCCGCCAGGGCAACGGCGCTGCGGCGTTGACGCTCGGCGGGGCGCTGATCGGATTCTCGCTGACGGTGGCCTCCGGTATAGTGCATAGCGACTCGCTGCTCCAGTTCTTCGCCTGGTCCGTCGGGGCGGCGATCGTGCAGCTCCTGGCCTACCTGCTGGTCACCCGCCTTCTGCACATGTCCAAAGCCCAGATCGAAGGCGGCAACGTGGCCTTCGGAGGACTTTTGGCGGCAATCTCGATTGCGGTAGGCGCGGTCAACGCCGCCTGCCTGTCCTGACGTACTGCTTGGCCCTGCAGCCTTTTCACCTCAATCCCTAGGGAGTCCAGCATGAGCCTCGGATCGTTTATCAAGAAGCAGTTCATCGACATTCTGCAGTGGAACGAGGAGACCGAGGGCGTGCTCGCCTACCGCTATCCGATGCAGGATTTTGAAATCCAGTATGGTGGCAGTCTGACGGTACGCGAATCGCAGGTCGCCGTGTTCGTCAACGAGGGCAAGATCGCCGACGTGTTCGGACCGGGGATGTACAAGCTCACGACCCAGACGCTGCCGGTGCTGACCTACCTGAAGAACTGGGACAAGCTGTTCGAGTCGCCCTTCAAATCCGATGTCTATTTCTTCAGCACGCGCGTGCAGACCGGCCGCAAGTGGGGCACCCCCCAGGCCATCACGCTGCGCGATCAGGACTTTGGCATGGTGCGCCTGCGTGCCTTTGGCATGTACTCCTATCGCGTCGCGGACGCGCGCAAGTTCTTCACAGAAATCAGCGGCACGCGCGCCGTCTACACCCGCGACGATCTCGAAGAGCAGCTGCGCAGCATCCTGGTGTCGACCATCGCCACGGCGCTGGGCTCATCAAGCGTGCCTTTTCTCAACATGGCGGGCAACCAGGCGCTGATGGGCGATCAGGTCAAGGGAAGCGTGGCCGCCGCGTTCGAGAAGTATGGCCTGGCCGTCGATGTCTTCAACGTCACCAGCATCAATCTGCCCGAGGACCTTCAGGAAGCGCTCGACAAGCGCATCTCGATCGGCATGTCGGGCGATCTGAACAAATATACGCAGTACCAGGTGGCCAATGCGATTCCGCTTGCAGCCCAGAACGAAGGGGGGCTGGCGGGTCTCGGTGCCGGCCTGTCGAGCGGCATGGTATTCGGCCAGACGATGGCCCAGGGCATGGCTGGCGCCCAGGCCGCAGCGGTCGCGGCCCAGGATGACCCTGAGGCCCGGCTCCTGAAACTGAAGGGCATGCTCGACAAGGGACTGATCTCGGCGGCCGACTATGATTCGGCCAAGGCGGAAGTGCTAAAGAAACTGGTGAGCTAGGCCAGCCTGCGCCTCATGCAGCATGTCACCTGTCCCGGGTGCGGCGCCCAGGTCGACTTCAGGTCGCCCGCCTCGGTCATGGCGGTCTGCGAGTACTGCAAGACGACGGTCCTAAAGGATGCGGACTCGGTCAAGGACCTTGGCAAGATGTCCGAGGTCCTTGAGGATTATTCCCCCATCCAGATCGGTACCACCGGTGTCTTCGACGGACGCGGCTTTGCAGTGGTCGGTCGCATCCAGCTGCGCTATCCGGACGGCTTCTGGAATGAATGGTACATCCTCTTTGACGACGCCCAGGCAGGCTGGCTAGCGGACGCCTCCGGCCAATTCACCCTCACGTTCGAGAAGCCCGAACTGGCCGCGCCGGGCGACTTCGCCCAGCTCAGGCCCGGAGTGAATCTCAATCTCGGCGGGGAGGTTTACTGCGCCTCGGACGTGCGCACCGCGCGTTGCACGGCCGGCCAGGGCGAGTTGCCCTTTCGCGTCGGCCCCGGCTGGCAGGCCCAGGTGGCCGATTTTCGCAGCGGCGCCCGCTTCCTGACCCTCGATTATTCCGACGCAGGAAGTCCGAAGGCCTACGTCGGTCGCGCAGTGGGTCTGGGCGAGCTCAAGGCGCAACTGTTGCGCGATTCCGGCGACATCGGTGACACAGTCGGGCGCTTCCGGGGCAAGGTCGGCAGGCTCGCCTGTCCCTCATGCGGTGGTGAGGTCAGCTATTCGCCAGGCATGACCTCCCATTTCATCTGTCCTTCCTGCCATGCCGAAGTCGATGTCTCCAGTTCGACGGCCGTGGTCCTCAGCGCGGCACGCACGCTCGCCGCGGCGCCCTTCACCCTCACGCTTGGCAAGACCGCCACGATCGACGGCGCACCCTACACGCTCCTCGGTGCACTGCGTCGCGCCGAGACCGGCCAGAGCGCCTCGAGCTGGAGCGAGTACCTGCTCTACGCGCCGGGGCGCAGTTTCATCTGGCTCATCGAAACCGAGGAGGGCTGGCAGCGCGCCGAGGTTCTGAACAGCTGGCCCACCTGGCCGGAGCCGGAACGGGTGGTGCTGGACGGCCGGACCTTCCGGCGCTTTGCGACTTACACGGCCCAGGTCACCTATGCACTCGGTTCGTTCAACTGGCGGGTCGCAGTGGGCGAGACCGCGCAGGTGGCGGAATTCCAGGACCGGCAGGAGACTCTGGCCGCGGAGGCCACTGCGGAAGAGCTCACCTGGTCACGCTCCCGGCCGCTCGCGGTCGACCAGGTCCGGGCCTGGTTTGGAGAGGAGATCCATGAAGAGCAGCACCAGCATCCGAGCTATCTGCGCTCGGCGCGCTGGATCGTGATCGCGCTTGTTCTCATCAATGCGATACCCCTCGTGCTGGCCACGCGCAGCGTCCTCCTCTACCTCATCGTCGCGACCGTGGCGATCTACCTGCCTGCCTTCATTCTGGACAAGATGGGCGGAAATTCCCCATGAAAGGCAAGTTCCTGATGTACGCGATCATTGTCGCGCTGGGCTCCTCGGTCATGAGTTGGGGCAGCCTTGCCGCCCGCGCGGGCGGCGGCAGCGGCAGCGGTAATTCCTGGCATTCCTATAGCTCCGGGCCGGGCTACAGCGGGGGCGGCTGGGCGGGTGCCTCGGGCGGAGGCCACAAATGACAGCCCATGCACCGCATGGGCTGCACTGCCTGGCCGACCTGTCGGGGGTCCGAGCGGAACTGCTCATCGATTGCGCCTTCCTCGAAGCGACACTGCGCGAGGCGGCCAAGGCCGCGGGCGCGCAGGTCCTGTTCGCCCGATTCCACAGCTTTGGCAGCGGACTCGGAGTGACCGGTGTCGTCCTCCTTGCAGAATCGCATGTCACGATCCACACCTGGCCGGAGGCGCGCTTTGCGGCACTGGACATATTCCTGTGCGGACGCGCCGACACGGCCCGGGCGTTGCAGGCACTTGTCGGCGCGCTCGCGCCGGAATCGTGCCGCGTTCAGAACGTCGCACGCGGCGTCGACGACCCCGTGCCGGGCGCTTTGGCGGGGGCGCCCAAAATCTCCCGGGGAGCGTCCTCGCATTGAGGGCGATAGCCCGACCGGGCTGCGGATCTCCAAGACCAGGGCGAACGCGGGTGGCTAGCCCGAAAGCGCCAAGTTCCGCGGCGCCGACGCCGCACCCCTGAAAACTGGCGAGCGTACGCTCCTTCAGGTGGAGTCGGTGTTGCCGGCCCCGTCCTCTGGAGAGCGTACCGATGAATGCCCGAGCGGCAGTGCCGCATGCGAGGCTGCTGTGGGCAGCCGTTCTGAGCTCTGTCCTGTTGTGCCTGGGCGAGGGGTCCAGCTTCGCGAGCACCCTCTACGACGTCTCGAACAACGGTACCCTGACAGCCTCAGTAGGCCCGGGCGCTGCGAGCAATGCGGGTACGGCTGAGAACGATCTGACGCTGCTTGCGAGCCCGTTGACGAGCGGCTTTAATTTCAGCGGTGTCACAGGCTCGACGAGCCAGGGCCAGAGTGCCGGCGGATTTTTTTACACGGACTATCTTTTTCGCGTCACGCCCGCGACGGCCGACGCCGTCACGATCACCTTGAACAACGCCTCGGGCGTGCAGAACCTGCAGGAGCGTCTCTATCAGTTCCCTGCGGCATTTGCTTTTGACGCGGCCGTGCCCTCCGGGCTTATTCAGGCGTGGGGCTCGACCACCAGCGCGGGCGGGGCGAGCTATTCAGTCATACCGAGCACGGACCTTAGTGTCGCAGGCTTGTATGTCCTCGAGGTGCGGGGGACGAGCGCCGGCAATTTCGGGGGCGATCTGGCGCTGTCTCCCGTGCCGCTTCCAGCCCCGCTTGGCTTGATGCTGGGGGGTCTTGCTGTCTTCGCAGCAGTCGCAGGGCGCAGGATGCGGCCTGCCGGCCAACCCGCCTGACCGGGCGCAAACCCATCCGGCGCGTTGCCACTTGCAGGTACGACCGACTGGTCGCGCGAATCAGCAACCGGATAGCCCCAGAGTAGCTCACCACTGCCCGCGAGCACGCGCCCGCGGTTTCCCTTCCGTCCGCTCATGGTCGGCCTCGTCCGCCTTGTCCGCCTCGTCCGCCTCGTCAGCGTACCCAGGGCCAGCTCATGCGCCATGGCGTAGCCGCGTTCAGATCCCGGTATCCAGCCCCGGCCCGGATTGGGCCAAAGCCTCTGGTTTCGCGGCCCCGACCTGAGGGCCTTGCAGCTTCCACTGGACCCGCTGGCCGAAGCTTGATCGCCCGTCTCGGCCGTCCCGCCCACGGGTATGGGCAGCAAATCCAGGCTAGCGCGGGCAGGTGTATAAGTGATGCATGGCGGGCACGGGAGCGAGGGCGGGCGAGCCCCCGCGGCCGCGGTGACCGGGGTTACAGAGGAGTCGATGATGCGCGTGGTGGACATCATGTCGCAGCGGCCAGTGACGATCGAGCTCGACGACAAGCTCGTGACGGTCAAGGAGATCTTCGACCGCATGAAGTTCCACCATCTCCTGGTGGTTGAGGAGGGCGCACTGATCGGGATCGTCTCGGATCGCGACCTGTTGCGCGCGCTCAGTCCCTACATTGGCAGCAGCGTTGAGAATCCACGTGACCTCGCCACGCTGAACAAGCGCGTACACCAGATCATGTCGCGCAAGCCCATCACCCTCCCCCCCGACGCCGACCTGGGTGAAGCCATCACCCTGCTCCTTGACCACAGCATCTCGTGTATCCCGATCATCGATGCGCGCTCAAGACCGGTGGGTATCTTGAGCTGGCGCGATGTCCTTCGGGCATTGAAGGGAAACGCCCCGTGAGGGTCCGGGCAAGACGCTTCAGGCGCATCTGACGGAGCCCGCGAGTCAAGGCAAGGGAGAAATGCCCCCTCGGAGCCAGCATTGACCTTCCCGACCCTCTTGTAGTAGCCTGTCTATACAAGCAATCCGCAAGCGCCCCGCACGCATCATGGACATCCTCTCTCCGCCCCAGCCCCAGTACCTGCGACTCAAGCGCTTCATTGTCGAGGGGATTCGTAACGGCCAGTGGTCCGTCCACGAACGCGTGCCGTCTGAGGGGGAACTCACGCGCCGCTTTGGCGTCTCGCGCATGACTGCCAACCGCGCCTTGCGCGAGCTGGCGCAGGAAGGCGTGATCACACGCATCCAGGGTGTCGGCTCGTTCGCGGCCGGGCCCAAGTCCGAGGCCACGCTCATCGAGGTGCGCGACATCCGCGCCGAGATCGAGGCCCGCGGCGAGGTCCACGACAGCCGGGTCCTGTGCTCTGAGCGCATCGCGGCACCCGCAGCGCTGGCCGAGCAATTCGGGCTCCCAGAACTCGC
This sequence comes from Burkholderiales bacterium, assembly GCA_003136595.1. Taxonomy (GTDB): domain Bacteria; phylum Pseudomonadota; class Gammaproteobacteria; order Burkholderiales; family Burkholderiaceae_D; genus BOG-994. Next base: position 51,935 of record PLEY01000053.1, read on the forward strand.
GGTCCTGTTCCATTCGCGCATCGTTCACTGCGCCGACCAGCGGCCCCTGCAACTCGAAGACCGCTATGTCAATCCCGGCGTCGCACCGGATTACATGGAGCTCGATCTGGCGAACGTCACCCCTCACGAGTACCTGATGCGCGTGGCACCCCTGGAGCGCGCCGAACACCGCATCGAGGCCGAGATGCCCGACGCCCAGACAGCGCGGCTGCTCGCGCTAGCACCCGGCGAGCCCGTCCTGATCCTGCATCGACGCACCTGGTCCCGCGGCGAGCCCGCCAGCATCGCCAAGCTAAGTCATCCGGCGTCCCGCTTCCGGCTCGTCGGCCACGTCAACCCCGTTCCGGTGCCGTCCTTGGCACCGGTATCCTGAAATCCCACGCGCCACGCCCATGGAGAGGCCGTCATGAACGACACGTCCCGCAATGTCCCCTTTGCCGCCCAGCGCCACGACGCCACGCGGGTGATCCGCGCGCCACGCGGTCCGCAACTTTCGGCCCGGTCCTGGCTCACCGAAGCGCCCTTGCGCATGCTCATGAACAATCTCGATCCCGAAGTAGCCGAGAACCCCGCGGAACTGATCGTCTACGGCGGTATCGGTCGGGCCGCGCGTGACTGGGCCTCGTACGATCGGATTGTCGAGGTCCTGCGCGAACTCGGCCCTACGCAAACGCTGCTGATCCAGTCCGGCAAGCCGGTGGGCGTGTTTGAGACTCATGCCGATGCGCCCCGGGTGCTGCTTGCCAACTCGAATCTGGTGCCCCACTGGGCGACCTGGGAGCATTTCAATGAGCTCGATGCGCGCGGGCTCATGATGTACGGCCAGATGACGGCNNCAGGGCATCGTGCAGGGTACCTATGAAACCTTCGTCGAGGCCGCCCGCCAGCACTTTGACGGATCGCTCCGCGGTCGCTGGATCCTGACCGCCGGGCTTGGGGGAATGGGCGGCGCGCAGCCGCTGGCCGCGACCATGGCCGGCGCCTCGATGCTGGCCGTCGAGTGCGACCCGCGCCGTATTGAGATGCGCCTTGAGACGGCGTATCTCGACCAGCGCGCCGCGAGCCTCGATGAGGCGCTTGCGCTGATCCATGACGCGCACGCGGCGGGCCGCGCGGTCTCGGTCGGGCTGCTCGGCAACGCGGCCGAGATCTTTCCGGAGCTGCTGCGTCGCGTCCAGACAGGCGACGCGCGTGCCCGACCTGATCTCGTGACGGATCAGACGAGCGCGCACGATCCCTTGAATGGATACCTGCCGGCCGGCTGGTCGCTTGACGAGGCCCGCGCGCGGCGTGTCCGGGCGCCGGCCCAGGTCGTCGAAGCGGCCAAGCAATCGATGGCGGTCCAGGTGGTAGCGATGCTCGGCTTCCATGCGCTGGGCATCCCGACCGTGGACTACGGTAACAACCTGCGCCAGATGGCCTTTGAAGCCGGCGTGGCCAACGCTTTCGACTATCCGGGCTTCGTGCCGGCCTACATCCGGCCGCTGTTCTGCGAGGGCATCGGTCCGTTCCGCTGGGTCGCGCTGTCGGGCAATCCCGAGGATATCTACCGCACCGATGCAAAGGTCAAGGAGCTCATACCCGAGCGGCCGGCGCTTCACAACTGGCTCGACATGGCGAGAAACCGGATACGCTTCCAGGGGCTGCCGGCCCGCATCTGCTGGCTGGGACTCGCCGACCGGGCGCGCATCGGACTGGCCTTCAACGAGATGGTCGCAAAGGGCGAGCTGGAAGCTCCGATCGTCATCGGCCGCGACCACCTTGACTCGGGATCCGTGGCCAGTCCCAACCGCGAGACCGAGGCGATGCGCGACGGCTCCGATGCCGTCTCGGACTGGCCCTTGCTCAATGCCCTCCTGAACTGCGCGAGCGGCGCGACCTGGGTCAGCCTGCACCACGGTGGCGGGGTCGGGATGGGATATTCCCAGCACGCGGGCATGGTGATCGTCTGCGACGGCACTGCGGCAGCCGCCGAACGCCTGCGGCGCGTGCTGACCAATGACCCTGCGACCGGGGTGATGCGCCACGCCGATGCGGGATATGAGACGGCTCTGGCGTGCGCGCGCACGCACCACCTGAACCTGCCGATGATCCATGGCTGAGGGCTTCGTCATCCGGCCCGGAGGCCTCGAACTCGCGGACCTGCGGCAGGTGTGTTCCGGCGCCCTGCAGTTCAGCCTCGATCCAGCCGCGCATGCGGCCATCGAGGCCTCGCGCGAGACGGTCGATGACATCGCGGCACGGGGCGTGCCTGCCTACGGTATCAACACCGGCTTCGGCAAGCTCGCGCGTACCCATATCCCCGCCAACCAGCTCGAACTGTTGCAAAGCAACCTGGTCCAGTCGCACGCCGTGGGCGTGGGTCCGCTGCTCGATGCACAGACCGTGCGCCTCATCCTCGTGCTGAAGGCGGCGAGCCTCGCGCGCGGCTACTCGGGTGTACGGCTCGACGTGGTTCTGGGCCTGCTTGCCCTGGCCAATCGCGACATACTCCCGGCAATCCCGAGCAAGGGGTCGGTGGGTGCCTCGGGTGATCTCGCGCCGTTGGCGCATATGGCGCTGCCCCTTATCGGGCAGGGCGAGGTGCTCTACGACGGGCGCGTCGTCAGTGCCGCCCAAGCGCTTGAGGATGCCGGCCTGGAACCGCTCACCCTCTCGGCCAAGGAGGGACTTGCGCTGCTCAACGGCACGCAGGTCTCGACTGCGCTCGCGCTGCGCGCCCTGTTCGAGATCGAGGACGTCTTCGGGGCCGCCATCACCGCCGGCGCGCTCTCCGTGGATGCGGCCCGGGGCAGCGACGCGCCCTTTGATGCGCGCATCCACGCGGTGCGCGGTCAGGAGGGACAGATCGAGGTCGCAGCCCATTTCCGGGAGCTCCTCGCACACAGCGCAATCCGCCAGTCACACCTGGAGAACGACGACCGCGTGCAGGATCCCTACAGCCTGCGCTGCCAGCCCCAGGTGATGGGAGCCTGCCTCGACCTCTTGCGCCATGCAGCGCGCATCATCCGTATCGAGGCCAATGCCGTGACCGACAATCCGCTGACCTTCGGGGGGGAGATTCTCTCGGGTGGAAATTTCCATGCGGAGCCCATTGCGCTCGCCGCCGATGCGCTGGCCCTCGTGATCGCGGAGATCGGCGCGCTCTCGGAACGCCGCATCGCCCTTCTGATCGATTCGAACTTCTCGGGGCTCCCGCCATTTCTCGTTCCCGAACCTGGCGTGAACTCCGGGTTCATGATCGCGCACGTCACGGCGGCAGCGCTCGCCTCGGAGAACAAGTCGCTCGCCCATCCCGCCTCGGTGGACAGCCTGCCGACCTCGGCCAACCAGGAGGATCACGTCAGCATGGCCACCTTCGCAGCACGGCGCCTCTTGGAGATGGTCAGCAACACGCGCACCATCATCGCCATCGAACTCCTCGCAGCAGCCCAGGGCATCGATTTCCAGCGCCCGTTGGTCAGCTCTCCCGCGCTGGAGAAGGTCCACGCGGCCCTGCGCGCGCAGGTGCCGTTCTATGATCAGGACCGCTATTTCGCCCCGGACATCAACGCCGCCATCAATCTCATCGCCTCGGAAGCCTTCCTGTCGCTAAACGGTACGCCCTGGCCGCGCCTCGTGCCCGGCGTGGGCGTCTAGCTTGGCCGCCGGCGACGCGAAGCGGCTCAGGGTCTGTGCACCCTGCGCCCTCCTGCCTGAAGGCTGGGCCGACGATGTGGTCATCGAGATCGAGGCGGGCCATATTGTCTCCGTCGCGTCAGGGGCCCCTGACGCGGGCGCAGAACGGCTTGCCGGGCCGGTTCTGCCGGGCATCGCCAACCTGCACTCGCATGCCTTCCAGCGCGCCATGGCCGGGTTGGCGGAGACCTCGGGACCCGAGGGTGACAGCTTCTGGTCGTGGCGTGAACTGATGTACCGCTTCCTCGAGCGCCTGACCCCGGACCACGTCGAGGCGATCGCCGCCTGGCTCTACGTGGAGATGCTGGAGGCGGGTTACACCTCGGTCGCCGAATTCCACTACCTTCACCATGACGTCACGGGACGACCCTATGCCGATCCCGCCGAGATGTCTTTGCGCATTGCCGCGGCCGCCGAGGCGGCGGGCATCGGCCTGACTCTCTTGCCGGTGCTCTACACCTATGGCAGCTTCTCGCGCACGCCGCCAACCCCCGGGCAGCGGCGGTTTCTGCACGACACCGATGCCTATGTGCGCCTCTGCCAGAGCCTCGCCGGCACATTGGCCGGCCGGCCGCTCCAGCGCCTCGGCATCGCCCCGCATTCCCTGCGTGCGGTCGATCGCGCGCAGCTCAGAACGCTCGTCGCGCTCGCAACCGAGTTTGGCCCTAACACGCCGATACACATGCATATCGCCGAGCAAGCCAAGGAGGTCAACGACTCGGTGGCGGCGACGGGCCGCACTCCGCTGCGCTGGCTGGCTGACGAGATCGGGATCAATGAGCGCTGGTGCCTCATCCATGCAACCCATATGACAGGCGACGAGGTGGCAACCCTCGCCCACAGCGGGGCTGTGGCCGGGCTGTGCCCGAGCACCGAGGGTGACCTCGGCGATGGGTTTTTTGAGGGCGTCAGATTTTTCCAGGCGGGCGGACAGTTTGGCATCGGCGGGGAGNNTTCACCAGCGCCGCAATCTGCTCGCGAGCGTCCCGGGCGAGTCGCTGGGGGCGCGCCTCGTGCGCGGTGCCCTGGCTGGTGGTGCCCAGGCCCTTGGACAGCCGATCGGTGCGCTGGCTGCGGGCCGCCGCGCCGACCTCATCGTACTCGACGCGACGAGCGCGGGACTCTTCGGCCGCAAGGGCGACCAGCTGCTCGACGCCGCCGTCTTCGCACCGGCGGCGCGGCCCGTGCGTGACGTCATGGTGGCCGGCAGGTGGGAAGTACGCGAAGGACGGCATCACGCACGCGCGCCCCTTCTCGAGCGCTATCGGGCCACTCTTGGCGCGCTCTTGCAATGAACTGCGACGCCCTTTGGACCCACGTCGGGCTCGCGACCTTCGATCCGCTGCGGCACCCCGGTGACCCTTACGGAATCATCGAGGATGGGGCCGTTGCCCTCGCCGCCGGACGCATCATCTGGGTCGGGCCGCGCGCGCTGCTGCCGGCCGACCTGAAAGCCGCCTCTGAGCAGGACGGAGGCGGCGCCTGGATCACGCCGGGTCTCATCGACTGCCATACGCACCTGGTNNACGGTCGAGATCAAATCCGGCTATGGCCTGTCGACGGCGAGCGAGTTGGCCATCCTCAGGGCGGCCCGCAGCCTTGCCATGAGTTCACCCGTTGCCGTGTCGACCACCTTGCTCGCCGCCCACGCCGTGCCGCCCGAGTACCAGGGCCGCGCCGAGGACTACATCGATCTCGTCTGTGAGGAGATGATTCCCGCGGCGCACCGGGCGGGTCTCGCGGATGCCGTCGACGCGTTTTGCGAGACGATCGGCTTCTCGGTGGCGCAGTGCGAGCGGGTCTTCGCGGCCGCGGCGCGCCTGGGCCTGCCGGTCAAGCTGCACGCCGACCAGCTCTCCGATGGCGGCGGTGCGGCCCTCGCAGCCCGCCATGGAGCGCGCTCTGCCGATCACCTGGAGTACGCAAACGGCGCGGGTATCGCCGCCATGGCCGCTGCCGGCACCGTTGCGGTGCTCCTGCCGGGTGCGTTCTATTTCCTGCGTGAGTCCCAGCTCCCACCGCTTGACCTCATGCGGCGCCAAGGAGTCCCGATTGCCATCGCCACGGACTGCAATCCGGGTAGCTCACCCTGCACATCGCTGCTCCTGATGCTGAACATGGCCTGCACACTGTTCCGGCTCACTCCGGCCGAGGCCCTGAACGGGGTCACGGGCGCCGCCGCCAAGGCGCTCGGGTTGGAGCAGCGCAAGGGCCGGCTTGCCGCGGGCTGGGATGCGGATCTCGCCGTCTGGCGGATCGATCATCCGCGCGACCTGTGCTATGCCTTCGGCTCCAATCCGCTCGTCGCATCGGTTTTCGGGGGAAGGATGCGCCCGACCTGACGCATCTCCCGCGCCAGACCTATGCCGGTAGAAGGCAGGATACGACCATGGCAACGCAGCACAGGGGCCGGTACGCTCGTGTTTTCGACAGGGGTCGGCAAGCCTTAAGTGCGGCAAAGCGCGGCAGCTGGGGGATAATACCCCCTGGGCGCCATGCGAAGGAGCTGCGAGGTCTTGGTGCGCCCGCATTTGGCACAATATGGGGGGAAGCCGGGCTGGCCTCAAAGGGGCTGGGCGCGCGTGGCTTCTCAATTCTGATGGGATTCTGCTGTGACGAGCGTTCGGGCCTTCTTGCTCCTCTTCCTTGCCTGCGGTGCGTTCATGCATCTGCGCGGCAGGGTACGTCACGCCTGGTACCGCCAGGTGTTCGACCATTCGTCTTTCACGGCACCCGTGAACGTCTTCATGCTCGCTTTCTCGGGCGTGCCGCGCACCCCCTACCTCGATCCCGGCCGCTTTCCTGATCTGCGCGTTCTGCAGGAGCATTGGCAGGAGATCCGAGACGAGGCGCTGGCCCTGGTCGCCAATCAGATCAAGGCGCCAGAGCGCCACGACGACGCCGGGTTCAATTCCTTCTTCAAGACGGGCTGGAAGCGCTTCTACCTGAAATGGTACGGCGACGCCCATCCGTCGGCCGCGCAGCTGTGTCCACGCACCACCGCATTGGTGGCCGGCCTGCCCTCCGTGAAGGCGGCGATGTTCGCCCACCTGCCTGATGGCAGCAAACTAGGCCGGCACCGCGACCCGTATGCGGGCTCGCTGCGCTACCACTTGGGCCTTGTCACACCGAACAATGAAAGCTGCTTCATCGACGTTGACGGCCAGCGCTACAGCTGGCGCGACGGTGAGGGTGTGGTGTTCGATGAAACGTACATACACTACGCCGAGAACCGCAGCGGCATGGACCGGATCGTCCTGTTTTGCGACATCGAGCGTCCCATGCGGTTTGGCTGGGCCCAGGCGCTGAACCGCTGGATCGGCGATCACATCGTGGCCGCCGGCGCCTCGCCCAATGACGCCGACGATCCGACCGGGGCCATCAACCGCCTGTTTCGACACGTGCACTACATCGGTCAGAAGCGCCGCCAGTTCAAACGCTGGAACGGCACGGTGTACCGACTGACCAAGCTGGCGCTGATTGCCGCAGTCGTTGGCATGGTCGTGCTGCTCTAGCGAGAAGAGGTACCTAGTGGCCGCGCGCGCCAGCGCAAAAGATGGCCAAAGCGCAGCAAAAGGCCGCGATCCAGAGGACGCTGCGCAGGCTCGGGCGATTGCCGAGATAGGCGGCCGTATAGGCGAGCCGCAGAAGGATGTAGGCGACCGCAAGGATGTCGACGCGCTCCTGCGAGGCATGTGCCAGGGCGGCGACGATCACAGAAGCGGCAAACCAGGGAAAGGCTTCATAGTGGTTACGGTGCGCGAAATCAGCCCGGCGGCGCAGTCCCTGTTGCTCCGCGAGCCAGGTTCGCGGGTCGGCATTGTCGTAGTTGCGGCTCGCCTTGGCGACGGCAACGGTCGCCAGTGGCAACAGCCCCGCAACCAGCACGCACCAGAATGCAACAGTCATGTCTTCTCCTAAGGGATCGATCCGGCCGCGGGCGCGGCCCCAGTGTCGCGCCCGAGCATCTCAAATCCTAGCGCGCGCGGCAAGGATGGTCAGGGGCTGCCGGCACCGATCGATGGTGGCCGCCCGCGCGCGGGCGTGGGCCGTTCTCTGCTGCGCGATCGTGCTCGCGGGGCTGGCTGGCCGGCCCGCAGCGGGCGCCGAACCGGGCTCCGCACCCGCCCCGTCTGGCGCGGCGGACCCGGAGGTCCTGTTCGCCCTGGGTCCCGCCGAGATCGACGCGGCGCTGGCTCCCATTGCCCTCTATCCGGACGACCTGCTCGCCCAGGTGCTGCTCGCCAGCACGTATCCGCTCGACATCGTCGAGGCCGATCGCTGGCTTGCCCAGCATGGGGGGTGGTCACCCGACGCCCTCGAGGCTGCGGCCCAGGCAGAACGTTGGGATGCAAGCGTCAAGGCGTTGCTGCCGTTCCCGCAGATGCTGGCGCTGCTCGACCAGAACATCGGCTGGACGGAGGAGCTCGGTGAGCTGTTCCTCGCGCAACGGGCCGATGTCGCCGCGAGCATCCAGCGCCTGCGCGAGCGCGCATCCGAGGCGGGAACGCTGCGCGGCACGCCCGAGCAGCAGGTGACCCGGGAGGGCGACGACCTCGTCATCGCCCCGACCAATGCCGATGTCGTCTACATCCCGAGCTACCAGCCCGAAGCTATTTTTGGAGCCGACAAGTGGCCCGCTGGCCCCCCGACCGTCCTCGCGCCGCCGCCCGGTGGAATCTGGGTCGGTCCCATCTACTGGAGCGCTCCCGTGTCCGGCGCGGGTTGGCTGTGGGCCGTCTGGAACTGGCGCGAGGGTAGCGTCACGATCAACCTGCCACGCTATAACAACAATCCCTACAACCCGCATCGCACATCGCCCCTCTGGGGTTTCGTTCCCGCGCAGCGTCACGGCGTCCCGTATCGCCTCGCCTCGCTGCGCTCGCAATACAGGCCCGTGTCCGCCGCGGCGGCAGTGGCCAAGCCGAGCCCTGCGGACGCTCTCGACGTGCTGCAAGGCGGCACGCTGCTGGCCTGGCCTTCGCGAACGGCCCCAGGTCTCGCACCGAGGGCCGGCAGCCCGCCCCTCGGCGCAGGCACGGTGCCACGCGCGGTGTCGGGCGCGGCGGCGCCGCTGGAGCCCCGGCCTGCTCCAGCGGCCGTGCGCTCGCAACCGACCCATCCCATTCCCCTGGGCTCCCCCGCGCCGGGCGCGGCGCACCCGAGCGCCGGCGCCTCGGGCAACGCGGTGGAGAACCAGAAATGAGGGGATTGGTTTGAGGGGTGCGTCTGACCCGGCCGATCCGGGCGGCCCGGGTGACTCCGGCCCAGCTAGGCCGGCTGGCGCCGAAAGCGCCACATACGCAGCGTCGAGAGCGCCATGTCGGCCAATGCCGGCATGAAACTGGGCTTGAGCAGCTTGTCGTCAAACGCTGCCATGCGGCGCTGGTTTTCCGCATAGCAGTCGTTCAGAAACTGGCGGAAGGTGAAGTCCTCGAGGAACAGGTCTGCCTGGGTTGCTGAGAAATCGCGACCGTCGTTGACATCCTGGCCACGGCGCACGGTGCCCACGAGGCGGCCAAGCGCCCGAAGGTAGTAGCGCAGTGAGGTCAATCCGCGCAGCCAGACTGCAGCGCGCCCCTCGCGCGCCGCCTGCCATGCCATCCAGTTGATGAAGAACACGATATGCCGGGTCTCCTCGAACATCAGGGTATCGAAGATCGCGAACATGCCCTCCGGTAGAAACTGCGACTGGCGTGCGAGCTTGAAGGCACCAAAACCCAGGAAGGAGTCAAGACATTCGCCAAAACCGAAATCCTTGAAGGCCACTTCCAGATCGCTGTTGAACGCCTCAAGGGGCAGTTCCTCGACCTTGATGCCGTAGCGCCGGATCATGACGCGCAGCAACTGGGCATGGCGCGCCTCTTCGAAGCCCTGGAGGTCGACCGCGCGGCGCACGACCGGGTCATCGATGCTCTGCGCGAACGCCTTGACGATCGCCCCGGCGCGGCGCTCCGTGTAGAGCACCTCCTGCCAGAACGGGACGCTGCGCAGGCGCTCCAGATCCGGACCCTCGAGAGCCGGCCAGGGCAGCGCCTCGGGATCGTAGTCCGTGTACGTGTCCTGGAAGTGCTGGCAGAACAGATCTCGGTGTTCGTCGGAACCGATCTTCAAGGCTCGTCTCGCCGCGCATGAGAAGAAAGAAGGCCGGTCAGACCTAGCCCTTGGGAGCCCGCCCGGTCCCTCGCTTGATCCTAGCAGGGCGCGCGGGGCCGCTTGGCTTCCTGACCGTGCCCGACATTCTACCGCAAGGCACGCGGGTCCCTCGACTGCCGCTCATGGGCTCCATCAGACAGGCTCAGTCAGCCGCACGCGGGGCACGCAGCGCCTGGCCGAGCTCGCGCATGAGCCCCCGGTTCAGCATCCGGGTGTGACGCGGCCAGGTCTTTTGGGCATCGAGCAGTTCCGCCTGCAGACGCCGGGCGAGTGCGTGGTCTCCGGCCTGTGCGGCAAAGATCGCGTAGCGGGCGCGGACCTCCGTGCCGCCAAAGCGCTCGAGGGCCTGGCCGAACTCGGCGTGCGCGCCCGCGCGATCGCCCTCGGCCGCACGCGCCCGGGCGATCAGGAGGGCCGTCCGCTCGGGATGGAAGGTGGGCGTGCCCGTGCGCAAGGCGCTGGCGAGTGACAGGGCGCGCACCGCCTGGCCGTCCGCGAGGAGCGCCTCGGCGGTGGCGTGGCGGATCTCGGGGTCGTTGCCGGCGGGCCCGTTCAGGCAGGCCTCGAAGTGCGCTACGGCCTCACTGGTTGCGCCCTCGCCGAGGAGCGCACGCGCGAGCCGCAAACGGTTTTCGGGCGACGCAACCTGCGCGAACGCCACTCGTGCGGCACGCACACCGCGCTGCGAATTGATCAAGCCCTGTGCCTGGCCGGCCGCGCCTCTGAGGAGGGACCCGCCCCGCGGCCCTGGCAGTCCACGCAGCCCGGGTAGCCACTCGACCGTGAAGTAGACGAGGCTGCCCAACAGGGGAAAGGAAAAGAGGACGAAAAGCCAGATCAGATTGCGCCCCGTGCGCACGGCGTGCACGGCGCAGCAGATCGCAGCGAGCAGATAGACACTGATTCCGAGGGTGGGCATGCTGCATTCCTGCAAAGTACTCGGGCGAGGCGCTCATCGGCTAAGTCGCGCGCGGGATCGGCCAGATTTTTCCGGGGTCAAGAGCCCGGTGTCCCGAGCACGACTCTACAAGAATCGGCGCGAACTTGCCCACCAACCGACCCCGTCCCACCCACGATCCGCCTAGGGCGACTCGCCCAGCGCCTCGATGTCGCCCATGCCGGCCACCGAACGCGACAGACTCGGGCGGCCATAGTACTTGACGTCACCTGCACCTGCGATACTCACCGAGAGCGTCTCCGTGGCCCACACGGTGACGTCCCCCGCGCCGGCGACGACAACATTCGTCTTGCCGCTCTTAAGGTGCCCGGCTTCGTAGTCGCCGGCCCCGTTGATACGCACCTCCTGCTCAGCCACCGCTCCAACCAACTCGACCTCAGAGCTACCGGCGATATGCACACTGAGCTTCGGAACGGACAGACCGTGGAACCGGATATCACTTGACCCGGCCACGTCCAGGGCGAGTGCCTGCGGCGCATGCCAGGCATCGCAGCTGATCGTCCCCGATCCTTCGGCGCGCACCCGCTTGAGCGCCCGCGCAGTGAGGATGACGCGCGGAGCCGTCGCGGAGTAGAGCTGCACATGCAAACCCTCATAGCGGATCTCCAAAACCCCGTCGTGCACGGAGGTGAGGATGTGCCCGATGAGACGCTCATCGCCTTCGAGCACAAGCGAATCGCCGTCACCCTGCTGTAACTGCAGGTCGAGGCCGCCTGCGAGCCGCACCGTCTCGAAGGGCTCGGAGAGGGTGCGCGTGACGCGACTCGGCTCGGCCGCATGGGCAGATGTGTGGACTACAGCGAGCGCAACAGCGAGCGCCCATGGAAGGACAAAGGCAAGGCCGAACGCACTCGAGAGGACGACCTCTCGCAGGCTAGTACGGCAGGAAGAATAAGGCTGTGTGGCAAGCGTCATGGACCTTCCCCGAGAGCAGGGCTCCATTCTGATCGGGCGGCACACCGACGGCCCCTGGCACGCGACGAAATGCCGCCGGAGAGGCATCAACTGCTCTGGGCACAGACGAAGCAGATCGAGTGCCGCACGGTATGGGACGCTCGGGGGAGGGAGCAGCTTGCGCAGCGACTTACCTTGTGCGGCGAGAAACCGTGCGGTACGGCCTGCTGAGCAGGCAGTAGGGTTGGTCGCGATTCGCCATGGTGAGACTGACCTCGGTGTCGTCGGGTGCGAAATGGAGTTTGAACGCCGCGATCGCCGCCGTGCTGTAGCAATCCCCTGGATTTAGACATGGGGAGGATGTCAAATTGTTATGCATTACACCGGCGAGGACAGCGCGGCCGATGCATTGCGCACGCTGAGCGATCCGCGGCTCGAGGTCAGCGCCCACTATCGGATTTCCCGGGACCGCACCATCTACCAGCTGGTCGACGAGCGCTTGCGCGCCTGGCATGCAGGCGTCGCAAATTGGGGCGGTGATTCCGACATCAACTCGAGCTCGATCGGCATCGAGCTCGACAACAATGGCAACGAGGATTTCGCCGAGTCCGAGATCGGGGCGCTACTGGCGCTGCTCGCAGATCTGCAGGGGCGCTACCGCATTCCGCCAGACCATGTGCTCGGACACGGGGCCGTTGCGCCGCGCCGCAAGCTCGATGCCGGTCGGCAGTTTCCCTGGAGGCGCCTTGCGGAAGCCGGCTTCGGGCGGTGGTGCGATAAGCCCTACCCGAGCGCGCCACCGGACTTCGATGCCGTGCTCGGATTGCGTGCCTTGGGCTAGGACATCTCCGGACTTGAGCATGGTTCGACAGCTACTCCAGCCGGCCTCGAGCACCGACTTGGCTGCGTTGGTCTGGGTCAGCCAGGTGGCATTGCCATTGCCGACGAAGATGGCCGGGTGCGTGCGCACCTGCTGCTCGGTCGAGAGCTGGTGCAGGAAGTCCTGCCTGCGATTTCGGTGAGAGACGCCAGACTGCCGGCAACGCCGTGCCCGCTGGAGGGCCCGCACAGCCCGCGATCGGCAAGCCAAGGAATGCAAGGTAAAAGTGCGCCCGGCAGCGGCTTCGACCCTGCGAGCCGCCGCCCGGGCGGCCCCGCTGCTCGTGAGCGGGGCCTTGGAGCCTGCCAGCAGAGGCTAGTTCCAGTCGTCACCGCCGCCAGACGAGCCACTGTCCCAGGACGATCCGGAGGAGCTATCGTCCCATGACCCGGCATCGCGCACGCCAAAGTCTGCCCCACCCATGTTGTCACCGGATTGCGCGTCCCGTAGCGGAGGCACGTAGTCTGAGGAGCCGCGATCGGTCAGGTGATGCATCAATTCCTCGCCCGCGACCACCCCGGCACCCAACGCTGCGCCGGTGGCGAGGCCGCCTATGATCCCAGAACCCAACCCGCCACCCATCCCGCCACCCATCGGACCGGCAGGATAGCCGCCGTAGGGCTGCATGGGCTGGCCCGGTCCGAAACCACCCATGGGCGCACCCCCCGGACCGTACACGACTGCGTTGCGACGGCCCATGGCGCGCGCGACGAACACGATGAACGCCACCACCGCCAGCACGATCAGGATCATGCCCCAGGGGATGCCTGCCCGGACGGGCTGCACCGGAACCATGCCCTGGACGGGACTGCCCGAGGCACGCGCCTGGCTGATGCGCGCGCGCAGGTCAGAGACCGCCTGAGGCTTTTCGCCAGGAAGCCCTGGCTCCAGACGCTCGGCGGTCGCGAGTTCACTTTGTGCCTGGGCATAGCGCCCCTGACGGGCGAGCAGCTCGGCCTCTACAAAGTGCGCCTTGGAACTATTGGGGTGATCGGCAAGGACCTTGTCCATCATGCGCTGCGCATCGGCCATGTTGCCGGCCTGTGCCGCTTCGTACACCTGGTGCAGCGTCGGATCGTCGGCAAAAGCAGGGCTTGACACGCCCACTGCCAAAACCAGCGCGAACAGGGCAAGAATCGTTGAACGTTTCATCGGAGCAACTCCTTTCGGGAATTTCCCTACAGTTTTGGGCACGTGCCATAAATACAAGAGGGCCTGCCGGGCCGCCCCCGGGGCCTGCGCCACGGACCACAATCTACTCCATTGGTGCCGCCACGCAAGTCGCGACGGCGCCCAAGCGCATCCTTGCGCCTGGACACGCCTGAGTTACAGTTGTTATTCTCAAATCATGACTGACATCGCCCGCATCCGCTTTACCAACGCGTCGCACCTTCTGGACGAATTCGCACGCAGTCGCAGCGCGATCGAGGAATTAAGGGGCATCGAGACCCAGTTCGCAGCCCATCTGGGCATCACCAAGAACTACTGGAGCGCCCTGAAGTCGGGCAAGCGCCACATCGGCGCTCTCCTTGCCCGACAGTTCGAGGCGCGTACGGGCAAGCCGTCGGGCTGGCTGGACCGAGAACACATCCGGAGCCCCCGCATCACACCAGGCTCCGAGGCGGAGTGGCTACTGACCGGCCTCATGCTCACGGCATTTCGCCACAATCCTGAAGAAACCAAGCGGGCGGTTCTTGATCTCCTCCAGAGGTCACTCGGTGCCGACGCCGCCAAGGCCGCGTTGCAAAATGCTGACGGGAAGGGCGCATAGTCGCTCTCTGCCCTTGCTTTTTGATTAACCTTGGTTAATCATTGGAGTCAGCCGCCAGGGATCCGCTGCCAGTCCGCCGTCAGCCCGCATTCGATCCCTCTACTCCAACCCTAACCTGCGATGCGCGCCTCGAAATGATTCATCTGCACTTCGAACCGACCCAACCGACCTTTGCCCCGTGCACGGCGGGTCCTGTGCTTTTTGCGCAGGGTGCTGACCTGCGAGCCGGAATGGTCAATTGGGGCGTATCCCAAGTCAGCTCTTTGAACCGGGGGGCTGTCCGATGAACTGACCCGTCTCACGGCCAGTTCCAAAGCCCGGTTCGCAGCGATGCAACCGGGCTTTTTGTTCTCGGGTTGCCAAGAAGGTTTCACAGGCATCGGGGCGTCGTTGGAGACGCCTTCGGGAGGACGTCATGGACTACCCACATCACCGGCCAGGCGAAGTGCAGCTGCGGTGGCTACGCGCGCAGCTCGCCGCGGCGTTCTGGATCCTCTCGCGCCGGCGCGGGACGCAAGCGGCGCCACTCGAGCCGTCGCATGCGCTGTTGCTCGAGGAGGCGCTAAGCCGCAACGCCGCGTTCGCCGCGCTGGAGCGCAGACAGGCGGCGCTGCTTATCGACACCTACCGGTGCGAGCGGCTGCGCTCGATGTTGCTTTAGGGTGACCGCGTTGGCGAGCGCCTGGAAGGTTGTCCTGGCAGGACCATGCAACGTGCGCGAACACGGGTCCTGTACACGTCGGCCACGGTCGATGTGGCGGCTTCGTAGCTGGAGTGCACCAGTGCCGCAGGCAATGCAGTGGAGTCCCCGGGGAACTGCCCCGGGGGCTCGGGGCGAGGCCAAAGCGAGAGCATAGGCGTACGCGGCGATCGCATCGATGATCGCCTCGGAAAGCCCGGCCTCGCGGGCGATCGGCGCATGCACGGCCCATTCGAAATTCTGGGTCCAGGCGCGTGCGACAAGGAGGATCACCAGCTCGCTCAGGCGCGCCGGCAGACTGCTCTCGTAGCGCACATACGCACCCAGGTGCTGGAGGCGATTCAAGAGTTCAGGGCTGCGCAAAAGGGGAATGAAGGGCCCGCCGATGGCGCCCCGCGATGCGACCACCGCAGCCCAGGCCGCGCGCTGGGCCGCGCTTTGCTCTTCAGCGGGAATCGGGCCCATGCGCTCGAGGTCGGCGCGAAGCGGCGGCGGCTCCTTGGGTGCTCCGCTCATCGCCGGGTACCGGTCGGGCTCCGGCCTGCAGTGCCCGCGACGTGCCTCACCTGGCCCCTTGCGCCGCCTTGACGAGTGCTTGCTCGAGGATCGCGAGACCTTCTGCGAATACCGTGTCACTGATCGTCAGCGGGTACAGGAAGCGCACCACGTTCGCGCCCGTGCCACAGGTCAGAAGAATCAGCCCCGCCTCAAGTGCTGCCAGCTGCAGGCGCTTGGCAAAGGCCGCATCAGGCTCCCCGGTCTCCGGATTGGAGAATTCGGCTGCGACCATGCTGCCAAGGCCACGCACGTCGACGAGCTCGGGCACGCGCGAGCGCCAGGACTCGAGCCGCGCCGTGAGGCGCGCGCCCAGTTCCACTGAGCGCTCCAGCAGCCGTTCGTCGCGCATCACGTCGATGACGGCGAGCGCAGCGGCGAGACCGATCGGGCTGCCGGCATACGTGCCGCCGAGCCCCCCCGGCGCAGCTGCGTCCATGAGCTCCGCACGACCGGACACCGCAGCCAGAGGAAAGCCCCCGGCCAGGCTCTTCGCAGTGGTGACGAGATCGGCCGCGATCCCGTAGTGTTCAAAGGCAAACCATTTGCCGGTCCGTCCAAAGCCCGACTGGATCTCGTCGGCGATGAAGACGATGCCATGCTGGTCGCACAGCGCGCGCAAGCCGACGATGAAGTCCTTGGGCGCAACATAGAAGCCGCCCTCACCCTGCACCGGCTCGACGACGATGGCCGCGACCCGACGCGGGTCGATGTCGGTCTTAAAGAGACTGGTCACGCTCGCCAGGGCAGCCTTGGAGTCGACGCCGTGGGCGGGGAACGCCGCGTGGTAGATCTCGGCCGGGAACGGGCCAAAGTCGATCTTGTAAGGTGCGACCTTTCCGGTCAGCGCCATGCCCATCATCGTGCGGCCGTGGAATGCTCCGGAGAACGCGATGACCCCGGTGCGAG
The DNA here is from genome assembly GCA_003136595.1 of Burkholderiales bacterium. Classification (GTDB taxonomy): domain Bacteria; phylum Pseudomonadota; class Gammaproteobacteria; order Burkholderiales; family Burkholderiaceae_D; genus BOG-994. The sequence continues at coordinate 68,436 of PLEY01000053.1, forward strand.
CGGTGGCCGCGCGGGCGATCTTGATCGCATTTTCGATGGCTTCGGCGCCCGTCGAGACGAACATCGTCTTCTTGCGAAACTCGCCTGGCACGAGCGCATTGAGCTTCTCGGCGAGCTCCACGTAGCTCTCATAGGGGACCACCTGATAGCACGTGTGCGTGAAGTTCTCGAGCTGGCGCGCGACGGCCTCCATGACGCGCGGATGACGGTGGCCGGTGTTGAGCACCGCAATGCCCCCGGCAAAGTCGATATAGCGGCGCCCCTCGACATCCCAGAGCTCGGAGTTTTCCGCGCGGGCTGCATAAAAAGGCGCCATGACGCCCACGCCGCGCGGCGTGGCGGCGTCCTTGCGGGCAGCCAGGGCTGCGTTGGCGGACAGACGGATTGGTGCGTTCATGGGGGACTCCCGGTGGGCGCCGCAGGGCGCAGCCCGGTGCGGGCCGCCACGCGGTCAATGCCCCCATTCTAGCGACTCTCGATGCGGCCTCCGAGAGCCACCTCGCGCGCCGAGGATGGAGCCAGTACCCGGGTGCACCAGGCACCCGGGGCCAAGGGGCCACCCTAGAAGGTGTAGCGGGCCCCGACGTTGAAGAAGCGGCCGATCGCCCCGTCCTGGGACAGCGCCGGGTCATAGGGAGCGCCGCCCGTTCCCGCGCCGTTGCCCGCCGAGCCGAAGGTGGCCAGATCGTAGGGCGACTGGCGGTTAAAGAGATTCACGATCGAGCCATGCAGCTGCCAGTTCTTGCTCAGGCGATAGGCCACGTTCAGATTGAAGGTGGTAAAGGACGCGACCCGGCAGTAGTTGCTAGGCGGCGTCGCACCACCAAACTCCGAGATCAGCGTGTCGGCGCAGGTGTTTTCCCCGTAGCTCGTGTCAAGGACGCTGTAGCTGTCGACAAAATTGACCGTCCCGGTCACATCCCAGGGACCGCTCAGCCAGTCCAGCACGAAGGAGGCGCGGTTGCGCGGTGTGCCGGTATCCCCCGAGATGAAGCTCGGGCCGTGCGTGCCGGCAAGCTCGAAGGTGCCAAGCTGCGGTAGCGTCAGGGCATACTGGAACATGCGGGTAAGCTGGAACTCGGCCCTCAGCTTGCCGTAACCCCCCAGATCGAATTTGCCCTGCAGGTCGACGTCGATACCGTTGGTCTTGGTCTGGCTCGCGTTGATGAACGGGTAGGTGTCGTAGGCGATGTTCAGCAGGTTCGGATAAAACTTCACGCCGTAGAGCTGCGGATACAGATACTGGTTCTCGCCGAGCAGGCCCACCGAGATGATCTGGTTTTTCAGTACGATGTTGTAGTAGTCCACCGATGCATTGAACATGCGGTTCGGCTCGAAGATGAAGCCAAACGTGTAGGAGTCGGACTTCTCAGGCTTCAGGTTGCTGCTCGAGAGCTGGATGTTCGGCACGTAGATGAGCTGGCCCGTAAGCGGATTGGTGGCGGCATTGAGCACGCCCGAAGTCGAGCCTGCATTCCCGCTCTCGGCGACGTTGGGCGCCCGAAAGCCCTGGCTATAGGTGCCGCGCAACGTCAGTTCAGGGATCGGCTCGTACTTGATGCCAAGCTTTGGCGTGGTCGAATTGCCGAACTCCGCGTAGTGGTCGATGCGCGCCGAGGCATCGACCTCGAGGCTCTTGAGGACCGGTGCGACCAGTTCGCCATAAATCGCGGTCACGTTCTGATCACCCACGGCAAAGGAGTAGATCGGGCTCGCCTGGTCGCCCGTGGCAAACGAGGCCGGGAAGGTCTCGTTTAGGGCGTTGTGCGTGAAATCGAGGCCCGTCCCGAAGGACAGTGGACCGCCGGGTAGATTGAACAGATCCCGTGAGGCGCGCAGGGTGATGAAATCGAGATCGCTGTTCGAGTTCTGGGAGGCCACCGGGGCGATCTGCGAGAGCACCTGGGCCGAGTTGTGACCCCCCACGATGTAAGTGTGATTGTTCAGGGCCGCCTGCAGGCCCGAGATGCTGATGTAGTTGATGTTCTCGAGGTTGGTGACCACGCTCGTCAGACCGGCTGAGGCGTTCAGGTCCCACTCGCCGTAGGTTCCGCTGAGTTCAGCCACCAGCCGATAGGAGGTGGTGTTGGTCTGCTGGCTCTGCGCGCCCAGGTCCGGAAAGTTGTAGATGAGACCTGCCGGGCGACCCAGGGGATTGCCCGGATAGTTGGCGGGCACCGTGATCACGTAGGGAAACTGGCTTGCGTTGTAGGGCACGGGCGGATTGACGTTGGGCCCGAAATTCAGCGACGTGATGCCAAAGAAGCCCAGCGGCGCGGTCGCATTGTAGACGCCGGCCTGCTGGGCCTGGCTGTTCAGGAGCGATCCCTGGACGTTGAACTGCCAGTCGCCCTCGAGCTTCTTGGTGAAGCGGGCGAGCAGGTCGACATTCTGGCTCTGGGGCTGGATGGTCAGCTGCTTGTTGACGAAGCTGCACTGCCCGGCATTGAGCAGGGTCGCGTTGCAGCCCGGATAAAAAGCCACGGGGTTGGGCGCGTAGAACGGACCGTTGGGCGTGTTGATCGTCTTGATGGGCGCGGCCGGATCGACCAGATAGCCGGTGATGCTACCCGGCAGGCCCTCGACCACCGTCTGGTTGTTCACGCCCTGGGTCAGGTTCACGCCGCCCTGGTTCGTCCAGTTGGTGTTGTCCAGAAACGGGCGGGAGCTCAGGAGGATCGGCTCCTGGTAGCGGTATTCCAGGGAGACGTAGGCGTTATAGCCATCGTTCTCGAGATCGCCCCAGCCGGTGGTGCCGCTCGCGTGCGTCGTCTTGCCGTCGCCCTTGTAGGACGCCCCGGTCTCGATGCTCACAGCCGAACCCACATAGCTCTTCTTCAGGATCACGTTCACCACGCCGGCGATGGCATCGGAGCCATAGACCGAAGAGGCGCCGTCCTTTAGGACCTCGATGCGCTCGACGGCATCAAAGGGGATCGACGACAGGTCCACGAAGCTGCGCTCGCCGTCATCGGGCATCGGATAGGGTGCCATGCGATGGCCGTCGATCAGCACCAGGGTGCCACCCACCGTCAGGCCGCGCAGGGAGACCCCGGAGCCGCCCGCGGCGAATGCCGCCGGGTTGGCCTGGGTCAGCGACCCCATGTTGTTGGCGGTGATGTTGTGGAGCACATCGGCGACGCTTGTGTAGCCGGATTTCTTCATGTCCTCGGCCGTGATCACCTGCACCACGCTCGGGGTTTCGGTGTCGGTGCGGCGGATGTTCGAGCCCGTCACCGTGATCTTTTCGAGCTTCTGGTCACCGGCCGCATCGGACCCCACATCCGGGGTCGTTTGCGCCCCGGCCCGCACCGTAACCATTGCAAGACCGACCAGGCTTGCCGACAGAACCGATCTGAAGTGACGCGCAGACTTCTTTTCCCCGAGCATATAAGTCCCCTTGATCAACGATTGGCCGTGCGGTCATGGACAAACCTGATCCTGTCCCGCGGTCTGGCAAATTCCCAAAAGCCCCGTCCCGGAACACCCCCTACGCAAGCGCCGCGCCAGCTTCCTCCCGGCAGACAGGCAGCCGCGCTCCCCGGCACCCTGACGGTATAAAGCAGTCACCGGATGTTTCAAAGTGCCATTTCCCACGCTTGGGATGAGTCCACTTGCCGCGGCTGCCGGCAGCCCCTGGGGACTCGCGCCGGGCCGCGGGTGGGCACCCGATCGAGCCAGGGTCGCGCCCCATATCGGTGCAATCCCGAGCGCCGGAATGAAGGCCCGCGACCGGCTCGTCTAACCGAGCCGTATCCAGGTCGTCTTGAGCTCGGTGTACTTGTCAAAGGCGTGCAGGGACTTGTCCCGTCCGTTGCCGCTCTGTTTGTAGCCCCCAAAGGGCACCGTCATGTCGTCCTCGTCATACTGGTTGACATGCACCGTGCCGGCGCGCAGCGCCCGCGCGACGCGGTGGGCGCGCCCGAGATTGCTGGTCCACAGTCCAGCCTGCAGGCCGTAGCTGCTCGCGTTGGCGATCGCGACGGCCTCCTCCTCGGTGCGAAAGCGGATGATGGAGAGCACGGGCCCGAAAATCTCCTCCTGGGCGATGCGCATGTCGTTACGCACGCCATCGAAGATGGTGGGCGCGACATAGAAGCCCCCCGAATCGCCCCGCGCCTGCGCGCCCCCTGCGAGACAGCGCGCGCCCTCGGCGCGGCCGGCCTCGATGTAGCCCAGCACCGTCTGCAGCTGCCCGGCGTCGACGAGCGCACCCATCACCGTCTGCGCATCCAGGGGATCGGCGGGCAGGTAGCTCGCGGCCTCGCGGGTGAGGCGGGCTGCGAAGTCGTCGGCTATCGACTCCTCGACCAGAAGCCTGGAGGGTGCATTGCAGGACTCGCCCTGGTTAAAAAACATGTTGCCGGCCGCGGTGCCGGCCGCCCGGTCAAGGTCCTCGAAATCGGCGAACACGATATTGGCCGACTTGCCGCCCAGTTCGTTGTAGACCCTCTTCAGGTTCGAGCGTCCTGCATACTCGAGCATCTTGCGACCGACGCGCGTCGATCCGGTGAAGCCGATCGCATCGACGTCCCCATGCAGGGCGAGCGCCTCACCTGCCTCATGCCCGAATCCCGGCACGACGTTGAAGACGCCCTCGGGGAGCCCCGCCTCAAGCGCCAGTTCCGCCATCCGCAGCGCCGTCAGCGGTGATTTCTCGGAAGGTTTTAGCACCACGCTGTTGCCAGCGGCCAGCGCCGGGCCGAGCTTCCAGGCGGCCATGATCATGGGGTAGTTCCATGGGACGATGACGCCGATGACACCCATCGCCTCCCGGGTGATGAGGGCGAGCGCCCCAGGGCCCGTCGGCGCAATCTCATCGTAGATCTTGTCGACCGCTTCGGCATACCAGGCAATGCAGCGCGCCGTCGCGGCCACGTCGACCGAGAGGCTGTAGCGGATCGGCTTGCCCATGTCGAGCGACTCGAGCAGGGCGAGTTCCTCGCGGCTGGCAAGGAGCTTCTCCGCAAAACGGAGCAGCACCTTCTTGCGGGCCGCGGGAGGCTGCGCAACCCACGACCCCTTCTCGAAGGCGCGCCGGGCGCCCGCCACGGCCCGGTCGATGTCGGCCGAGCCCCCACGCGCAACCTGGGCGAGGTGGCGGCCATCGATCGGTGAAGCCTTGGCGAATGTCGCGCCGTCTGCGGCAGCCACGCGTTCGCCGTCGATCCACATCCGCCCGTCCACGGACAGGGCGGCCGCCCGTGCATGCCAATCGATGCCTTCCATGATCGCAATCCTTTCTAGAACACGTTGTGCCAAATGGCCCTGATCCGGTCGCTATCCGAGCGATCCTGCCGGCGTTGCCGAATCGAGTCCCTCGCGATAGGCCTGGGCCTGCTCCTCCTCGCGCCGCCTCTCCTGCCGGGCGAGCCACAGGCTGCCGCACAGCACCCCCACGGCCACCACCACCACCGTCAGGGTGGCCACCACGTTGACGCTCGGGTTCAGTCCGAGCCGGGCGCGCGAGAAGATGACGATGGGTAGCGTGGTCGATCCCGGGCCCGAGAGAAATGCTGTCGAGACGACATCGTCCAGGGAGATCGTGAAGGTCAGCAGCCACGCCGAGATCAGCGACTGGGCGATGATCGGTAGCGTGACCAGGTAGAACACCTGGAATGGGCGCGCGCCCAGATCCATCGCCGCCTCCTCGAGCGAACGATCCATGTCGAAGAGGCGCGACTGGATCACGACGGCAGCATAGGATGCGCAGATCGAGGTGTGCCCGACCCAGATCGTGAACAGGCCGCGCTCGGAGGGAAACCCGAACGTGCGCTGGCAGGTGACGAAGAACAGCAGCAGGGACAGTCCGGTGATCACCTCGGGCACGACCAGGGGCGCATTGACATGGGCGATGAATGCCGTGCGGCCCAGGAACCGGCGGTAGCGCACCATCGCGAACGCGGCGAGCGTGCCGATGACCACTGAGGCGCTGGCAGTCAGGAGCGCCACCTTCAGCGACATCACGAAAGCATCGATGATCTCGGTGTCGTCAAGGATGGCGCGATACCACCTCAATGACAGGCCACCCCAGAGCGTGGCCATCTTGGAATCATTGAACGAGTAGGCGATGAGTGTGGCGATCGGGAAGTACAGGAACAGAAAGCCGAGCCCGAGCCATACTTTTCCGAGGCGGCTGTTCATCGGCTAGGCCCCCCCGCGAATGACCGCTTCATTCTGGTAGCGGTTGAACACCGCCAGCGGAATCAGGATCAAGACGACCATGGTCACCGCAACCGCCGAGGCCATCGCCCAGTCGTTGTTGCTGAAGAATTCATCCCACAGGACGCGGCCGATCATGAGGGTGCGCGGACCCCCAAGGAGTTCGGGGATCACGTACTCGCCGATGCTGGGAATGAACACCAGCATGGATCCCGCCAGGATGCCGTTGCGCGACAGCGGCAGGGTGATCTTGTAGAACGCCTGCCANNTGGCGTAGAGCGGCAGGATCATGAAGGGCAGGTAGGTATAGACCATGCCGACCATCATGGCGAAGGGCGTGTACATCATGTGCCAGGGGGTGTCGATGAGGTGCAGCGAGGAGAGCAGATTGTTGATAATGCCATGGTCCTCGAGAATGCCGCGCCAGGCGTAGACCCGCAGCAGGTACGATGTCCAGAACGGCAGCGACACCAGCATCAGGAGCGCGGGACGATAGCGTGCGGGCGAGCGTGCCATGAAGTACGCGAACGGATAGCCGAGAAACAGGCAGATGAGGGTGTTCAGGAACGCAAAGCGGATCGACGACCAGTAGGTCTGTACATACAACGAGTCCGTGATCAGGAACAGGTAGTTCGACAGATCGATCTTGAGCGTGGCCACGCCCCCGGTCAGGGTCAGCAGATCGCTGAAATGCGGCCCGAACACTTCGGACACGCTGATTTTCAGGACGACCAGGAAGGGCAGCGAGAAGAACAGGATCAGAAAGCCGTAGGGCACGCCGATCACGGAGCGGCGACCCCACCCTTTCATGAGCCCGTCGACGAGGCGCGTGCGGCGCATGCGCAGGGTCATAGAAGTCACGTTGTAGTCATCCCCTGGCTCAGGCCGTCAGCACCACGATCGAATCCGGTGAGAAGCTCGCGTGCACGGGCTCGCCGATCTCCAGAAGCTGGGCATGCCTCTCGGTGCTCGGAATCGACACCTGGAGCCGTTCTCCGGAGGCGAGCTTGACGCGGTACATGGAGGAACTCCCGAAGTAGGCCCTCTCAAGAACCGTGCCCTGCAGGTAGTTGTAGCGCAACTCCTCGGGGGGGGCGCTCGAGAGGTCGATCTTTTCCGGTCGGACCGCCACGCACAGTTCCATGCCCGTGACACCCGTGATGCCGTGCCCGACCAGAAACTTCCCAAGCGGCGTCGCGACCACGCAGTGGTCCGCGGCATCGGTCTCGAGAATGCCGGAGAACAGGTTGGCCTTGCCGATGAAATCGGCGACGAAACGGCAGTTGGGCGTCTCGTAGATCTCGCTGGGTGTGCCCACCTGCAGGAACTGCCCCTTGCTCATGATGGCGATACGGTCGGCCATGGTCATGGCCTCTTCCTGGTCGTGGGTGACCATCACGCAGGTGACGCCGACCTTCTTGATGATGGTCTGCAGTTCGAACTGGGTCTGCTCGCGCAGCTTGCGATCAAGGGCGCCAAGCGGCTCGTCGAGGAGCAACAGGCGCGGCTCGAGGGCGAGACTGCGTGCGAGGGCGACGCGCTGCTGCTGCCCCCCGGAGAGCTGATGCGGTTTGCGCTTGGCGTAGGGACGCAACTGCACCAGGGAGAGCATCTTCTCGACGCGTTCGGCGATCTCGCTGCCGGCAATCCTCTGGCGGCGCAGGCCAAAGGCGATGTTCTCCCACACGCTCATGTGAGGAAACAGCGCATAGGACTGGAACATCATGTTGATCGGGCGTTCGTAGGCCGGCATGGTCGCAATGTCCACCCCCTCGAGCAGGATCTTGCCCTCGCTCGGCTTCTCGAAGCCCGCCAGCATGCGCAGCAGCGTGGATTTTCCGCATCCCGACGAGCCCAAGAGGGCAAATATCTGGCCCTTGGGGATGTCGATCGAGATGCCATCGACGGCTGCGACCTCGTCGAACCGCTTGGTGAGCCGCTCAAGCCGCAAGAAACGCGCATCCTCATTCGCTGTACCGCGCACGGAACCCTCCTGCATGTCCACCCTCTCCCCAGACGTCATCCATCACAGTAATGCGCCCGCGCGCATCGCGCCACGGGCCCCGACGTACCGGGCCCCCGCCCGTTTGCTGCCTCACAGACCTGTCTTGAAGCGCGTGAACAGGCGCGTGCGCATGCGACGGATACGGTTCGTGACCGGCTCGACCGCAGGCATGCGGGCCAGGTCCGAATCCGACAGGAACAGCGCGCGATTGGCGCGCAGGTCTGCATTGATGAGGGGATCCGAGCCGCGCACCAGATTCGGATAGCGTACCTTGTTGACGATGCCGGCCTGGACGTCGGGCCGGTAGATGTAGTTGATCCACTGGTAGGCCTCGGTGACGTGGGTCGCATCCGCAGGAATGGCCATGGTGTCAAAAAACAGCAGCGCTCCGCTTTTGGGCACGAGGGCCTCGATCTGCTGCCCGTTGCCGGCTTCCCGGGCGCGCTCGGCTGCAATGCCGATGTCGCCGCTATAGCCGATCGACAGGCACAGGGCACCGGCGGCGAGGTCGTTGATGTAGCCCGACGACGAGAACACCGTGATGTAGGGCTGGATGGTGGCGAGCAGCGCCGCGGCACGCGCGTAGTCCTCGGGATCCTGGCTGTAGGGGGGCTTGTGCAGGTAGCGTAGTGTCGCCGGAAAGATCTCGTCGCCCGAATCGAGGACGGAGACCCCGCAACCCTTAAGGCGGCTGATGTATTCGGGCTTGAAGAACAGGTCCCACGCGTCGTCGGGCATGGGCAGCGTTCCGAGCGCGGCCTTCACCTTGGCGACGTTGATGCCGACGGTGGTGATCCCCCACAGCCAGGGTGCGAGGTACTGATTGCCCGGGTCCATGGCCGCGATCTGCGCCATCAGATGCGGATCGAGATTCTTGAAGTTCGGTATCCTCGACTTGTCGAGCGGCATGAGGAGTCCGCCATCGATCTGCAGCCGCGCCCAGTTCGCCGAGGGAACCACGATATCGTAACCGGTGCGCCCGGCCAGCAGCTTCGCGTAGAGTGTCTCGTTCGAGTCAAACGTGTCGTAGTGGACCTTGATGCCGGTTTCCCGCTCAAACCCCGCGATCGTGTTCTCGCCGATGTAGTCCGACCAGTTGTAGATGTTGAGGACCTTGTCCTCGCCGCGGGCCGAAGCCGGTGTGCCCAGCGCCGGCACCAGGAAGAGGGCGAGCAACACGAGGTGCCGCCACGCGCGGCGCGGTGTCGGGCAGGCGGCGCGCCGGGGCCGACATCGCCCCAGCGGCCCGCAACGACAGTCGAGGCGGATGCGCAGGCTCAGATCTGCCCCCGCACCTTCAGTTCCGCGTGGGTGAGATCGAGGCAGCGCCGGATCAGGGCGAGCATCTCGTCGATCTGGGCGGGCGTGATCACGAGGGGCGGCGCAATGATCATCCGGTCGCCCACTGCGCGCATGATGACGCCATTCTCGAAGCAGTGCCGGCGGCAGATCATGCCCACCTCCAACGCGGGATCGAAGCGCTCCCGGTGGCCCGGCGCAAGCACCAGGCCTGCCACCATGCCGAGAACTTCCGTGATGGCGACCAAGGGGTGGTCGGCCAGTTCGTGAAAGCGGCGCGCAAGATAAGGTGCGGTCTCGAGCCGCACGCGCTCCACGATCCCCTCCTCGCGCAGGATCCTGATGTTCTCAAGGGCGAGTGCGCAGCCCACCGGGTGCCCGGAGTACGTGAAGCCGTGATTGAACTCGCCCCCCGATTCGATCAGCACATCGGCGACGCGATCGCCGATGATGACACCGCCCAGCGGAAAGTAGCCCGATGTGACGCCTTTGGCAAAGGCGATGAAATCCGGCCGCGTGCCGAAATGCTGGCAACCAAACCAGGAGCCCAGCCGGCCAAAGCCGCAGATCACCTCATCGGAGATGAGGAGGATGCCGTAGGCGTCGCAGATGCGCTGGATCTCTGGCCAGTACGTCACAGGTGGAATGATCACGCCGCCCGCACCCTGCACCGGCTCGCCGATGAAGGCCGCGACGTTCTCCGGTCCCACTTCGAGGATCTTCTCCTCCAGCCAGCCCGCAGCCTTGAGCCCGAATGCTTCGGAGGTCAATCCTGCACCGTCCTCGAAGTGGTAAGGCTGGCCGATGTGCACGATGCCCGGGATGGGCAGCCCGCCCTGGGCGTGCATGCCGGACATCCCCGACAGTGAGGCGCCGGCCATGGTGCTGCCATGATAGGCGTTGTGGCGGCTGATGATGATCTTGCGTTGCGGCTGGTCCTTCAGGTCCCAGTAGCGGCGCGCCATGCGCACGATGGTATCGTTGGCCTCAGAGCCCGAATTGCAGTAGAACACGCGCCGCATATGATCCGGGGCGACGCTCGCGATGGTCGCGGCCAGTTTGGCGGCCGGAATGTTTGAGGTCTGGAAGAAGCTGTTGTAGAAGGGCAGCTGCAGCATCTGCCGGTACGCCGCATCGGCCAGCTCGACGCGCCGGTAGCCGAGATTGACGTTCCAGAGTCCGGACATGCCGTCGAGGATTTTCTGGCCGCGGGAGTCCCAGACGTACACGCCCTCGCCACGCACGATGATACGCGAGCCCACTTCGGCCAATGCCTTGAAATCCGTGAACGGATGCAGGTAGTGGGCGGCGTCAAGCGCCTGGATCGCCTCGGTGTCGTAGAGGGGCTCTCCGGAATCAGAGTGGGGGATGGATGGATTCATGGTTCGTCCTTGGATTTCGCAAGAGGAGGGTCCGGTCGGGCGGGCCGCCTAGACGTGCAAGAGCAGATGTTCGCGCTCCCACGGACTGATCACCTTCATGAATTCCTCGTATTCCTCCTCCTTGACGGCGGCATACAGCGTCACGAAACGCTTGCCGAGGATCTCGTGCAGGGCGGGCGCCGAACGCATCTCCGTGAGCGCCTCGTGCAACCCGCGCGGCAGCTGGAAGTCCGTGTCGTAGGCGCTGCCGCGAAATTCCGGCAGCGGCTCGATCTTGTGCAACAGGCCGAGGTAGCCACAGGCCAGCGTCGCCGCGATGGCCACGTAGGGATTGGCGTCGACCCCGACGACGCGATTCTCGACCCGACGCGCCTCCGGCGAGGAGTCCGGCACGCGGATGCCGACCGTGCGATTGTCGTAACCCCACTGGATGTTGATCGGGGCGGCACCATGGCGCACGATGCGCCGATACGAATTGACGTAGGGGGCAAAGAAGATCGTCGCCGCTGGCAGGTACTTCTGCAGGCCCCCGATGTAGTGCCTAAACAGGTCGCTCGCGCTGTCGTCGGGGTTGGTGAAGATGTTCTTGCGGGTCTGGGTGTCGACGATGCTCTGGTGGATATGCATGGCCGAGCCCGGCTCATTAGCCATCGGCTTGGCCATGAAGGTGGCGTACATATTGTGGCGCATGGCGGCTTCGCGGATGGTCCGCTTGAAGTAGAACACCCGATCCGCGAGCTTCATCGGGTCGCCGTGCAGGAAGTTGATCTCCATCTGGCCGGCACCCACCTCGTGAATCAGCGCATCCACCTCGAGACCCTGCAGATCGCAGTAGTCATAGAGATCCTCGAAGAGCGGATCGAACTCGTTGACCGCATCGATGCTGTAGGCCTGGCGGCTCGTCTCGGCGCGGCCGCTGCGGCCAATCGGCGGGTGCAAGGGGATGTCGGGATCCGTGTTGCGTGCCGTCAGGTAGAACTCCAGCTCGGGCGCCACGATGGGATCCCATCCCTTGTCCCGATACAGACCCATCACGCGGCGCAGCACCGAGCGCGGCGCAAAATCGACCGGCGTACCGTCCAGAAAGAAGCAATCATGGATCACCTGGGCGGTCGGATCATCCTGGGTCCAGGGCACAAGGCAAGCGGTCGACGGATCCGGCCGCAGGATCATGTCCGGATCATAGTTCGTCAGGATCGCGTCGACGTCGGCTGACTCGGGGTAGTTGCCCGTCACGGTCTGCGCCATCACCGCCTGCGGCAGACGCATGCCCTTGTCCTCACCAAACTTGTCGCGCGGCAGGATCTTGCCCCGTGGCACGCCCGTCAGGTCCGGTACCAGGCATTCGATTTCGGTGACGCGCTGCTCATCGAGCCATTGCGCCATCTCGGCAAAGTTGAAGTTATCGCTGTGAATCATTTTGAAGCCCCTGAAGTGGTAGAGCACGGGCGCCGCGCGGGACCGCCGGGCGGTCGGGGCGTGCGTCGAAGGGAGACAGATCGGCGCTACGGGATTGCACCGCGTGCGCTGCGACGCCGCTGGCAGGCGCGCCCGAAGGCCGCGAACAGCGAGACCGACAGGGGATTTTCCTGGTAGTGCCACTCGGGATGCCACTGTACGGCCAGCGCGAATTCGCGGGCCTCGATCACCGAGAAGGCCTCGATGAGTCCATCGGGGGCGTGTGCCTCGATGCGCAGCCCCGCTCCGAGCTGGTCGACACCCTGGGAGTGGAGCGAATTGACCATGGCGCGCGCGACGCCGGTGATCTCGGAGAGCCGCCCACCGGGCACAATTTCGATAGCGTGCGCCGGTCCGTACTGGGTTTCGAGTTCCGCTTCGAGGTCCTCGCGATGGTCCATGCGTCCTGGCTCGTCCTGCACAGCCTGCAGCAACGTGCCGCCGAAGGCGACATTCATCTCCTGGAATCCGCGGCAGATACCCAAGACCGGGACTCCCCGGGCGATGGCTGCGGGGATGAGCGGCAGGGTCGTGGCATCGCGCCGCGGATCGAGCAGGTCAGCGAGATCGGGCGACTTTAGGCTCCTGCCGTAGAGCTCGGGTGCGACATTCGAAGGCGAGCCCGTGAACAAAAGGCCGTCCACGAGTTCCAGGATCGCATCGATCCCGATGGCCTCGCCGACGGCGGGCAAGAGCACGGGCAGCGCCTGCGCTCCACCCAGCATCGCCTGCACGTACTTGTCGCCCACGCAATGAAACGGGTGCAGCGCGATCTGCTTGAGATCCGAGGAGATGCCAACGATAGGCCTGGTCAGACTCACTGCAAGCTCCAAAAAAAGAGGCTCCGGCCCCGCCACAGTGTGACAGGGCGGCGGCCGTCGCCGATACTCCCGGGGGCCCGGATGCACAGGGGCTTCCCGCCGGGTCTGTTCACCTCACGCTCGGTCCCGAACGGGAGGCCCCCGTTTCGGCATTGGCTATGGAAGCTAGGCCCCGCGCCACCCGGCTGGCGTCGGGCCTCGCGCCCTCGCCCAAGATCGGGAATCGCGCTGCGCAATCGCGCCCTCGACCTGGGTCCGGCGGACCGCCCCGGATTTGACCTTTCGGGGCAATTCCATAACAATCTTCCGAGCCCCGGGCACGGTTTGTGCATTCCAGCGCTGCTTGGCTGACGAGGCGCGGCGATTGCCTCGCGGCAGCACGTGAGGTTTCACTATAGGCTAGCGCGGTTGTGGACGATCTCCAAGTGCCACTTACGTCGACCCGGATGAGTCCACTGGGGCGCCGTGCGCTCCGGGAGGGTGTTCCGGCCGGGCCCGGGCCTTTCTTGCGCATCCGAAGGATCGGCTGATATGCGCGCCCTCGCGCTGAGCGAGTTGCTGCTCATCGAACTCGCCAAACCCCTCGAGCTTGCGCTGAACCGCCGCATCTATGACCTCGTGCGCTCGGCCATCGAGGCTGGCACCCTTGCCCCAGGCACCCGGCTGCCCTCTTCGCGTGACCTGGCGCGTGATCTGAACGTGTCACGCAATACCGTCGTCTCGGCCATCGACCAGCTGCTTGCCGAAGGTTACGTCGAGGCCCGGGTCGGCAGCGGGACCTATGTCGCCATTCGCCTGCCCGAACAGGACGTCGTGCGGTCTGGCAGGGCGCGCGGATCCCCTCCTGAAGAACGCGCCAGGACCGCTCTTGCTCCCCGCAGACTTTCCAGGCGGGGTCTGCGGCTGACCGAACTGGGCGGCTGGAAGCACCTCGAGGTACAGCCCTTCACGCCCGGACCGGCTGACTACAGCGCCTTGCAGTTCCGCCACTGGATTCGCCTCCTGAAGAAGTATGTGAACGACCCGAACCCGGATCTGCTGGACTGCGGCGATCCCGGCGGCTACCCCCGCCTGCGTGATGCGATCGCGCGCTATCTGCGGGTCTCGCGCTCGGTCAACGTCGTAGCCGAGCAGGTCCTCATCACGTCCAGTACCCAGCAATCCGTAGACCTTTGCGCGCGGCTTCTGGCCGATGCGGGCGACACGGTCTGGATCGAGAACCCCGGGTACTGGGGTGCACAGCGCGCCCTCGATGCGGCCGATCTGAAGCTGCGCGCCATCGCTGTCGACCGCGAGGGTATCGCGCCTGGCGACGACGACTGGCAAAGTCCTCCAAGCATGATCTATCTCACCCCCTCGAACCAGTACCCGACCGGTGCGGTGATGAGCCTCGAGCGCCGACGGCGCATCCTGGATTTCGCGGCCGAGCGCAACGTCTGGATCCTCGAGGACGACTACGATAGCGAGTTCCGCTACGAGGGCCGCCCGCTCCCCTCCCTACAGGGCATGGACATGCACCAGCGAGTCGTCTATCTGGGGACTTTTAGCAAGGTGATGTACCAGGGCGTGCGCCTGGCCTATCTCGTGGTCCCCCCCGACCTGGTCGAGCGCTTCCGGGTCGGGCTCTATGATCTGTTTCGACCCGGGCAGCTGACCATGCAGGCCGCGCTCGCCGACTTCATCGAGGAAGGCCACTTCGAGGTGAATTTGCGTCGCATGCGGGTCATCTATGGGGAACGCCGCGCGATCCTTAGGGCCACCCTGGAGAGGGCCTTGGGCGAGCGCGTCGAACTGTCGCGCAGCAACGCGGGCATGACGCTTGTGATCCACCTGCCGGTGGGCACCGACGACCGGGCCATCGCGCAAAAGGCCGCCCGCGCGGATCTGACGGTGCGGGCCCTGTCGAACTACTACCTCACACCTCAGGGCACGGCCGGGCTCGTCGTGGGTTTCGCCTATGTCAGCACGAGCGACATCGCCCCGTACGCTCAGGTCCTCGCGCGCATCATCCTTGAGCACCTGCACGTCGGCCCCCCACCCGTGTGCACGCCGGCGGGCCTTGCCGCCACGTTCTGAGGCACACCATACGGGCGCTAGGCGAGAACATCTCGCAGCCGGTAATAGCTCGCCCCGAGGGCGAGTCCGACGCGCCGCAACAAGGCCCCGCCCGGAAAGTTGCGATGCCGGATGCGGGCTATGAGATCGAAGCGATCGCGCTGACCGTCGATCGCCTCGGCAGCAAGTCGTCCGGCGATCGCCGTGACGTTCAGGCCGTGACCGCTGAAGCCCTGAAGGTAGTAGATGTCCTCTCCGAGCTGTCCGAAATCGGGGGCTCGTGACATCGTCACGTCGATGAGTCCCCCCCATGCGTGCTCGATGCGTACCGCACTGAGCTCCGGAAAAGCCTCGACCATTTTGCCGCGCAGCACCGCGAAGCGGTGCGGCGCATCATGGCGCAGGTAAGTCGACGCCCCGCCCCAGAGCATGCGGTTGTCGCTGCTGACCCGGTAGTAGTCGAGGAGAAAATTGGTATCACAGGCGGCGTAGCCGCGCGCGAGCAACCGCTCGGCCACCTCCGGTCGAAGGCGCTCGGTGGCAATGATGCGGTTGCCGATCGACATCACATGGTGGCGTACCGGCACGTCGAGGTCTGCGACGAACACATTGGCGGCGATGACGACCTTCTTGCACTCGAGGCGCCCGGTCGCGGTCGCCAACACGGGCGACGGGCCATCTGCGATGCGCGTGACGGGCGAGTTCTCGAAGATCCTGACGCCCTGGCGTTCGCACGCGGCAGCCATGGCGAGGGCAAGTTTCAGGGGATTGACCTGTCCGGCATGGTGGTCCACCAGGGCCGCATGGTAGTTCTGGCTCGATGTCCACGCGGCAAGCCCCTCGTGCTCGACGAACTCGACATGCTCCCCGTAGCCCAAAGCGCCGGCGAGCTTGGCGTGCCAGTTCCTCAGCTTGGCGACATGGCTCGGGCGAGCAGCATAGAGCACCCAGCCTGGCCGGTACTCGCAATCCATGTCCAATCCAGTCGCTCTCTGCCGTGCAATCTCCATGCCTTCGATGGACAGATCCCAGGCGCGGCGCGCGTCGCCTTCGCCGAGCTGCCGAGCAAGTACCTCAATGTCGCAGCTAAAGCCGGGCAGGATCTGGCCGCCATTGCGTCCCGAGGCTCCCGAAGCGATGCGTTGTGCCTCGAGTAGCGCCACCGAGTAGCCACGGGCGCTGAGCTCAAGCGCTGCGCTCAAGCCGGCAAATCCGCCCCCGACGATGCCCACATCGACCTGTACAGTGCCCGCCAGAGCAGACCGCGCAGGGCCGCGCTCGACAGTGTGCTCGTAGTAGCAATCACCGGCGATGTCTGCGGCCGCAGCGAATTCTCTCGCGTGCGCCGTCGGGATGGGGGAGGACATGGATGGACGCCTGTTCGCCGTGGACAGCCTGGGTCCGCGCCACGGGTTGCGGCGCGCATGCAGGCGGCCACCAGGGGCTGATCTCCTGGAAGTAGCGAAGGTTAAGACAGGCCGGCCACGGCTTGTAGGGCCACCTCACGAATTCTGTATGGAACCATTTTTTCGGCCAATCGGGTGTTCGCTCCCCGAGTTCCGGACGGACCGCCCGGCCTGCACAGTCCGCCCGGTCTGGCTAGGGCAGCAATGGATCCACGCCAGACCGTCTGCGAACGCGCTAGTGCAGGTGCACACCGCCCAAGCCCAAAAGACCGATCACGCCCACCACGATCAGATAGAACGCGACGATGTAATTGAGCAGTCTTGGCACGATCAGCACGAGCACACCGGCGATAAGGGAGACGATTGGTGTCAGGGAGAGATTGATGTTCATGGCTTCCAGTTATTTGCAGCAGGCTGCGCGAGATTGCGCAGTGGAAGCTTACACGAGTGGCGCCGGGAGCCCGTCAGGCGCGTGCACCGGCCGAGCGGGCCTCTCTGGGCCGCTTTGGGCCGCTTTGGGGCGATCTTGGGCTGATCCTCAAACGCGCTCACAGGGCCCGCGCTTACGCCGCAGCGAGTGCCCCTTCGAGCCGTGCGCCGAAGGCGTGTGTGCGCAGGGCGATTGGCCCCGGTCCCGGTGCGCTTCAAGGGAACTTGAAGCCGTAGCGCTCGAATATCGCGCGCGCCTCATCCTGTTTTAGGAACTGGAGGAATGCCTGCCCGATCGTGGAGTCGCCGGCCGCGACACGGGCGACCGGGTAGACGATAGGCCGATGCGAGGACGGTGGAAACACGCCCGCCACGCGCACCGACTTGGAGACGGCGGCATCGGTCGAGTAGACGATGCCAAATGGGGTCTCGCCGCGCTCGACCAAGGCGAGCGCTGAGCGCACGGAATCGGCCGGAGCGAGGCGCGTCTTCACGCTCTCCCAGACCCCGATCGAGGTGAGGGCCTCGCGTCCGTATTTGCCCGCCGGGACGCTCTGCGGATCGCCGATCGCAAGCCGCCCCCCTCGCAAGAGGGCGGCAAGGTCAATACCCTGCTGGATATCAACAGTGACCGTCTGGTCGAGCGGCTCAACCAGGACCAGTTGATTGAGCAGCAGGTCCGCCCTCGACCCAGGGACGATGAGGCCGCGACTCGCAACATAGTCCATCCAGTCCTCATCGGCCGATACGAACAGCGCAGGTGACGCTCCGGACTCGATCTGCCTGGCGAGCGTTGACGAGGCGGCAAAGGAAAAGCGCACAGCCTCGTGATTGCGATCGGTGAACGCCCGGCCGATCTCGGTCAATGCGTCCGCGAGGCTCGCCGCGGCAAAGACCGTCGTCTGCGCCGGGCACGCGGCGCAGGCGGCAAGCCACACGATGATCGTACAGATGACTCTACTCATGGCCGATCCGCCTCTTCGTTGTGCCCGTTGTGGCTTTTCATTTCGCCATTGATTGCGCCATTCATGGCACCTCTTGTGGGATGCCAGGCGCGGCCACAAGGCAGTGAAGCTTGCGCGGCACCCGATCTACCCGTCGATGGCAAGCATCACGTCCGACGCCTTGATGACCGCATAGGCACGCCCCCCCACGGCCAGTTGCAGACGCTCGGCAGAATGGCGCGTGATGATCGAAACGATCTCGGTGCCATCACCCAAAGCGAGGGTCACCTCGCTATTCACAGCCCCGTGGTCAATCTTCGTGATCTGCCCCGCCAACGTATTGCGTGCGCTAATTTTCATGATCAGCTCCCGGTTGAACCAGCAATTCGACAACGCGCCGCACCCAGCGCGCATGTCTCTTCTCGCCAGGCACAACGACCCGAAATGGCCCCTCCTGGTCGCTGAGCGCCCCACCATCGCGCTCGAAGCACACCAGGGCCTCGGCTGCGGTGAACGCCGGGTCCAGTTCCGCAAGCGCAAACACGACCGCGTACCCATCAGCGGCATTGACCCTGAGGGTGGCAAGCAGGAGTTTGCCCCGCAGCGGAGGCAGCGGCCAGCCCGCAGCACCCAGCACGGCCGCGATCGAGACCCCCCGGTAATGAGCCGGCTGGCCTTTTTCGTCCTCCACGTCAATTTCCCGTGTGGCCAGTGCCGCAAGGTCTGCGCGCGCGAAATGCGTGGGCTCCTTCCCAGGAACCGAGACCAAGAGATCATCGGTGGGCGCTGCCTGCACGGCCGGGAACTGGGCCAACAGGCTCGCGCCGCACAGGGCTCCAAGAATCAAACTCCGAAGCACGCCCGCGTAGCGGCGATGCGCTCGCCTCTCAGGGCATCGAAGGATTGCGGCCGCACCGCATACAGTCCGAATCACGGCGGAATCACGTTGGAGTCACGTTGGAGTCACGCTGGAATCACGGCGTCTGGCATGGTTTTAATATACGGTGGAATATAACGCTTTGCAAATCCCTGCAGCGCGCGCCGTCTGTGTCCATGTGGCGGAATCCGCTACACTTGTGCCACTCGCCACGCTTCTCACCCCATGCCAAACCGACTCCAGTTTCACATCCGTGTCGCAAAAGCCGAGGGGGTCGCGCTGGGACCGGGAAAGATCGCGCTCCTCGAAGCCATCGCCCGGTCGGGCTCGATTTCGGCGGCCGCACGGATACACTCGATGTCCTACCGGCGCGCCTGGATGCTGGTGGACGCGATGAACAAGAGCTTCGATAGCCCGGTCGTGGTCACTTCAACCGGCGGACACGACGGCGGCGGCGCCTCGGTGACCGACCTCGGACAGACGGTCATTGCCCTGTATCGCGAGGCCGAAGACAAGGCGTATCGCGCGGCCAGCCGCTCTATTGGCAAGCTCGAGAGACTGTTGCGGGAGAGATCCGATTAGGGCACCGAGGATTGGCCGCCTTGGCGCAGGCACCCAGGGGCCCCTGGTCGAGGCGCGCAGCATCCGGCTCGCGCGCCGCCCGTGCCGCCGGGCCGGCGTGCGCACACGCGCGCTTGCCCTGCTCGCCGCGCTCGTCGCGGCCAATGCAGGCGTCTGGGTCTGGGCCCTGCTGTCGTTTCGCGACCATCCCGTGCTGCTTGGCACGGCGTTTCTCGCCTATAGCCTGGGGCTGCGCCATGCGCTGGATGCCGATCATATCGCCGCCATCGACAATGCGGCCCGCAAGCTCATGCAGGAGGGCCAGCGGCCTGTGGGCATCGGTCTCTACTTTTCCCTGGGCCATTCGACGGTCGTGATAGCGGCCTCGATCGGTGTGGCCGGATTCGCTTCGACCTTCAAGTTGCAGCTCGCGGCGCTGCACGCCTTGGGGGGGCTCATCGGCACGCTCGTCTCCGCTGCCTTCCTGGTCTTGATCGCGTCCTTCAATCTGTTTGTTCTCTTGGGTATCTATCGCAAATTCAGGGCGGTTCGACGCGCCGGATCCAACCCGCCCCAGCCGCCTGAGGACTCGTCACGCGCGACGGGCCTGCTCGCCCGACTTTTTCGGCCGCTGTTCGGTGTGATCGGCCGCAGCTGGCACATGTATCCGCTTGGTCTCCTGTTCGGACTGGGTTTCGATACCGCCACCGAGGTCGGTTTACTGGGTATCTCCGCCGCTGAAGCATCCGGGGGCATGTCGATCTGGTCGATCCTGGTCTTCCCGGCGCTCTTCACCGCAGGCATGTCCCTCCTGGACTTCATCGACGGGATACTGATGCTGGGCGCCTACGGTTGGGCGCTCAGCAGGCCGGTGCGCAAGCTCTACTACAACCTCACGATCACCATGTGCTCGGTGATTGTGGCCTTCATGGTGGCGGGCATCGAGACCCTGGCCCTGGTGCGCGAGCACCTGGGCCTGCGCGGAGAGATCTGGGATGCAATCGCCGCGCTCAATGAAAATTTTGGCGCCCTGGGGTACGTGATCGTCGGTGTATTTGCGCTCGGCTGGATCGTGTCGCTGGCAATCTACCGGATCAAGGGCTACGCGGCGCTGGACGGGCGCGGCGCGGCACCTTAGCGCCTGCGCGGGCTTGCATGGGGCTCGCGAATGAGCTCGAGAGGACGGGCCGACGCACGCCCTGACTTAGCGCGGTGCGAGACTGGACAGGAGCAATGCCGCACACGCCACGAGCGTCAGACGCAGCCGCAACGGCAGATACCAAGAGGGGAGACCCAGGGCCGCAAGACTCCGGTCCTGCGCGTAGTGGAGCACAAACCCCGCCACGATGAGGGCGGCGGCATAGGGGTAGGGCAGCAGCAGTGCCGGCCACGCCAAGAGCGCAGGCACCACGCTCCAGATGAAGGCGACGGTCTGCCGTGTTCCCGAAAGGCCAGTCAGCGTCATTGCAAAGGCCCAGTGCAAGGCCCCCACAAAGCTCAGAATGACCGCGCCATAGGCGATCAGGATACGCGCCCAGAGGAGCGCGTGGACCGGGTCCAGGAAGACGGCTGCGGCCGTCGCGACAAAGGGGAGCAGCCCGCCATAGCCCAGCCAGGCCACGGCATGGGGCAACGATGTCTGGGAGACTGGTTTCATGCGCGGTCAACAGAGGGGGGTGGGATTGCGTTAGCTCTTCGGGATCGCATGGTTCCTATACGCCCCGCAGGCCGGCCAACACCCCTTAGCCATGGCAACTCGAGCCTGCAGCGAGACGCGCCGGACTCGGACCACGCGGTGCGCCCATGCGACGCAGGCGCAAGGCGTTGGAGATCACCGAGACTGAACTGAGCGCCATCGCGGCACTTGCGAGCATGGGATTCAGGAGGATTCCGAAGTTGGGATAGAGCACTCCCGCCGCAATTGCGATACCTGCAACATTGTAGATGAAGGCGAAAAACAGGTTCTGGCGGATGTTTCGCATGGTCTGCTCGCTGAGCAGGCGGGCCTGTGCGATGGCCATCAGATCGCCCTTGACGAGGACCACCTGGGCGCTCTCCATGGCGATCGCGGCCCCCGTGCCCATGGCGATGCCGACGTCGGCCCGAGCGAGGGCCGGCGCGTCATTGATGCCATCTCCGGCCATCGCGACAACATGACCCTGCTGCTGCAACTGCTCGATGAAACGGGCCTTGCCGGCCGGCAGCACACCCGCTTCCACCTCGTCGATGCCGACCTGGCGCGCCACCGAGAAGGCGGTGGCGCTATCGTCGCCGGTCAGGACAACCAGTCTGAGCCCCTCGCCCTTCAAGGACGCCACTGCTGCCCGGGTGTTGGATTTGAGCGCATCGGCTATGGTGACGTGCCCGGCGTAGCGCTTGTCAACACCCACAAACAGCACCGTCTGGGCCGCGGCGCGGGCGTCCTTGACGGCCTCTGGGATCGATCCAAGATCGATGCCCTCGGCGCGCATGAGCGCAGCATTGCCGACGACGAGGCGCCGGCCGTCGACCCGTCCCTCGATCCCCAGCCCCGGGCTGGCTGCAAAACCGGACACCTCCAGCCGGGGCTCGGACCACGGCTTCGCGTAGTTCACAAGGGCCTGGGCCAGGGGATGCTCGCTACGGCTCTCGAGGGCAGACAGATCCGCGAGCAGGCTCTGGACGGAGTATCCCGCCGCGGCGCGCACCTCCTGCACCCGCGGCTTGCCCTCGGTCAGGGTGCCCGTCTTGTCGAACACGAGCGCGTCTACCCTGCCGAGAGCCTCGAGCGCTGCGGCATCCTTCACCAGGATACCCTCCGAGGCACCGCGGCCGATCGCGACCATGACCGAGATCGGGGTCGCAAGGCCAAGGGCGCAAGGGCAAGCCACGATCAGGACCGAGATGGCAGCGAGCAGGGCGTGTGCGAAGCTCGGCTGCGGCCCGACCAGGGCCCAGACGCAAAACGTGATTGCCGCAATGGTGACGACCCCGGGTACGAACCAGGCGGCAACCCGGTCGGCCTGCCTTTGGATCGGCGCGCGCGAACGGCTTGCGTCCGCCACCAGCCGGACAATCTGCGCGAGCACCGTATCCGTGCCGACGGCCTCTGCGCGCAGCAGGAAGGAGCCGTACTGGTTGAGCGTCCCGGCCCTGACCCTGGCACCCGGTCCCTTTTGGACCGCAAACGGTTCGCCGGTGATCAGGGATTCGTCAACGTAGGAGTCCCCGTCGGTCACCTCGCCGTCCACGGGAATCTTGGCACCGGGCTTCACACGCACGATGTCGCCTGGGTGCACCGCATCAAGCCCGACCTCTTCCTCGCGACCGGCCTCATTCACCCGGATCGCCACAGTCGGGGCAAGCTCGATCAGTGCCTTTAACGCCCGACTGGTCTGGGAACGCGCGCGCAGTTCGAGAACCTGGCCGAGCAGCACCAGCGTGATGATGACGGCGGCAGCCTCGAAATAGAGCGGAGCGATACCGTCCATCTTGAATGCTCCGGGCACGAGACCGGGCAGCAGGAGCGCAAACAGGCTAAACCCATAGGCGATGCCGCTGCCCAGGCCAATCAACGTGAACATGTTCAGCTTGCGCGTTCGCAGCGAGGTCCATGCCCTCTCGAAGAAGGGCGCGCCGCCCCAGACCACCACCGGACTTGCGAGCGCGCCCTCGAGCCAGCCGATGAGCGGCGCGGGGAAGTGCAGGTGTAGCGCGGCGAGAGGCGCAAGCCCCGCACCCATAGCCAGAACCAGCAGCGGCAGCGAGAAGGCGAGGCTCACCCAGAAGCGCTTTAGCATGTCGCGATACTCGCTGGTGTCCTCCTCAGCCGAGACGGTGAGCGGCTCGAGGCCCATGCCGCATTCAGGGCAGCTTCCTGGCCCTGCGTTCCGCACCTCGGGGTGCATCGGACAGGTATAGATGGCCACGGCCGGCAGGCCCGGCCGCGGCGGCTCGGGGCGTGCGGTGGGCACCGCACGTGTGCGCGCCGCAGCGGCGCGCAGAATCCCCTCGGAGTCCGCACGGAACTTCGCGACGCAACCTGGGCAGCAGAAATAGTAGGTCTGGCCTAGATACACGGCAGATCTGTCGGCGCGCGCTGCGACCTTCATGCCGCATACCGGGTCGACCTCGGATTTGACCTCGGGGCCCTGCGGCACCGCCTCGATCGGCTCCGGATGATGCATCTTGCCCTTTCGCGCAAATATGCTCGCGCGGCCCGACAGGGTGCCACGCGTGCTGTCGGATCTAGTCGCGCTCGGCCAAGAAACGCAGGCGCGCCGCCTGCTCATCCTTGACCGCGTCGATCTCGGCAATGATGCCACGCACATCGGGACGTCCGGGCTTGTCCTGAAAGTGTCCGGTGAGTGGCGTCTCGGGCGACAGTTCGCCCTTCTGAAACAGCGACCAGATTTCGTCGCCATAGCGGGTCTCAAGCAGCGCCGGTGCGAAGCGCCCGAAGTAGGTCCGCATGTTCTCGACATCGCGCTTGAGCATCATCTGCGCGTTGTTATTGCTGGCCGCATCGACCGCCTGCGGCAGATCGATGATCACGGGACCATTCTGATCAAGAAGGATGTTGTACTCGGAAAGGTCGCCATGAATGATCCCTGCACAGAGCATCTTGCGGATCTCGCCGATCAGCATGGCATGGTAGTCGAGCGCCTGTTGCACGGACAGATCGACGTCGTTCAGTCGGGGCGCGGCCTGGCCCCGAGCATCGACCAGCAGGTCCATCAGGACCACCCCCTGAAAGAATCCGTAGGGCCTTGGCACGCGTACGCCGGCGGCCGCCAGCCGATAGAGCGTATCGACCTCGACACTCTGCCAGGCCTCTTCCTGGGCCTGGCGCCCAAACCGCGTACCCTTTTCCATGGCCCGCGCCTGACGGCTGTTCTTGACCTTGCGCCCCTCCTGATAGAGCGCAGCCTGCCGAAAGCCCCGTCGGTTCGCCTCCTTGTACACCTTGGCACAGCGGATCTCGGTTCCGCAGCGTACGACATACACGATGGCCTCCTTGCCGCTCATGAGCTGTCGTACGACTTCGTCGATCAGGCCTTCCTCGACGAGAGCCTCGAGCCGCTTGGGGGTTTTCAAGAACGATCCTTTGGAGGGCTTGGGAGTGCGACCGGTGGCTGCGGGCGAACGCGCGCGGGGCCGCTCGTGCATTGTCCCACATTCGCCGCGCGGGCCGGTCCCCGCGGTCTGATGGCCCCATGGAGCCGCTCAAAGCCCTTTGCATGCGATTGGGCAAGCCCTGTACCCAGCACCGCACGCCCTGGTGCAAAGGGGTTTCAGAATGTCCCTTCCCTGTGGACCTCGAGCGCCTAAGCCCCCTCGCGGCGCGGTGCCGGGGCTTTCGGTGCAACGCTGACCATGAAATGTCAGCGCATCGCCTTGTCAGTGGAGAAGAAGTAGGAGAGGCGCTGGCGCGGACTCAACCACTCGAGCACGTCTGCGGGCAACGACGCGGGGCGCAGCGCCTCCAGGATCTTCAGTTCAGGGTCTTCGCCCAGATCGACGACGGGCGCCTCATCCTTGGTCACTTCGGGCGTGTAGATGAGCACCTTCGGCCGCAGGCTGTCCTGCCCCGGGGCCACCACGAGCCCCAGGCTGCCATCCCCGAGCTGGACGACCGTTCCTGGAGGATAGACCCCCAAAAGCCGGATCAGCGTACTGAGCAGCCTGCTGTCAAACCTGTCAGCCTCTTTCGTGTAGAGCGTGGCCAGCGCCTCGGAGGGCATCATGCCGCGGCGACTGGGAGACTCGGGGCCACACAGGCGGTCGTAACGATTGACGAGTCCCACGATGCGCGCCGGCATCCCCAGATTCTTCTTTCCGGAGGGCCAGCCCGATCCATCCAGGAATTCATGATGATCGGCGATGATCGCGAGCGCGGTCGGGGTGAAGACCCCCGATTCGCGTGCCATCTCGACGCCGTACCCGGGATGCTGGCGATAAAAATCTTCCTCGTGCTTGGCCCGCGCCGAGTTCTCAAGAATATGGAAGGGAATTCGGGCCTTGCCGGCATCGTGCGCGACCGCACCCATCGCCATCTCGGCAAGTTCGGACTCGCCAAGGCCCATGACCCGGCCCAGCAGCAGCGAGAGCGTCATTACGTTGAGCGCATGAAAGTGCGGGCCCTCGCCTCGCTTGTCCCCAAGCAGGTGGAGCAGAACCTCCTCGCCGCTGGAGATGAGCGACGCCGTCTCGCGCGAGAGTTCGGCCAGCAAGGGCCCGGCCTGTTTGGGTGAGTGCGCAAGGCCGATGATCGCCTCGCGAGCCGTCGCCGCGGCCCGCTCCCAGCCGCGCTCGGCCCGGGCCGCGCTGTCCTTCTGGCGACGCAGGCGCTCGTGCTTCTCGTCGAGAGCGTCGGGTTGGGGGGCCGGGCGCACGACGGGTGTCCGGGCCACATGGACGGGCGCATCCTTGACGAACTCGCCCGGCTCGGCCGTGCTCTTGTTGGGGAAGTAGAGGATCTCTTCGAGATTCAGGGCCCGTATCTGGTCCAGCTGCTCTTCGTTGGCGATCCGGAACTTGTTGTAGAGAAAGGGATGATCATCCCAGGGTATGTTGAGCCACACGAATAGGCCAATGCGCAGTTGCGATGGGTGGATCGTGACGGGCTTGGACGGACGGGCCCACATGGCGTTTTGCGGGAGGTGGGGAAAGCCCAGTATGGCATGAGATTCGCATTGTGCAAACGAGTCTGACGGGAAGGGCCCNNTGGTGCCGATCCCCACGCCGAACACCAAGGGATTGATCCTCAGGGTGCCCAGATCCGCGCCGCCCTGGACGGACACATCGGTCTTGATATAGATCTTCTTCGGGTCGAGGTTGGCGACACACTTCTCGCTGATCGCGATGTCGGCTCCGACCTGGAAGCTGGGCCCGCAGCTGTCGCGGCCGACCGACAGCGGCGTGGTTCCGGCGGCCAATCCGACGGCTCAGAAGCGCGTATAGTTCGCCCCGACGCCGGCATACGGCCGGATCGTCGCCGGCGGGGACAAGTGGTATTGGAGGGTCAGCGTCGGCGGGAGGTGGCTGACCTTGCCGAGTTCGTCACCAAACGAGGTGGCCTTGTGGCAGGCTATGCCAAGGATGAGCTCAGCCCTATGTTGTTGGTGAGCATGTACGTGAAAGCAAGCTCGGGCACGATCTGCCCATCCACACCGATGCCCAGGGATGAAAGCGTTCCCGTCGTTGACACCTGGGGAGCAATGTC
>PLEY01000186.1 GCA_003136595.1 Burkholderiales bacterium
GGCATGGGGAGATTCAGTGCGGGTCGGCCTCTGTCGCGCGGAACCCTGCAGGATCGTTGGCGAGGCAAGAAGAGCGCGGATGAGACCGTGCACTGCGGCGGACGTATGCAGCAGGGTGACCAGACCGTTAGCAACCAAAGGCAGGATCGGCAGGCAGGACTCAAAGGGCAGAACTTAAAAGGCAGAACTTAAAGCGCGGAGTGGCGCCACCCGGTCCTGCCGCGATCGCGATCAAGTCGCCGCGTCGCTGCGGACGATCAGGACGTCGGTCCGAAGCATCGCGAATGCCAGCCCTCGGCTCCTTTGACTTGCGGTGCGCGCCCGGTCCGCTCTCGGCCGAGTCGAAGTGGACAAGATCCTATTCACCGTCCCAGTAAGGAAGACTGTCCTGTTCCCGGCCGAAGTAGTGGATGACCCGGGGCTCCCCGGAGGCGTGCCCGGGCATTTCAGCAAAGACACAAAATTTCCCCGAGCGGGGATATTCGCAGACCTCTGGAGACCGGTTGGTGCTCACGGCCAGATAGCGTAGCGTCTCAGTTCCGGTGTTGACGATCTGGTGAGCCGTTTCCGGGCCCCCTGCCGGACAGGCGACGACGTCGCCGGTGCGAAGCGGATAGCTGCTCTCGCCGATGCGAACTTCGCCGGTGCCTGCAAGGACGAAGAACATCTCCTCGTTCACCAAATGGCTGTGGACTGGAAGCGCGCGCTTTCCCGGTGGCACGACCGTGATGTTGTAACCCAGTTGCTGGGCACCGATTCGCGTCCCAATCCGGCCCGTCAGGGAATCATAGGACTCAGCAGCGCCGCCCGATGCCGTCACCGGATAGGCCACGTCACGGGGTTGCAGTTCGACGTCTGCGATGTTGATCACCGGTTTGATCATCAATCCACCCCCAAGATTCTTTCTGCCACGTCGACTTGGCGCAGGCCTTGCCGGAAGTGGGCGACTCGCATCACAAGCGCCCGGGGAAGCACCGGCTAGCCGCGCCCCCGGGCTCCCGGCACGCCGCAATGCCCTCTTGCGGCTCGTCCGAGGGGGACATTCTAGACGGATGCCATGGTCCGCGCGAACAGGTCAGGGCGGCCCGTGGGGCCTGCCGGACCGCTTTCTCGGGGACTTTTCTGAAGGCAGGCGGGAAGCCGTAAGTTCGTCGCCGGCGACACGGCATACCAATCAATCCCAGCGTGCTCGTGGCGCAGCACCCGGACCAAGCCCCTCCCTTGGGCGCCGGGATCCAAGCACAGGGTGGCCGAAAGCAATCGAATCGGACAGAATGCACCTTCGCCCGCTACGCCCTTCTAGATCGATCAAGGAGATCCAGTTGAAGAACCCTATTGCGTCCAAAGCCAAGCCCGCTGCGAGCCGAGCGGGCAATCGGAACAAGGCGATTGCGGCGCGCGTGGATCAGGAACTTGACGCCTTCCCGTACGGTTCGGCGACTGCACTGGCGCGCGCCCTGCGCACCCGCAAGGTCTCGGCGGTCGAGCTCCTGAAGGCGACCCTGGGCCGCGTCGATCGGATCAATCCTCGGCTCAATGCGATCGTCGTCGACGACCGCGAGCGCGCCATGGCCGCGGCCCGGACCGCGGATCGCTTGCTCGCCAGGGGTGAACTGCTGGGACCGCTCCATGGACTGCCGATGACCGTCAAGGAATCTTTTGACCTCGCGGGTCAGCCAACGACGCATGGATACGGTCCGATGCGCCAGAACATCGCCCCGGCCGATGCCCTCGTCGTCCAACGTCTCAAGGCTGCAGGCGCGGTGATCTTCGGGAAGACCAACGTCCCGCTCTTTCTGGCCGATTTTCAGAGTTACAACGAGATTTACGGCACGACCAACAATCCATGGGATCTGACCCGTACGCCGGGCGGCTCATCCGGCGGCAGCGCCGCTGCCGTGGCCGCGGGCCTGACCGGGCTCGAGTACGGCAGTGACATCGGCGGCAGCATTCGCAATCCGGCCGCGTATTGCGGCGTCTATGGGCACAAATGCACCTGGACTATCGTTCCCAAGCGCGGGCACACCCTGTCACGCACGCCAGTCACCGAAGTCGATCTGTCCGTCGTGGGACCGATCGCGCGGTCCGCTGACGATCTGGCGCTCGCCTTGCGGGTAACGGCGGGCCCCGATCTCCTGACGAGTGCAGGCATACGCTTCAATCTGCCGGCCCCACCAAGAAGCCTGAAAGGTCTGCGCGTGGCGGTTTGGGCCGACGATGCTCTCGCTCCCGTCGATGCATCAGTGCGCAGCGCGATCCACGACGCAGCGCTCGCCCTGCGCGCGGCCGGGGCGCGCATCAATTTTGACGCGCGCCCTGCCTTCGATGCACCTGCCGCGCATGCGACCTATGTGACCCTTTTGATGGCGATCATGGGGACGCGCCGTCCGGACTATGAGGAGATGGTGGCCGCACGTGCCGCGCTCGCGGCTAACGACCAGTCTCCCCGGGCCCAGCAACTGCGCGCTTCGACGTCGAGCTTCAAGAGTTTTGCTGAAGCGAGTAACCGGCGCGAGCAGTTGCGCTGGGCGTGGCGGGAATTCTTTGGAAGCTACGACGTGCTCCTTGCCCCGATCACTGTCACGCCCGCGTTCGTCCAGGACCAGTCCGAGCCCGCCGATGCACGCACGCTTATCGTCAACGGGGTGCAGGTGCCGTACTTCTCCCAGACCTTCTGGGCCGGCATTGCCACCTGCGCCTATCTGCCTGCAACGGCGGTGCCGATCGGCCAGTCGGCGTTGGGACTTCCGATCGGCCTTCAGATCATCGGTCCCGAGTTGGCTGACCGCACAACCATCTGGCTCGCAAGCCAGCTCGCAAAACTGATCGGCGGTTATGTGCCGCCGCCGGTGGACTAGTCCTTCACCGGCGTTCGCCG
>PLEY01000015.1:0-3277 GCA_003136595.1 Burkholderiales bacterium
CGGACAGCGACACGGCGCCGATCAGCCCGCCCAGCAGTGTAACGACGAGTTGCGTGTTCCCTTGGGCTTTGTCGCCATATAACTCGACGGCAGCTATCGCACCGGCTGCACCGCCGCCCATGCCGTTATAGAGCGCCACCATCTGCGGCATCGAGGTCATGGCGACCTTCTTGCCGCTCCACCAGGCCGCGCCACCGCCCAGACCCAGCGCGATCACCGCCAGGCCGATGTTGACCGGCAGCAACGGACGGGCCGCCGCACCGACGCCGAAGACATAAAGAAAGCTCGCCACCACGGCGACCAGCATGCCGACTCCGGCAACGAAGATCCCCGAAGGCGCGGTCACCGGCGACGACATGCGCTTCAAGCCAAACATGAACAGAAACGCGGCGGCCAGGTCGGTCGCACCGATTACCAGTTGCGCAAAGGTCGTCTGCATGGCGCGGACTCAGGTCGTCTTGATGAGGTGGGCCTTGGCGTGGCGGGGCTTTGCGTGATGCGCCGTGCCACCCGGCTTGCCGCCAGCTTTGCCACCCGCCTTGCCACCACTCGTCTGGAACATCGCCAGCATGCGTTGCGTCACCGCGAAGCCACCCGCGACGTTGCCGGCACCCAGCAATACGGCGACGAACCCGATCGCCTGTTCGAGCGGCGCGCTCGCGTTTAGCAGTGTGAAGATGCCGCCCACGACGACGATGCCGTGGACGAAGTTGGACCCTGACATGAGGGGCGTATGCAGGATGGCCGGAACCCGGCCGATGATGACCCAGCCTGCAAAGGCCGTGACCATGAATATGTAGACGGCGACGAAGCCGCCGATGCTGATCTCAAAACTCATCAAAATCTCCCGATGGGGGCTTCAGGCCGCTTTGGCGGTGGGTTTCGCTGGATGGGCAGGGGACGCCGGCTGGCCGGCAGCCGCGGTCTTGTCCGGTTTGGGTGCGTCGGGCGTGCGCTCGCCCGCATGGGTCAGGCAGGTCTTCGCGAGAACCTCATCAGTCCAGTCGATGGTGATGATGTTGTTCTTCATGATGAGTTCCAGGAGGTGGAACTGGTTCTTCGCATAAAGCTCGCTCGCGTCCTCGCCAAGCAGCGAGGGGACATTGAGCGGGGCGACGATCGTCACCTGGCCGACGCTCGCTGTCCGGCCGGGCTCGGTGTCCTCGCAGTTACCGCCCCCTTCCGCAGACAGATCGACGATCACGGCTCCAGCTTTCATGCCGGCGACCTGCTTCTTGCTGATCAGTTTCGGCGAGGCCTTTCCCGGGATCGCGGCCGTGGTGATGACCAGGTCGGATTTCTGGATGTGCTCGGTCAGCACCGCGCTCACCTGGGTTTTTTCCTCGGGTGTCAGCTCCCTGGCATAGCCCCCCTGGCCGGTGGCATCGACGCCGGTGCTAACAAAGGTCGCGCCGAGCGATTCGACCTGCTCCTGCGTCTCGGCGCGCACGTCGTAGCCTTCGACGACAGCCCCGAGGCGGTGGGCGGTCGCAACCGCCTCGAGACCCGCGACGCCCAGGCCCATCACCAGCACGTGCGCCGGGCCGATCGCGCCCGCCGCCGTCGTGATCTTCGGCAGGATCCGAGCCAGGGCAGTCGAGCCGAGTTGCACGGCGTAGTATCCGGCGAGGGCAGACTGACTGGACAGGGCATCCATCGACTGGGCACGCGTGATCCGGGGAACGCGCTCCATCGCAAAGCAGGTGATCTTGCGTTCGATGAGCCGCCGCACCAGCGCGGGATCCTTGTGCTCATAGATGAATGAGACCAGAATCGCGCCCTCCTTCATCGCGTTGATCACCTCCAGCGCCGGCGCGTTGACGGCCAGGACGACGTCAGCATCTTTGACGAGCAACGCCCGATCCTCGATGATCTCGACGTCCTTGTAGGCTGCATCGGTCAGTTTGATCGCCTCGCCGGCGCCGGCCTGCATGTGCAGCTTCGCGCCCAGCTTGATGAGCTTCGGGGCAACCGATGGGACGAGCGCGACACGCCGCTCATGGGCCTGGGTTTCTTTGAGAATGGCAACGTTGACATACATGGTCTGTACCGCTCAGTCGATGAGTGAATGAAGAGATCAATCGCTGCCAAGTCGGATCGGCAGTCTTTGATGGGTGCCGCAGCATCGGCGACTAAGGCAAGGCGGCGAGCGTCAGGGCGCGCCGCGACGGACCCCGACAGCTCCGGGGCCGGACGAGCGAAGCCAGACCGGCGCATCATCGTTGCCTGCCCCGCCACACGAGGGCCAGGGCCTCTGCGCCAGAAGGCGGCTTGCACAGTCGTTTGCACAGTCGCTTGCACCCTCGCTTGCACCTGCAGCACTTGAACATCGGGTGCGTCCGGGGTCTGTACGTCAACGTACACGCTCCGCTGAGCGCNNCGCCCGGTCACTCACGAAGTGAGCGCGGGCTGCAGCGCGCGCCCGGGCCGCAGCCCGCACGATCAGCTAAGCGTCAGCCTGGACCAGGGCGTCGCTCCAGTAGCCATGGCGACCATAGTGCTCATAGATCGTCGCTTCGGCTTGCCGATCCAGGGGCGCATTCGGGTCGTAGGATGGGGCGTCCTTGACGGCCTGCCGGTCGAGATCGATGGTCACAACCGATTCCGCCCAATTGACATCCCCGATCCACTCGGGCGAGATGAGCACCTGGTGTCCGATCCACCAGTTGCTGGTGTTGACGATCAGATAGCGAACCGACCAGGTTTGCTCATCCAGGAGGAAGCCCTCCACATGACCAATCTCACCGTCCTTGGCGTGAATATGATTGCCCGTGACGGCGTTGCAGCTGCGCAGGTGCGGATCGGCATGCGAATTGCGGTCCGAGGGTGCTCGGAGGTAGCCCTCGTAGCCCTGATACGGCACGGTGGCCAGGCCCGTGACCAGGGGGCCTGGATAGTTCGCCTCGCCCCACAGCCCCACACCGCCCCAGTAGTAGGGATAGCCGTAGTAGCCGAAGTAGCCCTTCTCGAACTGTCGTGAAATCGGTTTGTCGCTATCGATGCTCGGGCTGTNNCAGGGTCTCACCGGTCCAGTCGGGCTGGCCGATCGAGTACGGCGAGATCAGAACGTGACGCCCGCCGAGCCATTTGCTGGTATCGACGACCACGTAGCGCACGACCCAGGCCTCATCGTCGAAATACACGTCCTTGATCTTGCCGATCGGTCCATCCGTTGCACCGATGGCCAGACCTTCCAGTTTCTTTACGCTGCGCAGCATGGTAGTCGCTCCTCGTGGTGGTACCGGTTTGTCGGTAGAGGATTCAATCTAGGGTGGGC
>PLEY01000015.1:3365-15934 GCA_003136595.1 Burkholderiales bacterium
CCTCGTCCTCGTCCTCGTCCTTGCCCTGCGGAGCTTCGCCCAAAGCGGAGCACTTGCAAGAAGCGTCTACAAATGGGAGTCTTCTCGCCTCTGCACCCTGCCGGGCTTTCGCCACCGCCGCCTTTCCGGTAGATTTTTCGCTCTGGTGTGCATGAGGCGGGCCCAACCCTTTCGACCCGATGGTGGGTCATCCCAATGAAATTGATGGCAACAGGTAATTCCCATGGTTGACGCAGCCGCTCGCATCGTACGCAACGCGGCGCGCATCCTCGGAGCCGTGTCACTGGTTTTCATCCCCGCATCGCTCCTCGCGGCATCACCCGCCGGGCCCGTGCAGTGGGTGACGGCCTGGATGACTGCGCTACAGGCGATTCCCGAATCGCCCTCCCCATCGCCGCTCTATCACGCACCCCTCGTGGCCGGCCGCACGGTCCGTGAGATCGTGGTCCCGACCCTCGATGGATCGAGCATTGCGCTGCACGTCTCGAATCGGTTCAGCGGCCTGCCACTCACGATACGCGCCCTGCGTATCGCCCCTGCGCAGGCATCCGCACGCCTGGCTGGGCCGGGCAGCGCCGTCACCTTTGCCGGCGAGGCGAGCGTGACGCTTGGGCCCGGGGCGGAAGCAACCAGCGATCCCGTGGCGTTCGCGGTCAAGGCCCGGACACCGTACGCAGTCAGCGTTGCCGTGGGCGACGCTCAGAAGGTCGCTGCATGGCACCGGGTCGCCAACGAAACGATTTACATCTCGACGGTCGGCGACCATAGTACCGAGACAGGCAACGAGAGCTTCACCGGACGCAGCACCCATCTGCTGTGGGTCACGGGGCTGGATGTGCAGAGGACGCACCAGGGGGCGATCGTGGCCCTGGGCGACTCCATCACTGACGGCATGGGCGCACGCTTTGGCAGCGATGGCAGCTGGCCCTCGCAACTCGCTGCGCTCTTGGCCCAGCAGCCGGGTCTTGCACCCGGAATTCTGAACGCCGGCATCAGCGGCAACCGCCTGCTTTCGGATTCAGCGTGCTACGGGGAGCGCCTGATTGCGCGCTTTGCGCGTGACATCGAGCCCCTGCACGGCGTGGGTTCGGTGATCGTCCTGATCGGAATCAACGACATCAACTTTGCGGCGGTACCCGCGCGCCGCCCGCTGGATTGCGACGCACCGCATCGCGTGGTTGACGAGGCGATGCTGGAAGAGGGCTTGGGCACCCTGATCGAGCAGGCTCATCGCCGCGGCCTGAGGATCTATCTCGCCACCCTCACACCGGCTGACCTGCCCACGGCGCGTGAAGCGCTGCGCGTTCAGCTCAATCGCTGGATTCGCTCGAATACGCAGTCCGACGGCTTCGTGGACTTTGATGCGGCGCTGAGCGATCCGGCCGCACCGTCCAGGTTGCGGGCGCAGTTCGACTCGGGCGACCGGATCCACCCGAACAACGAGGGGTACGCTGCCCTGGCGAAGGCGGCCTTGGCCAGCGCGCTGGTCAACGCAAACTGATCTTCAGGCGTTTAACATGGGGGTGCGCCCTGCCCCGTCTTACTCGATGCACCCGACGCACCTGACGCAGCCGACGCACCCGTCACCCCTCCCCGATGAAACGAGCGATGCTCTTCGATTATCCCCGCATATCCCGACTCGTCTGCGCAACGCTCGTCCTGTCTTGCTGCGCAGCCCAAGCGCCAGCCGCACCGAAGGTCTATGTGCTGGATTCCGCGCAAGCCCAGCTCACGACGATCGACGAAGACACTCGCCTGGTCGACGGCACCATCACGACCGGCAAGGAGCCGCACCATCTGATGCTCACGCCCGACCACTCCGCGCTCGTGGTCGCGAATTCGGCCTCCAACAGCCTGATGCTCATCGACCCGGCCACTGGCGTCGTCAGGCGCCGGATCGAGGGCATCGAAGACCCCTATCAGCTCGCCTTTTCGCCGGATGGCGACTGGTTCGTGACGGCCGGCCTGCGCCTGAACCGGGTCGACATCTACCACTACGATGGGCAATCCATGACGCTTGCGAAGCGCTTGCCCCTGGAGAACAAACCCTCACACCTGTGCTTTTCGTCCGACAGCCATACGGTCTTCGTATCGCTGCAGGAGAGCGGCGAACTGGCCGCCATCGATGTGCTGTCACAGGTGGTCCTCTGGCGTATTCCGGTCGGGGATACCCCGGCAGGCGTCTGGTGCGTGCCCGGTGATCGCTATGTGATGGTCGGCATGACCGGCGAGGACGATGTCGCGGTGGTTGATTGGCACACGCATGCGGTGATCAAGCGTATCCATAGCGGCCGGGGCGCGCACAACTTCCGGGCGCTCGATGATGGGCGCCACGTCGCCGTGAGCAACCGGGTCAGCAATACGATCACGATCCTCGACTTCACGACACTGGAGAAGACCGGTGAAATCGGTGGGCTGATGGCGGGACCCGACGACATGGAGCTCAGCGCCGATCACAGGTTCATGTGGGTGACCTTTCGCTTTGCGAGCCATGTGGGCATCATCGACCTGGTCAGCGACAAACTGGTCGCGACGATTGCCGTGGGTCGTTCGCCACACGGCATCTTCATTTCCGACGGTGCGCCGCTCACGGATCAGTAGAGGACGCCTTGGACGGATTCATCACCTTGATTCAGTCGCAGCTCTTCGAGTCGATCGTGCTGCCCACGCTCTACCGGCTCGATCTCATGAGCTTTGATGAAGAGGCCTTTGACGGGCTCTACTGGATCATCGTCGGTGTCCTGCAGATCGGCCTGACTTATGCGCTGTTGCGCCCACTTGAGGCGTTCTTCCCCCTTGAGCGCTGGGCCACGCGGCGCGCCACACGGGTGGACATTCTCTACACCTGGCTTGCCAAGATGGGGCTGCTGAACCTCGTGTTTTTCGTGATGCTGCAGCCTGTCTTCGACCGCTTAAAGAGTGCCCTGACGATGCATGGGATCCCGTCGCTCGAGCCCGAAGCCTTCTGGCCTGATATTGCAGCGCATCCGCTGTTGCTGTTCCTCTTATACGTCGTGGTGCTCGACTTCGCGGGCTACTGGTACCACCGCTGGGAACACCGTCTGGGCATCTGGTGGGAGCTGCACGCGGTTCACCATAGCCAACGCGACATGTCATTCTGGACCGAAGACCGCAACCACGTTCTCGACGCGATGCTCCAGGCCGTGTTCTTCTCTACCATCGCGCTGGGCATTGGCGTCTCACCGGGACAATACGTGTTTCTCATGGCCTGGACGAATTTTCTGCAGAATCTGCAGCATGCGAACGTCCGTCTTGTGTTTCCGCGCTGGCTTGCCGCGCTCACCGTGAGTCCCGCTTTCCATCGACGCCACCATGCGATCGGCTACGGCCACGAGGGACGGCAGAACGGCTGCAATTTTGGCGTTCTCCTGCCATGGTGGGACATGCTCTTTGGCACGGCCGCGTGGGACGACGCCCCCGAGCCGACAGGAATCCGTGATCAGCTGCCCACACCGCTTGGATGCGGGCGCGACTACGGCAGCGGCTTCTGGTCCCAGCAGTTCGCAGCCCTGGATCGCATCGCGCGGCGGCTGAAGGGCGCTCGCGGCTGGGCGTACGGCAGAGCGTCTTTGGCGGATGAGGCGCACCGGGCGCCCGGGCGCTCAGTCGCGCATCTGCTGAACCAGCCGGTTGGTACGCAGCGCAACGAGGGTGCAAGCGACGCCCGATAGCAGGTACGCGGTCACCGCGATCAGGCCAAAGTGGGCCGACAAGCCCAGCGCCACCAGCGGCGCGAAGGCCGCGCCAATCAACCACGCGAAGTCAGCCGTGAGCGCCGCCCCCGTATAGCGCAGATGGGGCAGGAAGTTTGATGTAACCGCGCCAGCCGCCTGCCCGTAAGACAGACCCAGGAGCACGAAGCCCACGAGGATGAACGCGTCCTGGGCGAAGACACCCCCGCCCAGCAGCCAGGGCGAGGCGAGGCTGAAGACCCCGATCAGGATCGCGAACAGCCCGAGCGTCTTGCGCCGGCCGATCCGGTCGGCGATCAGGCCCGAGGCCAGCATCGCGATCGCCGCCAGCGCGCCACCGACCAGCTCCACACTGAGAAACTCGCCGATCACCTGATGCGAGTAGAGCTTCACCCACGACAGCGGGAAGATGGTGACGATATGGAACAGCGCGTAGGTGGCCAGTGATGCGAACGCACCTACGAAGATGTTAAAGCCCTGCGTCGAAAACAGCTCGCGCACGCTGCAAGGTTCGAGTTCGTTCTCGTTGAGCGAGCGTTCGTACTCATTCGTCACCACCAGGCGCAGCCGGGCGAACAGGGCAACCACATTGATGGCAAAGGCGGAGTAGAACGGATAACGCCAGCCCCAGGTCAGGAAGTCGGCCGACGACAGGTTGGCCCACAGGTAGGCGAACAAGCCGCAGGCCACCAGGAATCCGATCGGCGCGCCGAGCTGTCCGAGCATCGCGTACCAGCCCCGCCGGCCCTCGGGGGCATTGAGCGCCAGAAGCGAGGGCAACCCGTCCCAGGAAGCCCCCTGGCCCAGTCCCTGGCCGATCCGGCACACGGCCAGGAACGCGATCGCGGCCCAGCCATCGGTTGCGTAGCCCGGCAGGAGCGCCATGCCGGCCGTCGATGATCCGAGGATGAATAGGGCCACGGTCAGTTTGGTGCCGCGGCCAAAACGGCGCTGGATGCTCATGCCCAAGAGCGTCCCGAGCGGTCGCACGATGAACGCGAAGGAGAACAGTCCAAAGGCCAGGAGCGTGCCATCGAGCCGGTCGACGAAAGGGAAGAACACCCATGGGAAGACCAGCGCCGAGGCGATCCCGTAGACGAAAAAGTCAAAATTCTCTGAGGCGCGGCCGATGATGACGCCAACGGCGATGTCTCCCGGCGCCACGTCCTGCGCGGCGGCGGTCCGCGCCCTTGCGGACTCCCCAGCGGGCGTAGCATGGGAGCCGAGAGCGACGAGGGGTGGGGTGGCGGACGGGGTCATGGCGTTGAGCTAACACTGCAATGATCAGGTGGAAAGGGGTCGCCCCGCAAGGCCCTGGGACAAAATGTCCAATGGTTGACCTCGATCAAACGCTATACATTGGCATTCTGCGCACCAAGCCCGATTACCGGTGCGCGCGGATATCGTCTTGGCTACTGCCTGCGCCCCCTCCTCAATACTACCCTCCCTTGGACGCTATGCCGGCCTGGGGCTGCTGCTGGCTCTGGCGGGGTGTAGCTCGATCGTCATGAAGCCCCAGGGTGATGTGGCGGTCCAGCAGGCTCACCTGATCGCCGTCGCCACGTGCCTGATGCTCTTGATCATCGTCCCGGTCATTGGCTTGACCTTGCTGTTTGCGTGGCGTTACCGCCAGAGCAACACCGAGGCCACCTACACGCCGGACTGGGACCATTCCACGCGCCTGGAACTGGTGATCTGGGGCGCACCGCTATTGATCATCATCGCCTTGGGCGCGGTCACCTGGATCAGCACACA
The DNA here is from genome assembly GCA_003136595.1 of Burkholderiales bacterium. Lineage (GTDB taxonomy): Bacteria > Pseudomonadota > Gammaproteobacteria > Burkholderiales > Burkholderiaceae_D > BOG-994. The sequence continues at coordinate 8,834 of PLEY01000015.1, forward strand.
CAAGCTCGACCCCTATCGCCCGCTTGACCGCATCGATGACGAGCGTGCGCTCGATGCAGGCGTCAAGCCGCTCGTCATCGACGTGGTCGCGCTCGATTGGAAATGGCTTTTCATCTACCCAGACGAGGGCATCGCCACCGTCAACGAACTGGCCGCGCCGGTGAACCGGCCCATCGAGTTCCACCTCACCTCCTCGACGGTGATGAATTCGTTCTACATCCCAGCACTGGCCGGTCAGATCTACACGATGCCCTCGATGAGCACCGAGCTGCACGCCGTGATCAACCAGGCCGGCACCTATGAGGGCTTCTCCGCGAACTACAGCGGCACCGGCTTCTCCGATATGCACTTCAAGTTCCTGGGCCTGTCGGAGTCGGACTTCGGTGGCTGGATTGACCGCAACAAGGCGAGCGGCGCTGCGCTTTCGCGCGAGGTCTACGGGCGTCTGGAGCAGCCGAGCATGGCCGTCCCGGTACAGCACTACGCGAGCGTCGATCCGGGTCTTTTCGATTCGATCGTCGAGCGGTGCAGCGATGGCAAGACGATGTGCAACAGCCAGATCATGGCCATTGACGCGGGCGGCGGCCTCGGCCTGCCGGGCATCGCCAATGTCACCGAGAAGCCCTGGCGCGGCCAGGAGCGCGCCGCCGTGTCGCCGCTCTGCACACCCCAATCCGCCGTCGACGACAGAACTCCCGCCGCGCCTCTCACGTCCGAGGGCTTGTCGCCGCCTGCTCAACTGGCTCGCGCTGCCCCGCGCTGAGCTGCGGTTTTTTGTGCCGGTGCCTGGCCGTGGTCGCCAGCGCTGTTTGCCCCTAGAGGCCCACGATGTCAGACCATACGACGAACCTGCCCGACCTGCTTCTTGGCCGCCTTGGCTGGGAGGCGATCCCCTACCATGAACCGATCCTCGTCGCGACCTTCGTGGCCGTCGCGCTGGGCGCCGCGCTCGTGTTGGGCGCGATCACCCGCTTTCGCCTCTGGGGTCCGCTCTGGCGCGACTGGATCACGAGCATCGATCACAAGAAGATCGGGGTGATGTACATCGTCCTGGGTGTGGTGATGCTGCTGCGAGGATTTTCCGATGCGCTCCTGATGCGGGCGCAGCAGGCCATGGCCTTCGACGGCAATCCGGGCTTTTTGCCGCCGCACCATTACGACCAGATCTTCACCGCGCACGGTGTCATCATGATCTTCTTCGTCGCCATGCCGCTCGTCACCGGTTTCATGAACTATGTCGTGCCGCTGCAGATCGGCGCGCGCGACGTCGCCTTCCCGTTTCTCAATAATTTCAGCTTCTGGATGACAGCCGGTGGCGCCATCCTCATCATGCTGTCGCTGTTCGTCGGGGAGTTTTCAAGCGCTGGCTGGCTCGCCTACCCCCCGCTGTCCGGCGCCCTCCAGAGCCCGGACGTGGGGATGGACTACTACCTGTGGTCCCTGCAGATCGCCGGCATCGGCACGACGCTTTCGGGCATCAACCTCATCGCCACCATCGTGAAGATGCGGGCGCCCGGCATGACCCTCATGAAGATGCCGGTCTTCACCTGGACTGCGCTGTGCACCAACGTCCTCATCGTCGCGACCTTTCCGGTGCTGGCCGCAACCCTCGCACTGCTTACCGCCGACCGCTACCTCGGTACCAATTTCTTCACGAATGATCTCGGTGGCAACCCGATGATGTACGTGAACCTGATCTGGATCTGGGGGCACCCCGAGGTCTACATCCTGGTGCTGCCAGTGTTTGGCATCTTCTCCGAGGTGGTGCCGGCGCTCTCCGGCAAGCGTCTGTTCGGTTACGCCTCGATGGTGTACGCCACGGTCGTGATCACGATCCTGTCCTACCTGGTGTGGCTGCATCACTTCTTCACGATGGGCTCGGGTGCCAGCGTCAACTCGTTTTTCGGGATCACCACGATGATCATCTCGATCCCGACCGGAGCCAAGATCTTCAACTGGCTCTTCACGATGTACCGCGGGCGCATCCGGTTCGAGGTCCCGATGCTCTGGACCGTGGGCTTCATGGTGACCTTCGTCATCGGCGGCATGACCGGCGTGCTCCTGGCCGTGCCCCCCGCCGATTTCGTGCTCCACAATAGCCTCTTTCTGATCGCGCATTTCCACAACGTCATCATCGGCGGTGTCGTGTTCGGCATCTTTGCGGGCATCAATTTCTGGTTCCCCAAGGCCTTCGGCTATCGCCTGCATCCCGGCTGGGGCAAGGCGTCGTTCTGGTTCTGGCAGATTGGCTTCTGGTTCGCCTTCGGGCCGCTCTATGCGCTCGGCCTCATGGGCGTGACGCGGCGGCTCAACCACTTTGACGATCCCTCGTTGCAGCCCTGGTTCACGGTCGCCGCGTTCGGCGCGGCGCTGATCGCCTGCGGCATCGGCTGCTTTCTGATCCAGCTTGTCGTCAGCTACCAGCAGCGCGACCGACTGCGCGATGTGACCGGCGATCCCTGGAATGCCCGTTCCCTCGAGTGGTCGACCTCGTCGCCACCGCCCGACTACAACTTCGCATTCACGCCCATCGTGCACGATAACGACGCCTGGTGGGACATGAAGCAGCGCGGCGCCCAGCAGCCGATGACCGGCTTCACGGCGATCCACATGCCCAAGAACACGCCGGCCGGCTTTGTCATCGCCATGCTGGCCACGGCATGTGGCTTTGCGCTCATCTGGCATATGTGGATCATTGCGGTGGCCACCTTCGCTGCGACCGTGATCGCGGCCATCGTCCACACCTTCAACTACGAGCGCGACTACCACATCCCGGCCGAACAGATTGCGCGCGCCGAAGCGGGCCGCATCCGGGCACTGGGCGCGGCCTGAGCCAGAAGGAAATGACGACATGAGTTCCACGATCGCTCTGGATTCCCCCGACAGCGCCCCGCGCTTCTACGACGACGGCAGCCATCATCCCGAGCACGGCACGCTCCTCGGATTCTGGCTCTACCTGATGAGCGACTGTCTGGTCTTCGCGGTTCTGTTTGCGACCTATGCCGTGCTCGGGCGCAACTATGCGGCCGGCCCATCAGGAGCCGACCTGTTCGAGCTGCCGCTGGTGGCCCTGAACACGTCCTTGCTGCTGTTCTCATCCATCACCTACGGCTTTGCGATGATTTCGATGCAGCAGGGCCGCAGGCAGCGCGTGCTCGCGTGGCTCGCGACGACCGGCCTGTTTGGCCTTGGATTCCTGGGCGTCGAGCTGAGCGAGTTTGCGCACCTGATCCACGAAGGCGCGGGGCCCAGCCGCAGCGCCTTCCTGTCGAGCTTCTTCACGCTGGTCGGCACGCACGGGCTGCATGTCACCTTCGGTACGATCTGGCTGGTCACGCTCATGGCCCAGGTGAAAAAGCACGGCCTGACGCGCGAGAACCAGCGCCGCCTCGTGTGCCTGTCGATGTTCTGGCACTTCCTGGATGTCGTCTGGATCGGTGTCTTTTCCTTTGTCTATCTGATGGGGACCTTGCCGTGAGCAGCGACGAGCGCCATGTACAGCAACCGGATGGCCACCACGAGCATCCGGGCGAGGACATCGGGTACCACGCCACCACCCGGGGCTACGTGATCGGATTCCTGCTTTCGGTGGTCCTCACCGCGATTCCGTTCTGGCTGGTGATGGGCCATGTGGTTTCCTCGCCCAAACTCACTGCCTACCTGATCCTGGGGTTTGCTGCCGTGCAGATGGGCGTGCACATGGTGTACTTCCTTCATCTGAACGCGAAGGTTGAGGGCGGTTGGTCGCTCCTGGCGTTGATCTTCACCGGCGCGCTTGTCCTCATCATGCTCTCGGGCTCGGTGTGGGTGATGTATCACCTGAACGCGAACATGATGCCCAAGCACGGTGCGAGCACGATGGGTGAGATGCCCTGAGCGCCTGCAGCCCGAAGCCATGACCGAGCCCGTCATCCCCCGCCCGCGTTCGCAGGGAATGCCCGCCGCCCTCCTCGCAGCAGGCGCCTTGGTGTTTGCGCTCCTCGTCGCATTGGGCATCTGGCAGATGGAGCGCCTCGCGTGGAAGGAGGCGCTGATCGCGCGGGTCGATGCCCGCCTGCGCGCCGCGCCCGTCGCGGCACCCGAGCCCCCGACCTGGCAGGGTCTGGGGCGTGAGTCCCACGAATACCTGCGCGTCCAGTTGCACGGCCACTTCGCCAATGCCCTGGAGACCACCGTGCATGCCACGACCGAACTGGGTCCGGGCTACTGGGTACTGACACCGCTCCTCACAGACAAGGGCTTTTGGGTGCTGATCAATCGCGGCTTCGTCCCAGCTGAGCTGCGCGAGAGCGCGAGCCGTCCTGCCGCTAGCACCGAGGACGACGAGACCGTCATCGGACTGCTCCGCTTTTCCGAGCCGCGCGGGTCACTGCTTCAGAAAAACGCCGCCGATCGCTGGTATTCGCGTGACGTCGCCGCCATCGCTGCACAACGGGGCCTCGGCACACCCGGCTACCCCGGCCTGGTTGCACCGTATTTCGTTGATGCCGGTACTCCCGGGGAGGCACCGGCCGGCGCCGAGAGCTGGCCGCGCCCAGGCCTGACCGTGGTGCAGTTCCGTAACAACCACCTCGTCTACGCGCTCACCTGGTTCGGGCTCGCCGCAATGCTCGCAGGCGTAATGGGTTATCTTTGGGTGGACGAGAGGCGCCTGCGGCGCCGGAATGACCCCGATGCCCTTGCTGAACACCGACTCCACCGAATTTAGCGCGTCCCTGCCCTCATCCGTCCTTGGCCGCGGCGAGGACATCTCCGAACGGCTGCGGGAGATCGGCCAGGCGCCGGTGCGCCTGGCCGGCAGCAAGAACCTCCTGCAGCTCATCCAGATGCGCTGGCTGGCGGTTGCCGGACAGCTGGTCACGATCCTCGTCGTGCATCTCATGCTCGACATCGATCTGCCCATTTCCGAGATGCTCACGCTGCTGGGCGTTTTGGTGCTGTTCAATCTGGCGAGCTACTGGCGCTGCAGCCTGGCGCTCCCCGTCGGTGACGCTGAACTGTTCGTCGGCCTTCTGGTCGATGTGGCCGTGCTGACCGGCCAGCTGTATTATGCCGGCGGCATCGGCAACCCCTTCATCGACCTGTACCTGCTCCAGGTTGCAGTGGGATCCGTGCTGCTCAAGCCGCGCTACCGGTGGAGCATCGCTGTCATCACCAGCCTTTGCATCCTTGCCCTCACGCGCTGGCACCAGCCACTGGGGCTGGCCAACCTGCCCGACCGGGCGCTTTCCAATGAATATGTCGGAGGACTGCTGCTCTGTTTCATGCTCAACGCGACGCTCGTGGTCCTGTTCATCGGGCGGATCGGTAGCAACCTGCGCCAGCGTGATGCACGCCTCGCCGACTTGCGTCAGCGCGCTGTCGAAGAGGAGCATATCGTGCGCATGGGATTGCTTGCCACGGGTGCTGCACACGAACTGGGCACGCCGCTCGCGACGCTGTCCGTGATCCTCGGCGACTGGGCGCGCATGGCCCCCTTCGCCGTCGAACCTGAACTGCGCCTGGAGCTCGAGGAGATGCAGCTTCAGCTCAAGCGCTGCAAGAGCATCGTCAGCGGGATCCTGCTGTCGGCGGGAGAGGCACGTGCCGAGACCCCCGAAGCGTGCACGCTGCACGACTTCTTCGACGACCTGCTCGTGGAATGGCAGAGCTCTCGCCCGGGCCAGCCGATAAGCTACGAGCGCCCGAGCGGCCCGGACGTGCTCATCATCTCCGATACTGCGCTCAAGCAGATGATCGGGAACGTGCTGGACAATGCGCTCGAGGCCGCGCCGGGCGGTGAGATCACACTGGGCGTGCAGTGCACCGAAGACGATCTGGAAATCGTCGTGCGCGATGCGGGGCCCGGATTCGCACCCGAGATGCTGGAGCACGTCGGCAAGCCCTACCAGTCGAGCAAGAACCATCCGGGTCGGGGGCTCGGCCTGTTCCTCGCGGTCAATGTCGCGCGCACCCTCGGTGGCCGCCTCGAGGCCCGCAATCGGCCTGCCGGCGGCGCCGAGGTGAAAATTACCTTGCCGCTCGCCGCGCTGGTGCCGCATCGACAGGATTGAGTGCCTATGAATGAGCCCCGCCGCAAGCTCCTCGTCGTCGAGGATGACGAGGCCTTCGCGCGAACGCTCGCGCGTTCATTCGAGCGCCGTGGCTACGAGGTCCTGCGTGCGGCGAGCCTGGTCGAGGTCCGGGCCCTGCTCCAGACCCATCGGCCAGGCTACGCGGTAGTTGACCTGAAACTCGCATCCGGCGACTCTGGCCTTGCCTGCGTGCAGTTTCTGCACGAGAGCGACAATGCGCTGCTCATTGTCGTGTTGACCGGCTACGCCAGCATCGCGACGGCGGTCGAGGCGATCAAGCTCGGCGCCCGCCACTATCTCGCCAAACCGGCGAACACCGACGACATCGAGGCCGCCTTCGCACGCGAGGCGGGCGACGTCGAGGTGGAGTTGACCCAGCGCACGACCTCCATCAAGACCCTGGAATGGGAGCGTATCCACGAAACGCTCGCCGAGACCAACTTCAACATCTCCGAGACCGCCCGCCGGCTCGGCATGCACCGACGCACGCTCGCGCGCAAGCTCGAAAAGCAACGCATCAAATAGGCGCTGGGATCATGTCCCCGCGTCGCTTGCGGGGAGCCTGCACGTGGGTGCGCTTGCCGCCTCCAACTTCTGGGGAAATCTTGGCGTGGCTTGCATTCGCCAAACGTACGCGAGCGATCGCCGCTGATTGGGAGCGATTTCGAGTACTTGCCCCTATTTGAGACCGTTGGGGGGTCCGACCCCAGCTGATGGCAGCGTGGGGCCTTACGTGGCCTTGCGCGGCCTTACGGGGCCTTACGAGGCTTTACGGGGCTTTACGGGGCTTTACGGGGCNNGAAAGGGGCTTTGGATCGGCACTTGGCGGTCTGGATGAGGCTCCCAACCGGACTTGCATGACATCGCCCGAAAAGTCAAAATTTCTATGCGCATGGTGTTGGATACCGATGCCGTCGTGGCTGCCATGCATAGTCCATGCGGTGCTTCCGCGACCCCGGTGCAAGCCGCGGGGGACGGCCGGGTCCAGCTTCTGGACAACGTTGCGCTCGTCCTGGAGTACGAGGCA
>PLEY01000015.1:15956-30127 GCA_003136595.1 Burkholderiales bacterium
CAACGGGCGGGCCCAAGCGATCGTGAGCACTAACCTTCGCGACTTCAGAAACGTGCCGAACCAATTTGGGATTCGGATCCTGCTGCCCAGGGATGCTTGTGGGAGGATCATGGAATGACCAGCCATTCTTCAACTTATCCCTTGCGCCTACCCAAGTCGATCAAGGCGGCAGCAGCGGCGCTCGCTCGCGAAGAAGGTATTGGACTGATCCAGTTCGTGGCCAACGCAGTGGCCGAAAAGCTCGCTGCCATNNGAGGCGAGCCGCCGCGAGCCGGGGACGAACGGTGCGTCGGCGGCAGGAGACACATCGATATGTGCCACTGGCCTCGGGCGGCTGTACCCTGTGTAGCGGGACTGGTGACTCAACGTGGTCGGCTGTGACGAGCACTTGACATCGGATTATGCGCCCCACGAAGGCTCGACGACGTATCAGCGATCTTGCAGGCACTTGCCGCTCTACGGCGGGAAATACAAATCTGTCCACGTGTATCTGGCCTGCGCCGTCCAGTTATTCTCCCGCCCTTCCTCGACGTAGCGAATCTGCAATGACCGACAGCGTGTCCGCCAGTCGTCGCGCTGTCTGCGGTGGTGGCAGTGGCAGCCGAAGGCTCGAGGTGCCGGTCGTCGGGTCACGCTCAATCCATGGATGCGACTTGGGCTCCGCATCCCCGGCGGCGCTCAGCGCAGAAACCAGTTGAGCGCCGACCTCGAGCAGCAGACCCCAGGGATCACCCCGCGCCTGTGGCGCTGCTTGCGCGCCCATTTCTGGTTCAGACTCCACTGCCGTTGCGCTCGGGCTAGTCTCGCTAGACTCGCCAACTGCTGACGCCTCAAGCTGCGCATCCAAGGGCGATTCCACCGGCGCACTGGCGACGCGCGCAGCCTCCTCGGACAACAACATGGCTTCGCCTTCGCCCATACGGCCGGTGACGTTCTCAACTTCCTTCATGAAGCGGCTCAGGCGCGAGCCGCCAAGCGCGATCTCGCTCTGACCACCGTCCAGTACGCCCGCTGAAAGGGAGCGCTTAAAGGCCAAGACCGAGAGCATGCCCTCCTCGATGGTGCCCTTGGAGATGAAGTTGATGACTTGCACGGGGCGCTTCTGACCCATGCGGTGAATGCGCCCGATGCGCTGCTCGAGAAGCGCCGGATTCCACGGCAGGTCCATGTTCACGAGCGTCGAGGCATGCTGCAGGTTGAGCCCCGCAGCGCCCGCGTCCGTGGAGAGGAAAACTCGGCAATTTGAATCGGCGCGAAAGCGCTCGACGAGTTCCGGGCGCCGCTCGGAAGGCACGCCGCCATGGAAACTGACATAACCGATGCCGCGCTCCTCAAGTCTGCGGATGACGATGTCGTGGGTTCGCGTCCACTGGCTGAACACGACCGCCTTAGCGCTAGGATCTTCAAATACGCCGTCGAGAAACGCCGCCAGTTCGTCGGCCTTGACCCCGTGGTCCGTTTCCTGGTCCAGCAGATAGGTGCTGTTGCAGGACATCCGCATATTCTGCAGGGCGCAGGTCAGCCGCCGCTGGTCGCTCTCGGACAGAAACTTTGTCCGCCTCCAGCGCGCCGCGATCCGCGCCACGATATCGGCATTTTCCTGGTGGTGCACCAGTTGCAGCTCGGTCATCGGCACCAGCACGTTCTGGTCGGTACGGCTGGGCAATTGCGTAAGGACCTCGGAGCGGCGCCGACGGATCATGATCGGCTCGAGAGTCCGGCCGATTTTTTCCAGCCCCGTGTAGCCTGTGACGCGGCCCGATTCATCCTTCACCTGGTGCTCATGCAGAAGCTTCCAGGTGGGTCCCAAGCGGTGCTGATCGACGTACTGTACGATCGAGATCAGCTCCTCGAGCTTGTTTTCCAGCGGGGTACCGGTCAGCACCAGTGCGTAGGGACTGTCGATGCGCTTTAGCGCCCGCGCTGCGATCGTGTTCCAGTTCTTGATGCGCTGCGCCTCGTCGACGATCACCAGTTCCGGAGCCCATTTTGCGATCAGGTCGAGATCGGGTTTCAGCTTTTCGTAGTTGGTGATCTTGCAGAAATCGTCGGCGGCGAATTCCCGCTGCCGCTCGACCCGGCCGCCTGCCATCACCCGCGCCGCGCGGCCGGAAAAGCGGCTGATCTCGCTTTGCCACTGGTACTTGAGGGATGTCGGGCACACGACCAGGACGCGCGAGACGCCGAAATGGCGCGCGAGGATTTCCGTCGCGGCAATGGCCTGGATGGTCTTGCCGAGGCCCATCTCGTCACCAATCAGGGCGCGGCCGGCCCGAACTGCAAAGAGCGCCCCCTCAGCCTGGTAGGGATAGAGCGGCGCTGCAAGCAGCTTGGTCAGCTTTTTGTCGGCCGCGCCGCGCGGGAACGCGCCCTCGAGGACCTCGGCCCGGTGCGCAGCATCGCGCCGGCCGGCAACAAAGTCGAGCGCGTCGTCGTACGCGCGCACTTCATGGCCGCTTTGCGCCGCCGTAGCGAGGAAATGTTCCAGCTCTCCAAAGAGTGCCTCCGGCAACACTCCGCCGCGCGAGGTGTCAAAAACCTTGGCAGCCGCTTTCGTCACAGCCGGCGGGCAGTCCGATCCGGCGCGGAAGTAGACCGCGCGCCCGCCGTCATTGCGCAGGTAGATCTCGGAGAAGGCCGGGCGCCACCCTCGGGCAAAGGCAGCCTTGGCCCCGCGCTTTTTCTCGAGCCGGGCTAGGAGAAACTCGATGTGCTTGCAGGTGCCCAGTTCGTTGGTGGCGTAGTCTGGACAGGAGCAGTAGTTGTCCCCCGCATCACGGCCGCGGATGGCGACCTGGTAGCTGGCCCTCGACTGCGGGTTGCTGACGCGAAACTCCGAGAAGAAGGGTTGATTGCCGCGATTTTCAAGCACGAATTCCTGATCGCGCCCGAACTGACGACGCAGGCCGCGTTGCCATGCGACCGGCGCCAGGTCAACCGGCGGATGAGCCCGAGAGAGCTTGGGTTCTCTGACCGACCGAGCGGAGGCAGGCTTTCGACTCATTGTTAGACCCGATGGATTCCCGACGTTATCCGTACAAATTCATTGCGTTACGCGAGTCCGTGGGGCTCTCACCCGCTACGGTACCGCTCGGAACTTCATCCCCAGGTATTCTATCGAAGATGGGGAAACCTCAGATCCGTCGAAGTCCGACGAGGCAGTTATCAATTCTCCCCAACAACTTATTGCGGCTCGCCCCCAACGCTGGGCGTCGCTAGACTGTCGGGGTGCGTTGGAGAAGATGTCAGTTGATCTTGCGGGAGGCCTTTACGGACAGAGCCTACGTGGGCGGCGGCGTACCAACCAAATGGGCCTCGGCACCACGATGCGTACGATGGCCTTCGCAGATGGCCCTCATAGCCGGTCCTCACAGCCGGCCGCGACAGCTGGCCCCTTCTGCTGGCCCCTTCTGCTTGAGTACTCGGATAAGCCTAGCTATACTGCGGGCACACTCGAGCCCAAGCAATGCAGACCCTTGGCCCGCACGCCCGTGACCATGCTGCCGGCCTATCTGAAGGCGCGCCTTGGGTTGCCACGGAATCGCCGGACCTGGCCAATCTTGCAGCCGTCGCCGTCGTGCTGGCAGGTGCAGCGGACGCTCTGCAGCTGTGAGCCCACTTTCTGGACGCACTTTCTGGACGGACCTTCTGGGAGTAGGCCACCACGATTAATGGATTCCGTGCGCAAGGCCAAAGCCGGAATGGTGACTGAGTCTGCTTTATGGGAACGAGCAGTCACGGCAAGGTCATTGGCTCTCACATCAGGTTCACCGACGAATGACGGCTCGATGGCACTCATCCCTTCTGAGCCCCTCGCAGCCGCGCTGCGGGGTCGCCAAGATTGTCAGCCGACCGCAAAGGAAAAGCGTGCGCATCATGAACTGCCAAGGCAAGAATGACGATATCGAAGAGTGCATGCGCTCCAGCTCCAGGCGGAGATCCCGGATTGAGCAGCGCCGGCACCGGCTGGCGCGGCGCACGGCAGGGTAGCCGTAACTGATCTCGATGACCTTGCAGAATCGCCGTATCAAGCGTCTGAAACTCGCCTTGGGCGATGTCCCGGGGGGCGCTGCATGACTAGACCCGGCGTGGACGGCCCGGCCGACCTGTTTCGGCACGTCAGCGCCGAGAAGGCCGACTTCTACCGCGCGATCATGGACGTGTTCGCGGCCGCAAAGCGGCAGTATCGCCTTCAGTTGCGTCCGGACGAGGTGCTGGCTGAAGTTCAGTGGCCCGACCTGCCACCGGCCATCGAGGAGGTCAACGCCGCACTGACGCAACTGGCGGAATGGGGCAACTTGCAGTCGCAGCCGGACACCGCGCGCGTCTCGAGCATCAGCGACTTCTATCGCGCCCGATTCCTGTATCGACTGTCGCTCGGCGGCGAAGCGGTCGAAGCCGGGCTCGCCGTGTTTTTTCAGACCTTGCAGCACCGGGCCGAGTTGCAGACGGTGGCACTGGAGGATATCGCGAGCCGCCTCTTGTCGCTCCAGAGTGCGATCGACGTCGCTCCCCAGGGTGACGCGCTCGACGTTGCCAAGGTCCACGAAATCCTGCGCGATCTGGTGCGCGTCTTTGAGACCCTCGCCGACAACGCCCAGGCATTCATGGCGGGTGTTGCGCGCAGCATCGAACTGCAGCAGGCCGAAGCCGGCTCGGTGGTCGGCTACAAGCGCCGGCTGATCGACTACCTCGAACGCTTCATGGGAGATCTGGTGCGGCGCTCGGAGACCATCGCGCGCCTCGTGCAGACCCTGACTCCGCAGATCGACCCGGTGCTGCTGCGCGTTGCCGAACGCGAGGCCCGCGACGCCGCTCCCGGCAATGAGCAGGAGATGGTCGACGAAAGGCTGCGTCGCTGGCAGGTCTGGCGCGAGCGCTGGAAAGGTCTGCGCGGCTGGTTTCTGCCGAACGGACAGGAACCGCCGCAGGCTGAACTGCTGCGCGCCCGGGTGCGTGCTGCGATCCCACAACTGCTGGGCGCGATCGCGGCGATCAACGAGAGGCGCAGCGGCCGCAGCGACCGTTCGGCCGACTTCCGCGTGCTCGCCACCTGGTTCGCCGCCTGCGCCAACGACACCGAGGCGCATCGCCTTGCGCGCGCCGCGTTCGCGCTCAACCCCGCACGGCACTTCTCGCTCAATACTGAGGTCGACGAGAGCGTGCCGCCAGGCACCCGATGGGCCGATGCGCCGCCGCTGCAGATCAACCCGCGCCTGCGCGAATACGGCGAAGCCGCGCCCCGCGGACCGCTCGCCAAGGTCCAGGATCGCAGCGACGAGCGCAGGCGCATGGCCGGCGAACTGGCCGAGCAGTCGCGACAGGTCGATGCCGCGCGCCGCCGAATGGCGACCGGCCGCGCCACACTGCTTTCGGAACTCGGGGAGTTCGACACGCACGAGTTCGACCTGTTTCTGAATCTGCTGGGCGAAGCCCTCGCCGAACAGGCTCAACCCGAGATGGCGATCGAGCGCCGCACCGGCGACGGCCTGCTTCACATCCGTCTCGAGCCGCTCAGTGACGGGAGCGTCGCGCGCATCCGGACGCCAATAGGTGTGTTCTCGGGGCGCGACCATCGGCTGACGATCACCCCGACCATGGAACTCGAGTAGTGGCCAAGCGGCCCCTCCCCCGAAACCCGCGCCTCGGCGAACTGCAGGTGCTCCAGCAGCGCGACGAGTTCCGCAGCGCCTTGCGTGCCCTGCTGATGAAGCCGCTGATGCCGCCCACGCACGAGGACTTTGCTGCAGTACGCCGCCAGGCCGACAAGCTGCGCGACTGGTTTTCGCGGGAAACAGGCTGGCTGCTGCAGGTCGACCGGGAGGGTGCCCGACTGTTCAAACGGCCTGCGGACCTGCTTGATGCCACGCGCGGCATGAAGGGCTTTGACCGCAGTCGCTACGTATTGCTGTGCCTGGCCTGTGCGGTCCTGGAACGTGCCGACCCTCAGATCACCTTGCACCTGCTTGGGGAGCGTGTGCTGGAGATGGCGGCGGAGCCGGCCCTCACAGGGCAGCATTTCACGTTCACGCTGCGCTCGATCGCCGAGAGGCGCGATCTGGTCGCCGTCTGCCGTAGCCTTCTGGACCTGGGCGTCCTGCAACGCGTGGCCGGCGACGAGGACAGCTTCGTGCAGGACCAGACCGGGGGCGCGCACTCGGACGTGCTCTATGACATTTCGCGCCGGATGCTGGCTAACGTGCTCGCCGCAGTGCGTGGACCTTCCAGCTGGGTCGCGGAGGAGGCTCCCGTGACCCTCGACGAACGGCTGCGCGCGCTCGTCATCGAGCATGTGGCCGACAGTGATGAGGGCCGCCGCACGGCAGTCCGTCACGGGCTGACGCGCCGCCTGCTCGACGACCCCGTGGTCTATACCGATGCGCTCGAGTCCGAGACGCAGGCCTATTTCACCAACCAGCGTGGGATCATGGCCGCGCGCCTGTGCGAGGCCACGGGTCTGGTGGCCGAACAGCGCCAAGAGGGCCTGGCGCTGACTGATGAGTCCGGCGCGCTGACAGACGTCGCGATGCCCGCAGAAGGCACGGAAGCCCATGTGACACTCTTGGTCGCAGAACACCTGGCACACCGGGTACGTCAGGGCGGCACCACCATCGAGACCACCGCCGATGCGATAGCCGCGTTCGTGCGCGGCGCGACCGAACGCTACGGCCGCTTCTGGCGCAAGTCCGCCCGCGAGCCGGGCGCCGAAAGAGAACTCGCGCAGGCCGCACTCGAGAGGCTGCAGAATCTGCAACTCATCACGCGCGACGCTGAGCGCATCCGGGCGCGGCCAGCGATTGCCCGTTTTGCGCTTGGGAGCACCGACGGTCAAGCCATGAGGGCAGACCCGCCGCAGGCAAGCGGCTCGCTGTTCTGAACCATGAGTGACGGCCTCTTCGACTCCCAGCACGACGTTCCGACTAGCCTCGAGCGCCCCGCGCTGCCCGAGCCACAGCGCCTGCGCTGGCAGCCCCTGCGGCTCGGGCTGGTCGAGCTCTTCCTCTATGACAGCGAGGAGTTCTGGTTCCACGATGGCCATCTGCTCCTGCGCGGCAACAACGGCACCGGCAAATCGAAGGTGCTGTCGCTGACGCTGCCGTTCCTGCTCGATGCCCAGTTACGGTCCTCACGCATCGAACCCGACGGCGATGCTGGCAAGAAGATGGCATGGAATCTGTTGATGAACAGCTACCCGCGCCGCATCGGCTATACCTGGATCGAGTTCGGCCGCCTTGAAGAAGACGGCACGCCGCGCTACCTCACCTTGGGCGCAGGGTTGTCGGCGGTGGCAGCACGCGCGCAGGTGGAGAGCTGGTTCTTCATGCTCGAGCCCGGTGAAGGTGACCCCGACGACCCGGGCCCGCGCATTGGAGCCGACCTCTGGCTCACCAATGATCAGCGCGTGGTGCTGACCCGGGAGCGCCTGCGTGACGCGATCGCGTCGCGGGGCCGGGTGTTCGAGTCGGCCACCAGCTATCGGCGCGCGGTGGATGAGCGTCTTTTCCACCTGGGTGCGCGGCGCTACGACGCGCTGATGGACACCCTGATCCAGCTGCGCCAGCCGCAACTGTCCAGAAAGCCCGACGAGGCCGGTCTCTCCCATGCGCTGACCGAGGCGCTGCCGCCAATGCCGCAGGAACTTCTGACTGATGTTGCCGAGGCCCTGAGCCAGCTTGAGGAAGACCGTCGCCAGCTCGAGGATCTGCGGGACCTGGCCCGGGCGGTCGAACGCTTTGACCAGCGCTACCGCGTCTATGCCGGCACGCTCTCGCGGCGCCAGGCGCGGGAACTGCGCCAGGCGCAGACCGACTTCGACAAGGCCCGCCAGGAACGGAACCAGACGCATACCGAACTGCAGGCGGCGCTTGCTGCGGAGACCGCAGCGCAGCATGTGCTGGAACAGGCTGAGCACACGCTCGTCGCCCAGCGCGCGCGCCAGGACACTCTTCAGTCCGACCCGATCAACCAGGATGCCAACCGGCTCGAAGGCGCAGAAGAGGAGGCCAGGCGGCGCCATACGGCAACTCGTTTAGCGCAGACCGACTGCTCACAGGCGCGCCACCGCTGGGAGCGCGAGCAGCAGTCCGCGCGCCAGGCCACAGCACGTGCGTCGGACGCCGAGCGGGCCCTGGCACTGGCCCGCCGGGAAGCGACGGAGCAGGCGAGCGGCGCCGGTTTGACACTGCCCCTTGGCGCGAACCCCCTCGCCGCTCTGGCCCCGTCCGCACTGGCCGAACTTGCAGCGCGCGACTTCGATGCAGCATCTTCAAGCCTGCGCGGTGCAGTGGCCGCGCGACGCGATCAGTTGGCGTTGCTGCACCGCCGCCACGCCGAGTTGCAGCAGGCGGCGCTCGCGCTCGCGCAGCGGCAGGACGCGCAGCGCGAGCGCGAGCAGGAGCAGGAAGACGCCAGGACGCGCCGCAACGCCGCCGACGCCGCATTCGAGCACGCAGGGCAGGCCCTGGTCGACGACTGGCTCGCGTATGGAGCGAGTCTCGAGCAGCTGCAGTGGGACGGCGATGCGCTGCCTAGGGCGTTGAGCAATTGGGTGTTGCTCGCGGATCCGACCCTTGATAACCCCGCCCGAAGCGCGTTGCAGGCGCAACTGCAACTGGCCAGCATGCGGTACGCGGCCCGCGAAGTGGTCCTCGGCTCAGAGCGCGTTGCCCGTGAACAGGAACTTCGCGAACTCGAAACCGAGCGGGAGCACTTGAGCGCTGGAGGCGATGCAACGCCGCCCTTGCCACCCACCCGCAGCATCGATACTCGCACGCCTTCGGCCGCCCACGCGCTTGCCGGCGCGCCGCTATGGAAACTGGTCGACTTCCATGATCATGTGAGCGCCGCAGAGCGCGCCGGTCTCGAAGCCGCGCTCGAAGCCTCGGGACTCCTCGATGCATGGGTCACGCCGGATGGGGCGCTGGTCTTGGCCGCCGACCGCACCCAGCACTGGCTCGACACCCAGTGGGTCGGGCGTCCGCCGATAGCCGGCCCCTCGCTCTCCGATTGGCTCAGGGCTGATGAGCTTGCCGAGGGCTCCGTACAGGCTGCCACGGTCGGGCGCCTGCTCGCAGGCGTTGCGTGCGGTGACGCCCGCGAGGATGCGGAAGCCTGGATTGCTCCCGACGGACGCTTTCGCCTCGGGGCACTCGCGGGTGCCTGGCAGAAGCCACAAGCCGTCTACATAGGTCACGCCGCTCGTGCGGCGGCGCGCCGGCAGCGCCTGGACGCGATCTCGCTACGCACGCAGACGCTGACTAAAGAGCTGGTGGGCCTGGAACGCCAGTTCGAGCAACTCGAGGCCGAGCGTCGCCAGGCCGAACAGGAATGGTCCGGCATCCCTTCCGAAGAGCCGCTGCGCCAGGCACAGACGAGCGTGAGCGTCTGCGCCCGCGACCTTGAGACCGCGCGGAGCCGGCTCCTCCAGGCCGAGACCCAGTGCCGCGACGCCGACGTGGCCTGGCAGGCGGTGCGGGAACGTCTGGAACACGACGCTCTGGACATGGGCCTGCCGCAGGCACCCGACGCGCTACCTGCCATCGAAGCCGCATTGCAGGCATTCAATGACGCACACTACGGTTTGGTGCAAGCCGCCCAGGAATGGCGGCGTGCCTATCCCGAGCTGGCGGCGCAGCAGTCGCGCGAAGCAGACGCGCGCGACCAGTTGCAGGCACGTGAAGAGAGGCTCGCCGCCTGCCGCATTGAGGCGGAAGAGGCGCAGGCACGCTTTGAAGTGCTGCGCGATTCGGTCGGCGCCGAAGTCGATGCGCTGCGCCGGCAACTGGCCGAGGCGCGGCTGGCCGTGCGGGGGGCGGACGGGGCCCTGCGGACAGCGACCGAGGCGCGACGCCTTTCGGCAGAGGCCCGCGCGCGCGCCAGCGCCATGAGCGAAAGTGCCGAGGCTACGCTGACCGAGCGCACGACAACACGCGCAGTCGCCGTCGCACGCCTGCAGCATTTTGCGCAGAGCAGCCTGCTGTCGTCGGCGCTGCCCGACATCGAACTGCCCGACCTGCGCAGCCCATGGACCATTGATCCCGCTCTGGCGCTTGCAAGACGCATCGAGCAGGCGCTCGTGCATGTCTTGGACGATGAGGCGGTCTGGACCCGCGTGCAACGGCAAATCACGGAGGATCTGCAGGAGCTGCAACGCGCCTTGAGCGCGCTTGGCCACCAGGCGCGTGCCGAGCCCAGCGACTGGGGTTTCGTTGTCCACATCCTCTTTCACAATCGTCCCGAGCGACCCGACCAGCTCGCGCGGCGGCTGGCCGACGACATTCACCAGCGCGGCGAGTTGCTCACCGCAAAGGAAAGCGAGGTGCTCGAGAATTACCTGCAGGCGGAAATCGCCGCCGAGGTCCAGCGCCTCTTGCGCGCGACCGAGACCCAGGTGCAGGCTATCAACCGGGAGCTGCACAAGCGCCCGACCTCGACCGGGGTGCGTTACCGTCTGCAGTGGCAGCCGCTCGGAGAAGACGAGGGCGCACCGGCGGGTCTCGAAGCCGCGCGCCGTCACCTGCTCAATACCAGTGCGGATCTCTGGTCGGCGGAAGACCGGCGGGTGGTCGGCACGATGCTCCAGCAGCGCATTGCAAGCGAGCGCGAGCGGGCCGACGCGGACCTGGGCACCCCTCTCGGCAGCGACGGAGCCGGCAACATGGTCGATCAGCTGGCGCGCGCGCTGGATTATCGCCGCTGGCACCGCTTCAGGGTCGAACGGCTCCAGGACGGGCAATGGCGCAAGCTCTCAGGCCCCGCCTCCAGCGGGGAGCGTGCCCTGGGCCTGACCGTGCCGCTCTTCGCTGCGATCGCGAGCTTCTACAGCCAGGGCAGCAACCCGCACGCGCCGCGCCTCATGCTGCTCGACGAAGCCTTTGCCGGGATCGACGATGCGGCACGGGCCCACTGCATGGGACTGATCCGCGAGTTCGACCTCGATTTCGTCATCACCAGCGAACGCGAGTGGGCCTGCTATGCGGAGCTGCCTGGTGTTTCGATATGTCAGCTGCAACGGCGCGAAGGGATTGACGCGGTCTTCGTCTCCCGCTGGAACTGGGATGGACGGGCGAAGCGCCGCGAGGACGATCCGAATCGGCGTTTCCCACCGTCATGAGCGACGTGGATCCACGCCTGCACAAGCTGCTGGGCGGTGCGGAACTGACAGCACTGCGCCGGCGTCTGCGACGAGTCTACGAACGTGCCGCGCCCGGCGCACAGCCGGGGATGCTTCGCCTCGGTGACTTGCGCGAGGATGAACGGGAAACGCTTGCCCTCTTGACCGGACAGCCACCGCGTGCCGCGAAGTCGATCCAGGTCGACCTTGCCCTGCTCGATGCCCGGCTTCGGGACGCGGGGATCGCGCAATCGCTGCGCGAGGCACTCGAACGCATCGATGGTCCGATCGTCCATCTCGCAGCGGCGCGTGCCGCTGCCGAGGCGAGTTGGGCTGCCGTGGGGGCCACGACCAGGCACCCCGCGCTCGCCAGCCTTCTGCAATTGCCAGCCGCGCTGGGCTTGCTCAAGCGCCTCGCCCGTCATAGCCCCGCGCGGGCCGTGCAACTGCTCGACGCAGCCGAAAGCGTGCTCGGTCGCCTGCCAGCGGGCGGACTGGCGCGGGCGCAGCTGGCAGCCGAGACGCTCGGTAACCCGCATGGACTGGACGAGGGCGAGGCGTGCGCGACGCTGGTCTTGGCGGCCTGGCGCCACCAGGAAAATGTGCCTCCGCCCCCCACAGGGCCACTTGAGCTGCCTGAGTTGCCCAGGTTGCCTGAACCGCTCGACGGCACCCTTCCTGAGACGCCCGAGCGCGCCTCCGATGATGGTGCGCAAGACGAACGCCCGCGCGACGTCTGGGCGCGCGCTGGCGTTCTGGTCAATGAACTGGCTCGGCCCGCCCTGCTCCTCAATCTGCCGGTCCAGGCCGGTGAGCGTGCGGTGTGTGCGCCGGGTGAACCCGCGTACGCGTCGCTGCGGTTGCTGCTGCGCTCGCCGCCCCGGTGGGCGGTCGCCGAGCGCGCGGTTTTCGTGTGCGAGAACCCCAATCTGGTCGCCATCGCCGCCGATCGCCTTGGCAGGGACTGCGCAACGCTGGTCTGCACCGATGGCATGCCGGCGGCGGCCCAGCGCACATTGCTCATCCAGTTGGCAGGCGCCGGCGCACTTCTGCGCTATCACGGCGACTTCGACTGGCCTGGCATCCAGATCGCCAACTACGTCATGCGCACCTCTGGCGCACTTCCGTGGCGATTTGGAACCGCGGACTACGAAACGGCGGCGAGCGCATCACGCACACGGTGCGAGCTCAAGCAGGCGCGCATCGAAGCATCGTGGGATCCCTCACTTTCGGCCTCGATGGAACGCTACGGTCTCGCCATCGCGGAAGAAGCCGTGGCGAGCACGCTACTCGAAGACCTCGATGCGGCCGGGAGTTCGTGACATCGGAGACGCGGCGACGGCGTAGTGGCCAGAGCGTTCGGGTCGCTTCTGAGCTGCGATGCCGAGCCGCGAGCGCTCTGCGAGGTCTCGCTCACCCGATCCGGGCGGCGTCGCCGACCTGCCTGGTTCCGTAATCGGGCATCTCAACCGACTTCTCAGATCCGGTCGGTCCCAAAAAGGAGCGTTCTACTCACGGCGGGTGTACACGGGTCGCGGAAGCAGGAAACGGCAGCTGCAGCGCGAGAGAGCACTGAGCGGACGGTCAAGCCCTGGCTCTACGATGCACCCGCTCCGTGATATCTTGGATCGAAGCAGTGATCAAGGAGAGTTCCGTGAGCAAGCAACTGCATCTTGGCGCATTCATGCGGCCGGTCGGCATCCATACGGGGTGGTGGCGCTATCCTGGCGCCTATCCTGAAGCCAACTTCAACCTGCGGCACATGATCCGGTTCATCCAGAAGCTCGAGGAGGGGCGGTTCGACGCCTTCTTCATGGCGGACCATCTCGCGCTCCTGAACATGGACATCGCGGCCCTAAGACGGAGCGCAACGGTGACGTCGTTTGAGCCGCTGACCTTGCTCTCGGCGCTTGCGATGGTCACCGAACGGATCGGCCTCGTCGCCACCGCGTCGACCACCTTCGACGCGCCCTACCACGTTGCGCGACGCTTCGCCTCGCTCGACCACATCAGTCAAGGGCGCGCCGGGTGGAACATCGTCACCACCTCCAACCCCGAAGCGGCGCTGAATTTTGGGCTGGACGAGCACATGGAGCACGATGAGCGCTATCGCCGGGCCCGCGAGTTCTACGATGTCGTCGTGGGGTTGTGGGACAGCTTCGCCGACGATGCATTTGTGCGCGATCAACAGAGCGGCATCTTCTTCGATCCCGAGAAACTGCACACCCTCGGTCACAAGGGGCACTATTTTTCCGTCCGTGGCCCGCTGAACATCGCCCGTCCGGTGCAGGGCAGACCCGTCATCGTCCAAGCCGGTGCGTCGGACGCGGGACGCCAGTTGGCTGCCGAGACCGCGGACGTGGTCTTCGCCCCGGCTCGAACCATCGAGGACGGCCGAGCCCTTTACACCGACATTCATCGCCGCATGCGCGCGCTCGGACGCGCAGATGACACGCTGAAAATCCTGCCCGCAGCGCTCGTCATCGTCGCCGCCACTGAGGAGGAGGCGCAGGGTAAGCTCAAATTGCTCGACAGTCTTGTGCATCCAGACAGTTCCCTGCCTAATCTGTCCATGCGGCTCGGCGTGGATGCCAGTGCATTCGATCTCGACGGACCTCTTCCCGATCTGCCGCCAAGCAACCAGAGCCAAAGCGCCCAGGAGGCGCTGGTCAAGATCGCGCGCGAGCGAAGCCTCTCAGTGCGCCAACTCGCCGAGCTCGTTGGCGGCTATGGAGGCCTGAAGTTCGTCGGGACGCCGCAGAAGATCGCCGACGGCATGCAGGAATGGCTGGAGACCGAGGCATCTGACGGGTTCAACGTAATGTTCCACACCGTTCCCGAAGGACTCGATGATGTCGTCGAGCTGCTGGTCCCGGAACTCACCCGTCGCGGCCTTTTCCGCGAGGCCTACACCGGGACCACCCTGCGCGATCACCTCGGCCTTGCGCGGCCGAAGAACCAGTTTTTCGGCGGAGCTGCTGCGGGCGAACGCGTCTGACCCCAGATATCGCAGAGGGGCGTGATCTGACGAGATCGTTACCGAACAGCGTCGTAACGC
>PLEY01000171.1 GCA_003136595.1 Burkholderiales bacterium
ATGAGGTGCACCGGGGTGCGACCCGAGCATGGAATATAGTCCGCCGCCGTTCTTCAAGCAGGGCCCCTCGGCGCGGGCGCGGCTCATCTTCTTCTCGGTCATCGCCATCACATTGCTCGTGGCCGACGCGCGCTTTGACGCACTCTCGACGATCCGCAAGGNNGCTCGGCACTGCGCTCTATCCGATCCAGCGTGGGGTCCTTTTGCCCGGGGACTGGATCGCCAATGCGGGCCGCTACTTCACGTCGCTTCGCGGCATCCAGCAGGAGAACGAGCAGTTGCTGCGGGAGAAGACCGAAATTGCCCAGAAGGGGCTGCTTGCCGAGGAGCTCCTCGCTGAGAACACGCAGTTGCGCCGCCTGCTCGAGACCCGCGCCCGCCAGGCGAGCCGCTCGCTGGCCACCGAGGTGCTCTACGATGCGCGCGATCCGTCCTCCAAGCGGGTCGTGGTCGATCGCGGCTCGACCGAGGGCATCACGGCGGGNNCGCCCGCGCCGGCGTCGCCGCCGGCAGCCCGGTGATCGACGATGCCGGCGTGGTCGGCCAGGTGACGCGGGTCTTTCCCTTCATGTCCGAGGTGACGCTTTTGACTGACAAAGGCCAGGTGATCCCGGTGCAGAATCTGCGTTCCGGTCTGCGTTCGGTGGCCTCGGGTGGGGGCGAGGGGGGCCTTCTCTACCTGCGCTTCATGGCGGCCAATGCCGACATCAAGATCGGCGATCTGCTCGTCACCTCCGGCATCGATGGCATCTATCCCGCCGGACTTCCGGTGGCGCGCGTGGTCACCATCGAGCACAGCCCCGCCTATTCCTTCGCCCAGATCCTGTGTGCCCCGGTCGGCGGCGTCGACCGCAACCGCTACCTGCTGGTTCTGATCCCCGAACCCCTGCCTCCTCCACCGCCGCCCGCGGAGCCGTCTCCCGAGCAGCGCCGCATCCGCCGGCCCGCGCACTGATGCAGAACCCGCAATACATCCTGCGGCCGGTGAGTCCACCGTTCATCGGCTTGTCCCTGTTAAGCGCACTGATCCTGAATTTCCTGCCCTGGGGCCATCGCTACTGGATCCCCGATTTCGTCGCCCTGACGCTGGTCTTCTGGAACATCCACCAGCCCCGCAAGGTGGGCATCGGGCTGGCCTTTGCAATGGGACTGCTCATGGACGTCGACGACGCCACGCTCCTCGGGCAGCACGCGCTTGCCTACACGCTGCTCTCCTTTGGCGCGATCATGATGCACAGGCGCATCCTGTGGTTCGGAACGCTCGCCCAGACGGTCCATGTCCTGCCGCTCTTCCTGGTGGCCCAGACCGCGACCTTCGTGGTGCGCTTCGTGGTCGACGGCAGCTACCCGGGCTGGACCAGTCCGATCGAAAGCTTCGTGACAGCGGCGCTCTGGCCGCTCGCGACCTGGCTGCTGCTTGCGCCGCAGCGCCGCCCCCTGGATCGAGATGAGAATCGCCCGATCTGAGCGTCCTCGAGTGAGCGTCTGGTGACCGAGTTCAAGAACACGGAACGCGAACTGCATCTGTTCCGGCTAAGGCTCGGTGCCGCGGTTGCCTTCGTGATCCTCGCGTTCGCGCTGCTCCTCGCCCGGCTGGTCGATCTGCAGATCGTGCGTCACTCCCAGTTTGCCGC
This sequence comes from Burkholderiales bacterium, assembly GCA_003136595.1. Classification (GTDB taxonomy): domain Bacteria; phylum Pseudomonadota; class Gammaproteobacteria; order Burkholderiales; family Burkholderiaceae_D; genus BOG-994. Next base: position 1,635 of record PLEY01000171.1, read on the forward strand.
CCAGGCCGAGGAGAATCGCATCTCGGTCGTGCCGATCCCACCCAATCGCGGATTGATCCTCGATCGCAACGGCGTGGTTCTGGCGCGTAACTATTCCGCCTACACGCTCGAGATCACACCGGCCCGGGTTGCCGACCTGGACGCGACCATCGATGCGCTGTCGGCGGTGATCGAGATCCAGACCCGGGACCGCAAGCGCTTTCGCAAGGTGCTGGAGGAGTCGAAGGGCCTCGAGAGCGTGCCGATCCGCACCCGCCTGACCGATGACGAGGTGGCGCGCTTCGCGGCTCAGCACTACCGCTTTCCAGGCGTCGAGATCCAGGCGCGGCTGTTTCGCCAGTACCCGTTAAACGAAGTGGCCGCGCACGTCATCGGCTACATCGGGCGCAAGAGCCAGCGCGACATCGACGCGCTGTCGGATCGTGAGGATCGCGAGGGGATCGATCTCCTTAGCAACTATCAGGGCACCGATTACATCGGCAAGGAAGGGCTCGAGAAGCGCTACGAGGAATACCTGCATGGCACGACCGGCTACGAGGAGGTCGAGACTTCGGCCGGTGGGCACGCGGTGCGCACGCTCTCGAGCACACCGGCGGTTGCGGGCAACAATCTCATCCTGTCCCTGGACGTGAAGCTCCAGCAGGTCGCCGAAGAGGCGTTCGGTGACCGACGCGGTGCGCTCGTCGCGATCGAGCCGGACAGCGGCGACGTCCTGGCGTTCGTCTCGGAGCCGAGCTTCGATCCGAACCTGTTCGTCGAGGGGATCGACAGCCAGAACTGGGATGCGCTTAACAATTCGCCCGACAAGCCCCTCATCAACCGGCCGCTGACGGGGGCGTATCCTCCCGGTTCGACCTTCAAGCCATTTCTCGCGCTGGCCGCTCTGGAGAACGGCAAGAGGACCCCCCAGTGGGGCTTTAACGATCCGGGGTATTTCATGTTCGCCGGACACCGGTTTCGCGACGACAAGGAGGGCGGGCACGGCTACGTCGACATGTACCGCTCGATCGTCGCCTCATGTGACACCTACTATTACATGCTCGCCAACGAGATGGGCATCGATGCCATCGCCAGCTTCATGAAACCGTTCGGTTTTGGGCAGATCACCGGTATCGACCTCGACGGTGAGCGGCCGGGGGTCCTGCCGTCGCCGGAATGGAAGAAGCGGTATTTCAAGGGTGCAGAGCAGCAACGCTGGTATGCCGGCGATACGGTGAGCATCGGCATCGGTCAGGGCTACAACGCCTATACGCCGCTGCAGATGGCCCATGCGATTGCGACGCTCGCCAATGACGGCGTGGTGATGACGCCGCACCTGGTCAAATCGATCGAGAACAGCAAGACCGGGGAGCGCACGCTCACCGTGCCCACCGCCAGCTTTCGGATCGACATCAAGTCCCAGAATCTGCAGACCATCCGTGATGCGCTGGTGGGGGTCAACAAGGAGGGCACGAGCGCGGTCGCCTTCAAGGGTGCGGCCTACACCTCGGGCGGCAAGACCGGTACCGCGCAGCTGTTCCAGGTCAAGGAGAATGAGAAATACCGCGAGGGCAAGGTCGCCGAGCGCTTGCGCGACCATGCCTGGTTCATCGCCTATGCCCCGGCCGACCACCCGCGCATCGCCGTGGCCGTCCTGGTGGAAAATGGCGGCTTCGGGGCCCAGGCTGCAGCGCCGATCGCCCGGCAGCTGTTCGACTATTATCTGCTGGGCAAGAAACCGAGCGCAGACAAGCCACAGGCTGCGCCCGAACTCGAGGTGCATGATGACTGATCGGCCCTGGCTCCTTGAACGCTGGCAGCAACTGCGGCCCTATCTGCAGGTCTTCGACACGCCGCTTTTGATCATCCTGGGCATCCTTGCGGTGCTCAGCCTCGTGACGGTCTTTAGTGCCGGTTACGACTTTCCGGGGCGCTTCGAGGGACAGATCCGCAACCTGTGCGCCGCCTTTCTCATGATGTGGCTCCTGGCCAACGTACCCCCCCAGTCCCTGATGCGCTTTGCCGTGCCCATCTATTCCATCGGCATCGCGCTCCTCATCGCCGTGGCCCTCTTTGGCACCGTGAAAAAGGGTGCGCGCCGCTGGCTCGACATTGGCGTGGTGATCCAGCCCTCGGAGGTCATGAAGATCGGCATGCCCCTCATGCTCGCCTGGTATTTCCACAAGCACGAGGCGCTCTTGCGCGGCCGCGACTTCCTCGCCGCGGCGGTGCTGCTGGCCATTCCTGTGGGCCTCATCGCCAAGCAGCCCGACCTCGGGACGGCGATCCTCGTGCTCGCCGCGGGCATCTACGTCATCTATTTTGCAGGCCTGTCCTGGAAGCTGATTGCTCCCGTGATCCTGGCCGGGGCCGTCGCGGCGGGCAGTCTCGTCTACTTCGGCGATCGCATCTGTGCGCCCGAAGTCGCCTGGCCAGGCATGCACGACTATCAGAAGCAGCGCATCTGCACGCTGCTCGACCCGACGACGGATCCTCTGGGCCGGGGATTCCATACGATCCAGGCCGCGATCGCCGTGGGTTCGGGCGGCGTGACCGGCAAGGGCTACCTGCAAGGAACCCAGGCGCACCTGGAGTTCATACCGGAGCGCACGACTGACTTCATCCTGGCCGTGTTTGCCGAGGAATTCGGCCTCGTCGGCAATGTCGTGCTGATCCTGCTCTACCTTGCGCTCATCGCCCGCGGGCTCATGATCGCGCTGAATGCCCCCTCCTACTTCGCACGGCTCCTCGCCGGCGCCATCACCTTGATGTTCTTCACCTACGCGTTCGTGAACATGGGCATGGTGGCCGGGCTTCTGCCTGTGGTGGGCGTACCGCTGCCCTTCATGAGTTACGGGGGCACGGCGCTTGGGACCCTTGGCATCGGTGCGGGGATTCTCATGAGCGTGCAGCGGCACCGCAAGTTGATCCAGACCTGAGCGACGATGCGCCGCTCCACCTGGCTCGCCCTCCTCGCCCTGATGGGGGCGCTGCTCTTGGCCGGTTGCGCATCCACTCCCTCGGGGCCGCGCCCGAATGCGACGGCGCCCGCCGCGGGCTCGTCGCGCCATGGCGCCTACTACCAGGACGACGGTCCCGGCGATAACCCTCCCGAGAACCTCGACCAGCTCCCCGACGCAGTGCCCCGCGTCGAACCCTACGCGTCGGGGGCGAATCGTCCCTATGTCGTGTTCGGCAGGGAATACGTCCCCGACACCAGCGACCGCCCATTTACCGAGCACGGCATCGCCTCCTGGTATGGACGCAAGTTCAATGGACAGCGCACGGCGAGCGGCGAGATCTACGACATGTACTCCATGACCGCCGCGCACCCGACCCTGCCCATCCCGAGTTACGTGCGGGTCACCAATCCGGCCAATGGCCGCTCCGTGATCGTCAGGGTGAATGACCGCGGCCCGTTTCATCCCGGACGGATCATCGACCTGTCCTTCGCTGCAGCCTACCGCCTCGGATTTGCCGGGATGGGCAGCACGAGTGTGGAGCTTGAGCGCCTTCTGCCGCGCGACATCGCCGCCGGCCGCTTCGGCTCCGGGGCGCCCATCCAGCTTGCACGCGACGCTCAGCGCCTGCCCGGCCCGGCGGCACCCCCGGTCACAGCACCCGCAGCGCCCACCGCCAGTGCGATGAACGCGCCGAGCGTCACGAGCGCTCCTGCGGCCCCGGCGGCCGCCGTATCTGCCGGCGCGGTTGCCATGGCCGACGACCTGCCTGCTGACCTCGTGCCTGCCTCGGCGCGTACGCCCCCCGACAGTACCCGTCCTGCGGCCGGCGCCGAGCTCCCAGTCTCAGGCCACTACCTGCAGCTGGCGGCGTTTCGCGTGCGCTCCGGGGCGGAGGGATTTCTGCAGCACCTGGCACTGGAACTTGACCCGGCGCTCGCGGGGCGCCTGCGTATCCTGTCGTCCGAGAGCTTCTATCGGGTGCAGCTTGGACCCTACGCCGACCGGAGCGAGGCTGAAGGTGCGGCGGCGCGCCTGCGCGATGACCTCGGCATCGCCCCGGTGATCGTCGCGCCGCAGCGACCTTAGCCGCCCCCCTTCAGTTCGAGGGCGCGTGCATACAGTTCTTTGCGTCCGACGCCCGTCAGATCGACCGTGAGCGCGACCGCTTCGGAGAGCGGCAGGCAGGCCAGCAGACGCTCGAGAACCGGCAGGGCGCGCGCCAGTTCGTCAGGCGGCTCGGCCAGTCCTTCGACGATCAGGACGAATTCGCCGCGCTGGCGGTTGGGGTCGGCGCGCAGCCATGTTTCGGCTTCTCCGAGCGGCAGGCGTTCGAGACTCTCAAAGAGCTTCGTGAGCTCGCGCGCAATGAAAAGGTGACGCCGGGGCCCGAACAGCCGCGCGAGCAGTCCGACGGTCGTGAGGACACGCTGCGGCGCCTCGTACAGCACGATGTGCGCCGGCAGGTCGACCCATGACGCAAGCGCTCGCTCGGCCTGCGCCGCGCGGGCGGGCAGGAAGCCTGCGAAGTAGAACGCGGTCTGGGCGAAGCCGGCTGCGCTCAAGGCGCAGACGGCGGCATTGGGACCGGGTAGCGGAATGATGCGGTAGCCGGCCGAGCGCACACTCTCGACGAGCTTTGCGCCCGGGTCGGAGATGGCGGGCGTGCCGGCATCGCAGACGTAGGCGACGCGCTCGCCCGTCCGAAGCGCCGCGATGACGCTGCTCGACACGCTGCGCTCGTTGTGGCGGTGCAAGGCGATGCACGGCTTGTCCAGACCCAGATGACCGAGCACTCGCTTGGCGCTGCGGGTGTCCTCGGCGGCGACCCGGTCGACCTGCATGAGGACGGCGATCGCGCGCAGGCTGAGATCCGCGAGATTGCCGATCGGAGTTGCAACCAGGTACAGCGTGCCTTGCGGGTAGTCCTGGGAGAGGGCAGCGTCCAGATGCACGGCGAGATCCATGCCCGGATTGTGCCCGGCGAGCGGGGCCGCGGCAAATGGCGCGGCCAAGCCGTGCGCGGACTGCAGGGCCCGAACGCGGCCCGGTCACCGTTCGGGGGTGCAGGTCGGGGGTGGGTATAATCGCGCCATGAGCCTCATCGATCGTATCCAACGCCAGTTTGACGACAGTGCACGCTTGAAGCAGCAGGCCGGCCCGATCCTCGGAGAGGGCTTGGCGCGGGCCGTTGAGATGATGGTCGAGGCCCTCTCGGACGACAACAAGATTCTCGTTTGCGGCAACGGCGGCTCGGCGGCCGACAGCCAGCATTTCGCCGCCGAACTGATCGGCCGCTTCGAGAGGGAACGGCTGCCCCTGGCCGCCATCGCACTGACCACCGACACCTCGATCCTGACGGCAGTGGGCAATGACTATAGCTTTGACACGGTTTTCGCGAAGCAGGTCCAGGGGCTTGGCCGCGCCGGCGATGTCCTGCTCGCCATCTCGACCTCGGGAAACTCGGCCAACGTCATCGCGGCAGTTATGGCCGCCCACGAACGGGAGATGCATGTCGTCGCCCTGACGGGCAAGGGCGGGGGGCGGATGAATGAACTGTTGCGCAGCAGCGATGTCCATATCTGCGTCCCACACGAGCGGACCACGCGCGTGCAGGAGGTGCATCTGCTGGCGCTGCACTGCCTGTGCGATGGGATTGACTGGATGCTTTTGGGAGATGAGTGAATGAGGGATGATGTTCATGCCGATCCGCGACCGGGCGCATCGGGCGCGAGGCGCTGGACGGGCGGAGGCCTGGGGCGACCCTGCGCACTCCTCGTCATGGTGCTCGCGAGCCAGCTGCAGGGATGTTTGCCGATCATAGCCGGTGGCGTCGTCGCCGGGACCTATTCGGCCACCGATCGCCGCTCACTCGGTGCGCAGGCCGACGATCAGGTCATCGGGGTCAAGGCGGGCAGCCAGATCGGCTCCGAACTGGGCGACGCCGCGCATGTCAACGTCAATGCCTTTAATCGCAAGGTCCTGCTCACGGGCGAGGTACCGAGCCAGGCGGCGAAGGATCAGGCCGAGCGCATTGTCAACAGCATCGACACCGTAACCGGCGTCGTCAACGAACTCAGCGTCTCGGGAGCATCGTCGTTCACCTCGCGTTCCAGCGACAGTTTCATCACCTCCCAGGTCAAGGCGCGCCTCGTCAACCAGAAGGACATCTATGCGAATGTCTTCAAGGTGATCACTGAGCGCGGCACCGTCTATCTGATGGGTCGTGTCACCCAGCGCGAGGGGGACTATGCCGCGAACATCGCGCGCGAGGTGGGGGGTGTGCTCGCGGTCGTCAAGGTCTTCGATTACATCAGCGAGGACGAACTCAAGCAGATGAACACCCAGGCGGCACCCTCCTAGGCGGTCCGTGCCCGATGCTCGTTGCACCTGCCTCGGGACTTTCCGGCGACCGCCCCGGGCGCAAGCGCCGGATTCGGTGAGCGCGCGGGCCTGCGGGCTGATCGGGCTTTCACCGGGTGCCTCCCGGCACCGCGGCGCTCCCATCCTCGGACCGGGCGCAAGCCTTGGTCATTCCATTTTTCTGGTTTGCACAGTCATCGTCCTCGCACTGCATCCGGCGCGGGCCGTTGATACCTTTTCCGCGGCGTTTGGCGAGCGCATCGCCGCGACGCCCAAGCGTGGCTTTCTGTACCGCGTGGTCCGTGCTGAACCGAGGGCTGGCGGCGTTGCCGGGGGCGCGAGTCAAGTGCCCACTGAAGCGCCCACTGAGGGGGCCGCCAGTCTGCTCTACCTCTATGGGACCGTTCACGTGGGGCGCGCGGAACTGTTTCCCATCAACGCCGCAGTCGCCACCCGCCTGGGGCAGGCGAGCCGGCTCGCGCTCGAGGCCGATCCGGCCAACCAGGCGAGCCTCGCGCGCATGGTCCAGGCGACCGCCTTCTATCCTGAGAACGATTCGCTCGCCAATCATGTTCCGCCAGAACTCCTGGCCCGTCTGCCCAGAATGGGCCAGCGCTATCACCTGTCGATGGCGCGCATGCTGCACATGCGCGCGTGGATGCTGGCCCAGTCATTTGACGTGCTCGAACTGGGCCGTGCGGGCTTAAGCGGCGGCGAGGGCGTCGAGGTGATCCTGTCCGAATACGAGCGTGCGTTCAACGATCTGTTCGTCCACAATGCGGGACCGCAGCGCTTCATCCNNCAGCGCGCGGACCGCGAGGGCTTCGAGCAGCAACTGCGTCTCTTGAGCACTGAACCACCCGCCGTGCAGCAGGACGAACTACGCGAGTCGATTGACGAGATCGAGGATGGTCAGGCGGCCCGCGACGCAAAGGCGCTGCTTGACGGCTGGGCACAGGGCGATGTTGCAGCCATCGAGGCGAGCCTTGCCGAACTGCGTGCCGAGGAGGGGCCCTTCGCGCATTTCATGGTCGAGGAGATCCTGGCGGCGCGCAACCAGACCATGGCCGACCGCGCCGAAGACTACCTGCGGGAAGGCGGCGTGACCTTCTTCGCCGTCGGGGCGCTCCACCTGTTCTCGGATCAGGGCTTGATCGCCGAGCTTGCGCGGCGCGGCTACCGGGTCGAGGATGAGCAGTAGGTCGCCGCAACCGGCGTTCAGTGGGCCAGCCGGCGTTCGGCGTGCGCCCCCGAGCGCGGCAGAGGGGTTTCCGCGCCGAGCGCGGCCCGGAGTCGATTGCGCACGCGCACCGTGAGGCCGGCCTCCCCGAGCGTCGCGCGCAGCTCGCGGCAGGTGAACAGCGCAGCGCGGATTGCAAAGCGCGCCGTCTGCGCAAACGCCTCGACTTCCGCCGCGGATTCAAAGGCGTCGGGTTGATGCGTCCAGAAGAGGAAGTTGAGAAAGTCGCGGCAGAAATCATATGGAGGCAGCGGTTTGAACGCGACGCAGTCCTGGCCGGGGCGGGGCATCCGTCCATCCCGGCGCGGCCCCAGTTCGGTCAGGCGCACGTCATGACCCTGATGCCAATGAATGAGCTGGTGCACGATGAAGAGCTTGTAGAAGCGATAGCCGTGGAGAAAGGGGATCTCTTCGTTGACGTACATGCGTACCGGCGCCACCTCGATCGTGCGGGCGCGAGCCGACAGGCTCGCGATGCGGCACCCCAACTGCTCGGAAGAGGCCTGTTTGAACCGGACCAGGTAGTCATCCAGACCCGGTCCCGCACCACGGCCAGGATCGCCGATCGAGAGCAATTCGTCGCGGCTCAAGAGGCAGGTGAGGGGGACAGACCGGTTGGGTTCGGGCAGGTCAGGCCAGTCCGCGCTGCCCACCGGCTCGGGTCGTCCGAAAAACGCGCTGACGTCGAAGTAGAATTTTTCACGCCGTACCGAATGCGTGTCCTGGACCTGATAGACGTCGTAGAAGCGCTCGCCCTCGGCCATCGTCCACAGCTTTGCGTACGGCAATTCCCGGCCGAAGAGGGACGGCACGGACCGTTCAAGATAGACCCTCGCCTGGCCCGCGCACATCGAGGGGAAGGCGTGTTCGGGGGAGTGGATCAGGTTCGACACGGGGGCACTCCTCGAGGGGGCATAGTCTTGAACGGGACCTTAGGAATGGTCGGTGACGATCAACAAGGATCACGAGGGATCCGGAACGCCGACCGGCACCAATTCGCGCTGAAGACAGCCAGGGCGCCCCTGCAAGCCGTTCGGAAAGACCAGCAAGTACCGGCACAGGCACCGGAGTCAGGTATCCGTCCGTGAAAACTATCGCACCAAAGACTGCGCGCGGGAATAG
>PLEY01000194.1:0-149 GCA_003136595.1 Burkholderiales bacterium
CCGCCATACTCGACGATCTTGCCAGACTGCATGACGGCGACATCGTCTGCCAGGTATTCAACGACGCCGATATTATGGGTGATGAACAGATACGCGATGCCGAGCTCGCGCTGCAGGGTCTTCAGGAGGTTCAGGATCTGCGCCTGCAC